>NZ_WKZG01000015.1:0-82150 GCF_009679665.1 Faecalibacterium sp. BIOML-A4 | reverse complement strand
GATGCGATCTGCTCCCATGTGCCGCCAAACAGGGCGGCAGGGCTGGTGGGGTCGGTGCTCTGGTAGATGCTGCCCACGGGAAAAGGATTCACGCTTTTCAGCAGTGCGTCCACCTCGGCACGGGTGTAAAAGCTCCTGCTGTCCACCTCGGCCTGCAGGCTGTCCAGCATGGCCTTTGCCTGCGTCTGCAGCTGGGCGGTGGGAATCCCCGTCACGCCGTCCCGCATCACGCCGCAGACGGTCTCGTCCGCGCGGGTGTCGGTGATGTCGGCGGCGGTGACAGCGGTGGAGCCTGCGGGCACCGAAATGGTGCACAGGCCCAGCTCGTACTGATTATGGTTCTGCAGGATATCGGGCGGCTGTGCGGCCACGGCAGGCGTGCCGGTCTTGAGCTTGATCGCCGCGATATTCTCCGAGGTGTCAAACTGCAACACGACGCGATCCACGCGGTTGAGGATGTTGTCTGCTTCGGGGACGGTCAAGACGTTCTCTTCCCGACTGCACACAGATACGCCTTTAAAGTCGTCGTAATTGATCCATGCAAGGCCGGGCGCAACGGTGATCTGCCGTGTACCGGTGATACTGACAGCAAAGTTGGTCTCTTTGGAGTAGACGCCGGATGTGCGGGTGCACAGGTAGGTGGCCACGTCCTCGGCGCTGTAAACCACGCCGTTCAGCGGATATGTGATAATGCTCATTGTTTCCTCCTGATGATCGGGGTGCCGATCTCTGTGCTGACCGAGTTTTTACCCTTTTGGGAGCTCAGGGTCACAGAGGTAATGCGGGCAGCGGCCTGAATGTCCGTTCCGGGCAGGCTGGCCTCCACCACCATGCCCACTGTGATTCTTCCGGTGGGGGTGAAGCGGAAGTTTTCCAGCCGGGTATGTTTGGCAAGCTCCTGCTCGCCCTGTGCGCGCAGGGCGGCAAGATAGTCCGCCTGAGACTGGCCGCCTTCCTTCTTTTTGCTGGTAGCATCCACGATCAGCTCCCGCCGGGCAGAGCCGGTGTTCTCCGCTGCACCCACGGTGGCGGTACCTTCCGCGCCAACGACCACGCACACATTTTTATAGTCCGTGATGCTCTCGGTATAGGTCAGGTCGGTCAGGTTGCCGTACTGCGGCGCATACCGGGCGTTCGGGTCGAGTTTTGGCCGGAACAGCTCAAACAGCAGTTTCGCTTCCGGCTGATCGAACCGCACCCGGAAGCCGATGTCCAGCTCCTGACACACCTGTTCGACCAGCTTCAGCAGGCTGCCGGGCTTGACCTCGCCGCTGTAGGTGTCCGTCAGTCCTGCAGCATCGCCCAGTTCAAGGCAGGGCCACGCAGCAGCACTGGATACCAGACTTCGCAACGTTTCCTCTGCGGCAAAATTGCTTAGGGTGTCCGTGTGACCGCGTTCATCCAGAATGCAGGCGGCGTCTTTTGCGGCGATCACCAGCTTGTGGTCGGATTTCTGGGCCGACACGATGCGCATGAGCCGATCGCTGCCCACCAGCCAAAGATACCGGTCCGGGCGGCACAGCGCCTGCAAAGCGGTCGTGTCGTGCAGCTCCAGCTGTGCACCCTGGGTGTCACTATAGACGTTGTAGCGTTCCGGCCAGACCAGCGAGACCCAGCTTTCAATGCGGCCCAGCAGATTGAGCCGGATATCATAGACGCAGATGCTCTTGTGCCCGGATGCTGTCAGTGCAGAAATGATCTCAGCCATTGGAACCCTCCGTGATGATGGTGGAATACGCTGCGTGCATGGTCAGCGTCAGGAAAAGCCAGCCGTCGCCGGATTCTGCGGTGCGCTGCCATGCCTGCGTACCGTGATACACCGTCCAAAGGGTACTGCTTCCGTCAAGGATGGAGAGCACGTCGTAGGCTTTGCCGTCAATGAGCTGCTGGACCCGCAGCAGGTCGTTTTCGCGGTAGACCTGCAGCTCGTCGCCGTCCTGCAGGGTCGTAACAAAGCGCAGGTATTCGCCCGTTTCCGGGTTAAGGACGCCGGGGTTGACCACGGGCCCTCTGGCCGACAGTGAAAGCCGAAAGTTCTGGGTATCCAGACCACTGTTGACGATGCGGATATAATCGGCCTGCTCCCGGATGCCGAACTGGTGCGCGTCGTAGCACACCGGCAGGCGGAACACAGGTGTCACCCTGATGGTCGCGGCCAGCGTTTCCTCTACACTGTGCCAATAGGGGTTGGGGCAGTACAGCTGAAAGCTGAAAGTGGGCCAGAGCAGCGCCGCACTGATGGCCGGACAGCGCTGCACCTCGGCGTCACACCAGTATTTCCCGGCCACGGTGAAACGCCCGGTCACGCCCGGCGCAAACACGTCCCGCAGCTGACGCTTGCAGTAATCGACATTGCGCAGGATACGCCCGGTGATGGTGCGGGTGACGCCGGAAATGCTGCGGCTCTCCACAGGAGCACCCACCTGCTGATAACCCTGACTGGTTTCCAGATCCACGGGCAGGTCGCCCAGCGGGTCACAGCTCCACAGCACGCTGGCCTTGTAGCCAAAGGCAAAGCTCTGTCCGGTGCTGGAGGTAAAAACAGCGTCAAACACCCTGCAGCACCGCCCTTTCCTGCTCATACTGTGCTTCGCGCATCAGGTCCGCCGCCGTCTGCGCCTTGCTGTAGATGTACTGGTTCACTTCGATATTGGGCCGCTGAGTGCGCTGGGGCAGCGGAGCTTTCTTCTCGTAGTCCCACAGGCTGCTGGAAGCCTCGGTGACGGTGCTGCCTGCGGCGCTGCTGGAAGAGCTGCCCGTGCCGGGTGTGCTCTTTTTCTTGAAGGCACCGCCGAGCGATGCAACGATGGCCGCGATCGCAGCCACCAGAGCAACACCCGCTGCGATCATCAGCAGGCCCTTCGGGGTCCCGAATCCGGTCGGCAGCAGCGCCATGCCGATGGATTGCAGCATTGCCACGAACGCGCCGCCGATGGCACCGATCAGGCCGCCCAGCGAAGCAAGGATCTCCGGGAATGCAGAGATCAGACCGCCCTGCAGGCCCTTGCTGATGGCGAGAGCCGCCGCGCTCAGCGGCCCCTGCAGACCGCCGAAAATGTCCAGCAGTGTGCTGCCCAGGCCGGAGAACTGGCTGACCACATCTCCAAAGCCGCCAGTCAGGCCGTCGAAGATCTGGGTGCCGAGGTCCCACGCGCCATTGGCCAGCTGGCTGATGCCCTCGCCCAGAAAACCGTTGACCTGCTGGATCAGATTCTTGCCGAAGTCATCGATCAGCAGCTTGGTCTCCGGTGCAAGACCGTTGTACAGGGTGGAAAGGACCCACTGCCCGACGCTGAGCCAGTCCTGACTCTTCACAGCTTTGTACAAGGTGCCAAAAGTGCCCAGCACGCCCTTGTCGGCCTCGCCCTGCCAGCCCTTTACAAGGCCAGAAAAACTGTCGGCACTGGCCTTCTTGATGGTCTCGGCCACCTGTTCGGTGCCGTCGGCGGCAATGTTCTTGACTCGCTCGACCACCACAAGGGCACCGTCCACCACCTTATTGAAGGTCTCGGTGATCACCTTTTTGGTGGTCTCGGTGCCGTCGGTCAGTGTTTCCTTGATGGTTTTGGTGCTGGTAGCAATGCCATTTACCACTGTGTCAAAGGTCGATGTGACCGAATTGGCCATCTCCCGCACCGTTTCCATGGTCTGTTTGACGGTCGTCTTGCCCATCGCGTCAATCTCGGTGACAGTCTTGATGTCCTTCAGCACACCGTTCACCAGCTGACGGCTGGTCTCGGTGATGGTCTGGGTCTGCTGCTTCTTTCCGTTGGAAAGCTCCTCGTTTACGGTCTGGGTGGTGCGGGTCACTTTGCCCAGCACCTCGGTCACCGTGTCAGAGTAAGAGTTGACCACCGATGCGGCGGCCTTTGCGGCTGTGCCCGCTGCTTTCCCTGCGGCGGCTGCCGCATTGCCGGACTTGGTATAGGCCGGGATAGCGATATCCGCCACGGTCTGGGCGCTGTCGGCAAGGCTGGTGTTGGCGGAGGTCCAGTCGGCCAGTTCGTCACGGCTGGCAACATCGGCGATGGTAAAACCGGCAGTAGCTGCGGTAGCGATATCCGCCACTTTACCCTTGCCGGTCAGGCCGTTGATGAAGCTCTGAATCAGATTCTTGCCCCACTGAACCGCCTGCGAGGGCAGGCTCTTGATCCATGCCAGGGCGCTGGAAAAACCGCCCTTGAATGCAGCCAGCATGGAAGAGCCCATGCTCCTGACGCCGCTTGCCACGCCGGTGAGGATGTTCTTGCCGATGTTCAGCCAATTCACTGCAGAAATGACCGAAAGCACCGCCTGCAGGATCTTCTTCCAGTTGGCCAGCAGGTCGGGCACAGCCTTTACGATACCCACGCCCAGCTGCACCACCAGTGAGACGCCCTCTGCAAGGAGCTTCGGCATATTGTCGTTAATGATGCCGCAGATATTGATGATGATATCCGGCACATAGGCGATGAGATCTGGCAGGCCCGCGATCAGGCCGTTGGCCAGCTGGGTGATCATGTCCAGACCGGCGTTCACGAACTCCCCGGCATTTTCCCGCAGGTTTTCCGTAAAGGAAAGCAGCTGCGGCAGAGCATTCGCCAGAAAATCCGGGATGCCTTGTGTGAAGCCCTGCGCCAGAGAGCCGAGAAGCTCAGTGCCGGTCTGCACCACTTCGGGCACAAGGCCGTAAATGACCTGCGGGATGCCCTGCAGCACGTTGCCGATCATGGGCAGCAGGTTGC
The DNA here is from genome assembly GCF_009679665.1 of Faecalibacterium sp. BIOML-A4. Classification (NCBI taxonomy): domain Bacteria; kingdom Bacillati; phylum Bacillota; class Clostridia; order Eubacteriales; family Oscillospiraceae; genus Faecalibacterium; species Faecalibacterium sp. BIOML-A4. The sequence continues at coordinate 77,426 of NZ_WKZG01000015.1, read as the reverse complement.
CCACAAGGTAGGTCCGGGCCGTGTCCGTCAGTGCCTGCAGGGGTGCCGTCAGGTCTGCGCCGGTGCTCCAATTGCCCAACACGTTCTGCGCCGCTGCCTTCATAGCCGCAAAGCTGCCGGTCAGGGTCGTTGCAGCTTCTCTCGCCGTTGTGCCGGTAATGTCCATCTCCCGCTGAATCACATGGATGGCGCTGTACATGTCGGCCAGATTGCCCAGATCATAATGGACGCCGGAGATCTTCTCGGCATCGATCAGCAGACGCTGCATCTCGGCCTGCGTGCCGCCATAGCCCAGCTTGAGGTTATCCAGCATGGTATAGTTCTGCTTGGCAAAGCCCTGATAGGCATTCTGGATATCCTGCATATCCGTGCCCATTTTGTTGGCGTTGTCGGCCATATCCACCATGGCCATGTTGGCAAGCTGGGCGGCGGCATTGGTATCCTTGCTCACGCTGGAAAGCAGGCTGGCCGCAAAGCTGGTGGTCTGCTCCATGTAGTCGTTGGCGGAGAGGCCCACGGTCTGGTACGCCTGTGCGGCATACTGCTTGACGGTATCGGCACTGTCCTTGAACAGCGTCTCGATGCCGCCGATGCTCTGCTGCAGGGCACCGCCCATGTCGATGGAATCCTTGATGATTTTGCCGATGCCAGCGGCGGCAAGCACTTTTTTGATAGTGCCGACCAGCTGGGCACCAATGCTCTGGCCAACCTTTGCGCCTAAGCCGTCCGTTTCTTCGTCAAAAACGTCAGTCAGTGCAGCCCGGATGCCATCTGCCGACGGCACGATCTGCACATAGGCTTTTGCCATCTCGATTTTGTCCGGCATCTCCATCAACCTCCTTTCAGCGCAGCAATGGCCGCTTCAAATTCTTCCGGGCTGGCAAAGCTCTGCACATCCTCCGTGTCGCTGCCGGAGCCCGTGCCGGTCAGAGCTTCCAGAATAGACTTGGGCGGCCTGCCGGGCTTGCCCAGCAGCCACCACTCGATGCGGTTCAGCGTGTCGGCAGCAGATGCCTGCAGCTGATCTTCTATAGGCACCCGCTGCCCGGCCAGCCGCAGCATACTGCGGCTGCTCTCCGGCAGACCTGCAGCAAGGGTGGCCGCCAGACGCGGCGGCAGGCTGCGCCAGTCCAGAACGTGGTAATACTGCGCAAAATCGCAGATCAGCGCGTCCTCGTCCGATGCGATCAGTTCGGAGAGGATGCAGAGTTTTTTCCTGCGGAAAAGCTGCGGATCAGTTCACCGATCGCTGCACCAAAGGCAGCCACCGGCACGCGGCCCTTGGCGTCACGCAGGTGGTCGTAGAGCTTCTTCTTGCCTTCCTTGCCAAGCAGGCGGTCCGCCACATAGAACAGCTTGGTACCGTCCGTGTCCATTTCCACGATGGCCTCCACCAGCTCCACATCGTTCATGGCTTCATCGTCCAGCTCGATCTCAAAACCGGATTCCGTTTTTGCAATCATGCCTTTACCTCCTTATTGTCTGCGGTGCTCTCGGCGGCAGACTGGGTGGCGGCAGTGCCGCCCAGAATGTACTCGTAGTGGGTGTTACCCTCGGTGTCCGGCACCGCGGTGATGGTGGTGCTGTAGCCCACCGCACCGTTGGAATAGACGATATCGCCCACGGCAGACACTGCCGCATCCGGGATCACGATGCGCTTGAGCACGTTGTTCTTCATTACCATGTCCACGACCCAGCTGCAGTCCTGCTGTTCGTCGCTGTTGGCCTTGACCGTGATGCCGGTCTCCAGCGTGCCGGCAACGTTCTTATCGCCGTAGACAGACTTGAGCACCGCCGGGTTCAGGGCTTCCAGCAGGGTGTAGGCGAAGGTGTCCGGCTTTTCGGTCTGCTGGGTCAGCACGGTATCACCGCCCCATGCCGTGGTGTTCTCGCTGCTGGGAGAGTTCGAGTTGGTCAGGCCGTCACTGGAAATGTAGCCCAGCGATTCAAAGGCTTCGTTCAGTTTGGACTTTGCATCCGTGGGCAGCGGGGTGCCCAGAGGTGCGCGCCAGACGGCACCGCCCACCTTGGGCTTTGCGGCGCTTACATTTTTTGCATCCATAGAGATACTTCCTTTCGTCAGTAATGTGTAATAGAAAAGACGGCCTGATATCTTGGCCGTTTGCGGGTGGTATCCGGGAAATTGTACTCAGTGACAAGGTCGCAGGAGACGATTTCCGGCAGAGTGTCGGCGTCCAGCATAGCCTGCACCACAAAATGGCTCAGCTGAGCGGCAGAAAAATCGCTGCTGCCGTAGGACTGCACCGCCAGCATGGCCGTGTAAATGCCTTCGTCCGGGCTGTCACCGGTCTTTTCGAGGATACAAAAATTGCCGGAGGGCTTCTCCGGCATGGACATGTAGCAGGAAAAGGCATTTTCCCGCAGGTAGTTCAAGATGACTTCTTCGATCATTTCTTTCTCTGGTAGCTCCTCACTGTGATGACACGCCCATCTTTCAGGCGGCGCTTGTGTTCATGCACTGTTGCGCCGCTGCGGCTGCCGGAGACGGCTTTCAACAGGGTGTTGTTGGCCGAGTTGTCGTCATAGGCCTTGCGGGAAGCGGTCTCCACAACAGCCACGGCGCGGGTGGGGGCCACATAGGATTCGTAGCCATCGCCGCAACGGTCCTTCACGGTGTCGGCACGGTCTTTCAGTACCGCCTGCATTTCAGGGCAGCGCAGTAGCGCCCGGATGCCGGGGCTGTTCAGCTCGATCTTCACCTTACTCAAACTGCACCACCTGCACCTTCTTGTTCCATCGCAGCGGGATCATGCTCTCGATGCCCTGCACAACACCGCCGCAGGTGCGGAAGGTCTGACCGAAGAACTCCACCTTTGCGTCCGCCCAGTCGTGGGTGTCGCCCTTGGGGATGGCCAGCGTATAGGCCAGTCGCCGGCCGGTGAGCTGCAGTTCGGTGGTGATCTCCTCGGCAGAGGGTTCACCCACCAGCACATTGTGCACGGTGACAGGCGTTTCCTCATAAATGGGGTCGTGGAAGCGATCCTCGCCGGTCTGGGTCTTGGAATAGAGGGTGATGTCGATTCCTTTCAGCATAAGTCCTCCAGAGGGCTGCGGGCACCGATGCGGCTGCCGACGCCCAGCAGCTTCTTTTCCAGCTTGGAAAGATACAGCTCACCGGCAGAGCCTCCGCTCATGGTCCAGCTCTGGCTGTAACCCAGCGCCGTGGCGGTGCCCTGCGTGGAGCCCACGGGAAAGGATACGCCGCCCTCGCTGTCGCTCTCGCCCAGCTGCCGGCGCACCATCCGGCAGGAGACCACCCGCTTGGCGTCTTCGCCTGCATCCGGGTTGTAGCTGTCGATGATCACGGCGGCTTCGCTCAGCAGGGCAGCGCACTGTGTCTGTTCGTCTCGGGACAAGGCGCGAAAACCTGCTTCCACGTCCTGCACTTCAGCATAAAGCATGGCGGCACCTCACTTCGCTTTGGCCTTGCGAACGGTTTTGGGCTTTTCAGCCGCAGCGGCTGCGGGAGGATCCCGCGCTACCTGCTTATGGCCTGCGGCAGCATACTCTGCCGCGCGCTCCTCAGCCACGTACATGACCGTGCCGGTCAGCTGATTGATGAACTTCACCATCAGCCCGCCGCCTTGGTCAGCTTGTTGAACACGGTGGTGTCGCAGCGGAAACCCACCTCGATCTCGGCACGCACGGCAAACATGTTCTGCTGGAACAGGTTAATGGTGGTCTCGCCATCCTGCAGCGTTGCCTGATCTGCGATGGCAATCTGCACGCCCTCCACAGTGCCGTACATTGCCTGCGTCCAGTCACCGGCAAAGCCAACCACATTGGGGGTGCCGGAGAGGTAAGCGCCCTTGCTCTGCAGGGTGCGGGAGCCAAGGATCATAGGCACAGCGCCCTCGGCCACGCTGTTGATGAACAGCGGGCGCTTGTTGGCGTCCACAGCATTCAGCAGCAGCGCCTTGCCCTTGGGGGACAGCACCCAGCCGTTCAGGATGCCGTTGTGGTCGGCGATGTCTGCATCTGCAGCCACCAGACCGGCATAGGCGTCGGTTCCGATCTCCTGCGCGGTGCAGCTCTTCAGAGTGTCAAAGTTGGAACCGGGCGCGGTGACGCCGCCGAACACAGTAGCGTCGAATTTCTGTGCCAGAGCCAGCGGCAGACGGCTCACCAGCTGCTTGTACAGTGCGGGCACATCGCGGCGGAACTGGTTGGAGAAGGGCACGATCACAGCCAGCGTGTAGGGCTGCATGATCTTGGTGTCCAGTGTGCCGCGCTTGACCGGCTTCTTTGCGGTCTCCGCCACCCATGCGGCTTCCGGGTCGCCGGTGATAACGGGAATGGTCACGCCCAGACCCGGCAGCTTGATCGGCTGGGCCAGAGACATGACAGCGGAGCTTTCCTGCGTTTTCTGCAGGATCTCGCTGGATACCTCGCCGGGCAGGGCAATAGAGGTGGTACGGTTGATATCAGTCGCCATAAAAATACTCCTTTGTTACTTGGTCACCTGCGCAAACCAGTCTGCAAACTGCTCGCTGGTAGAGCCGGTGGGGGTGTGATGCGGGTCTCCGCCATCCCTGACGTCAGGGTACCCGGGCTGGCCATCACCAAAGGCCCACGGGTTCGCCTTGGCAGCCTCGTCCAGCGCCTTGCCGATGTCGGTGCTGCGGTCGGCAGAGCCCTTTAGGGCGTCTAGATCCAGCAAAGCCCGCACTGCCTTGACGCTGCGGCCCTTCCTGCCCAGGATGGCAGTGTCCAGCGCGTTGTCAAAGGCAAAGCCCTCGGCCTGCGCCTTCATGTCGGCCTTCAGCTTGGTGACCTGTTCCTGCAGGCCTGCCACATCCACGCCTTCAAAGGCTTTCAGGCCGTCCTGCGCGGTCTTGAGCTGAGCGTTTGCGTTGTCCAGCTGGGTCTGCAGGGCGGTGGCTGCAGACTTCTCCCGGTTGATGTCTGCGCCGTTCTCCTGCATGATCCAGTTCAGCTGTTCATCGGTGATGCCGGGGATCTTGTTCTTCACGTCTTCACGCTTCATGGTGGAAACTCCTTTCGTGTGTGAGACCTCAGTTTTTTACACTGTTCTCTGTCAGTATTCGGTCGTGGGCGGGGTACGCGCCGCCCGCCGCATGGCACCGTTTGCAGGACTCGAACCTGCCGCTTCCGGTTTTGGAGACCGGCGCTCTTCCGACATGAGCTAAAACGGCATGAAAAAAGCACGGTGCAAAACTGCATCGTGCTTAAAAATGGGCAAAAGAAAACCACGGTGCATGTGCATCGTGGTTCAATTACTGATCCTGTTCCCAGGCCCAGTTTTTAAATTTATGATACGCTTTCAACGCTTCCTCTGGAACAGCAGAAAAGTCTTTTTCAAGAATCGCTGTACGGTAAGGATCAAACGTATCGACTAACTTTTGAATTTCCGGGGGATAACCCAATATGCACATGTTACGTTCGCCTCCTTAACGACATAAATTCCGCCTCGACTTCATCAAAGCGGTCGCCTAAATACATATCAGCAGCATATTTGCTGATTTCTCCTACATTATCGCGCGTAATGCCAAGTTTGTCAATGCGTTCCTTGCACTTTTTGCACAGAACATCGAGATACTCCCCGCGATTTTCGCGGGTGATCGTCCAGCCGGATTGCCGGAAATCATCTGCCTGCTTCATGTGCCACATTTCATGAGCTTCAACGGCACCAGCACCGCCGGATGCTTCCTGCACTGCCTTCTTGCCGATGCTTTCAGCGTAGTAAACGATATTCTCACAGGGGTCATAGACGCCCACTGCACCGCGCAATTCATCATCACTGACGATCACGATTTTAGGCTTGCGGTCAATACTCACACCCCATTCGGTCAATGCGTGTTCTGTGTTCTGGTTGACCTCATGCAGCGCCTTGGGCTTGATAGACGCTTTATCTGAAACAAAAACCGGCGTTTTGTAAGATTCGACCTGCTTCACAGAGATTTCAACAGCTTCCGTTCTGCGGGTCAGTGTGATCTTACTTGCTGCACCCAGATCCTTGCGGTATGCCTGCGCTGCATACGCCGCCCTCTTTTGTGCATTGATGCGCTCCCGGTTGGCGGCGTAATCAATGCGGCGCATTTTGTTGATGTCGCCGCCCGCCTCACGATACTGCCGGTAATACTTGTCCGGATCGTACCCCGCCACAGTGGTGCCGGAACGGAACCGCACCGCAAACTCACAGTCGCAGTTGGCGTGGATATGCTCCGCGTGCCCGCCCTTCAGCAGTTTCTGGCTGGCCTTCTGCCAGCCGTTGGACGCCAGCGTGATACAGAAGGGGCAGGTGTCACCATGGGGCACCCATGCCCATTCGGCACCGTCACGGATGGCGTTTTTCAGGGTGGTGTCTGCACCGGCACGCTTGACAAGGCGGCTGACGCCGTTTGGCAGGTTGGCGGGGTTCTGGTCCTTGGTAGCGCTCACCATGCGGGCCACCTCGCTGTAACTGGCGGTCTCAGCAGGCTCTGCGGCGGGCACATACACGCCCTGCGCCTCGGCCAGTGCTTCATACATCTGGCAGGCCAGCTCTGCGCTGCCTTCACTGTACTTGGTCACCAGCCCGTAGGCGTAGGCCACAAGGCCGTCCGTGTCGGCGGTGCCGTGGGCGTCTATGTAGTCCCGCATGAGCTGCCCGGCTTTCTGGTTCAGCCGGGACAGCCGGGTGATGTACTCATTCCACGTTTTCGCTGAGATCTGCATTTTCCATCTCCATCAGCAGCTTCTGACCGCGCGCCCGTTGCTCCTGTGCCTTGATGCGCCGGATATCCGCCTGATCGAAGCCGATCATTTCCAGAAAAGTATCCGTTCCGGCAAACTCCTTCCGGGCAGATGCGATTTTGATGGCAGCATCCGCCGTAACGGCCACGCTGGGCATGGCAGGATTTTTGAAGTGCGCCATGATGCCGGTCTCCTCTTCGGTCAGGTCGGAAAGCGCACAGCCCCGTGCCACGGCCTGCGCCATGCAGGCAATGGTGCGCAGGGCATCGCCGTTGCCGGTGTTCAGCTGCTGGGCCAGCAGCACCAGCGTCTGGCTCTGGGCAAGGATGGCATCACTGCTGGTGGGGTTGGCATCATTCACCACGCCCACGTCGGTGACGGTCAGGCCAGTGGCCGCTGCAAACTGGGTAGCGGTCATCCGCATCTTTTCCACATGGGGCGTCAGACTGCCCTGCGCCAGCTGGCCGAACTCTGGGTTTTCGCCGGTCTCGGGGTTGGAGGTGGCCGCGATCAGAGCGCCCATGTAGGTTTTGAATTTGTTGGAAACAATGGCGTCATACTGCTCATCGGTCACACCGAGAACGTATTTCTGAGGGGTGGTGTCGAACTCCAGCGCAATGGCCGCGTTGGCGGCGGTGCGCACATAATCGTCGATCAGTGCCCGGATGGGGCGCTTCAGGCGGCTGCGGCCAAAGGGCTTGGAGTTGGTGGCGTTCCAGATCATGGGCTCCATCAGTGGACGGCCCATCTTGTGGGGTTTGCGCTCCGCCGCCCAGAAACTGCCGTTGCTGCGCAGCACGATAATGTCGGTATCGGTGTAGAAATACACCAGCGTGGGACGCCAGACGCCTTCAAAATGCTCATCCTCCACGGTGTCGATGATGGCAAGGCCGCAGTCGATGCGGCCCTTCTCACCGCTCCAGAGGGCTGACGCCATGGCGGGGGAGTGAAATCGCACTCTGCAGCTGATGGATGCATCTGCGGACAGGGTGGCGAATACGCAGCCGTATTTCAGCTCATCCCGGCAAGCCTTGGCATACTGCGCCACAAAGCGGTTGTCTGCCACTAGCTTTGCAAGGCTGTCCAGACTGCCGCCGGTACTCACAAAGCCATCAAACATGGAGCGTGCTGCCAGCACATCCACGGCTTTCTGGCCCCAGCTGCAGCCTACTTCCAGATTGTGCAGCCCCTGCGGCAGAGCAATGCCGAGATTCACATCGTTCAGGGTGATATGCCCCTCATAATACTTATCTTTGGTGGCATTGCGCCCCTGATGGTAGTTGTAAGCGGCGGCAAGGTCAGAAAGCTGCTGCTGTTCTTCCTTTGTCAGGCCTGGCACACGGCCAAAATTCAAAATCTGCATGGCTCTCCTTTCAGCCGATCTTCATTTTGCGGGTGGGGTCGCGGCGGCTGGTCTTGGCACCCCAGAGCGCCAGCGCACAGGCTTCCACCGGCAGGCTGTTGTCTCCGCCAAAGCCGAAGCCGCCCGCGATGGGCCGCTTGACGGCGGTGATGGCGCTTTCATTCAGCACGGTCTGGGGCTTATACCATGTCAGAGTTCCCTCGCTGATGCCGTTGGTGAAGCCGCTGACCGCAGCAATCACGTCCCTTGCGGCGGGCCGGATCACTGAGTTCTTTGCCCTCCACACATCCTTGATGCGTTCCACCAGCACATCCACGCCGTTGCGGCCATCAATGACCACGCAGCTGGCTTTGCCGTACCGGTCGTTCAGCCAGTCGGCCAGCCATGTCAGGCCCTGACCGGACGGGCGCATTTCCAGCAGCGAGACCCGCGCGGGGCTCTCCTTCGGGATCACCGCGCCGCACAGGCACACGGTGCTGCCGTCGGCAGAAAACTTGACACCGTAGGCGGTCTTGCCTTCGGGCTTTTCGTCCTCGCTGGCGCAGGCTTCCCATGCCTTGCGGTCAATGGCGTAATCCAGATGCTCCGTGATCTCCGGACTCCACCAGCCCAGCCGCTCCCGGGCGAAGGTGTCCGGGTCCAGCTGTTCGGCTTCCCCCTCGATGGTGGAGAACTGGATGCGCCGACCAAGGGCCGGGTTTGCTGCGGCCCAGCGTTCCGGATCCTTCACGTCGCCGATCTCCGGCACCGAGAACTCGAACCATGCGGCCTTTTTCGCTTCGCCGTCCAGCGCACGCTTGCGCAGAGCGCGGAACACAGTGCCCACGGCGTCGGGGCCGGGCGGCGTGCCCACGTAGATGGTCTGCGGGTTCAGGCTGGCGGAAATGGCGGGCAGGAAAGAACCCTGCGCGGTCTCGTCCAGCTCCTGTGCCTCGTCAAAGATCAGCAGGTCGCCGTGCTGGCCGCGTCCGCCGTTGCGGGTGCGGGCCAGAAACTTGATGCGGGCACCGCTTTTCAGGATAATCTGCTCCCGGCCCAGCGCCGTTTTGATCTCGGCCACGTGGCGGCGCAGCTTTGGGCTTTCAAAAAAGGCCCGCATTTCCTCAAAGGTCTCTGTGGCGGTTTTCTGCAGATGTGCGGTGTAAATGACCGTCTCATTGAACAGCAGCATCCCAGCCTCGGAACGTCCCTGCACCAGCAGGCTTTTGCCGTTCTGGCGGGGGACACTGCCGCCTGCCGTAGGCGCTGCCCATTTGCCGGAGACGGTGCGGCTCATCCAGTCGTCCAAAATGTCGCTCTGCCACGGATCCAGCACCGTGCCGCCTGCCCGCAGGATGCGCACGGCGTCCGCCCCGTCAGTCGCCGGATACTCCGGTGCGATACGTGCGGACGGCTCCTGACTTCCCATCATGATCTCGCTGCGCGAGGATCGCGCCGATCTCGTCCGTGTCATTGTCTGCTCCTTCGATTTCTTCAATTTCCCGGATGGTCTCCCGGTACTGCTTGGTCAGCTGGGGCAGGGCACGGCAGTCCTCGCAGGCATCAATGCCCGAAGCCAGCACCTTGGCCAGCTGCTTGAGCTGCTCCAGCCGGGTGCCCCTGGCCGTGATACTTTTCATGGTCGCCATGGGCCAGAAACACCCCCTTCAAATTATCCCTGTGTGTAAATCGGCGCTGACGGCACTGGGGGTCGCCGAGGGCGAGGGAGGGGTACCCTCCCCACCCTCACCAGCTGCCGTCTGAAACGTGCGGAATCCGCACGATTTTAGCCTGTTTTGGGCCGTTTTCGGCGGTTTTGTTGCCTTTCTGTGCATTGCAGAACCAATGTGCAGCCTGTAGATTCGACCAATCTTCCGCAGCGGCCCGCGCGGACGGGTAGCCGAACTGTCTCCACTTGGACACAGGCTTGATCTCGTCCACCACAAAGGACAAAGGATGCTGTGCATCAGAAGGCTCATCGTAATGGATTGGCCCGAAACGCCCATGACAGATGCCGCACTCGCAGCCCATTGCACGCAGCCGCGCACGGTGCTTGCGCCGCAGCTGGCCGTTGGCATAGCGCGGATTGCCCATGCTGCACACCTCCTTCTGATGGGGAAAAGCCCGCACACATCAGTGCAGACCGGATGCTCCCTGCGCCTTTCCGGCACACCCCGGGGCTTTTTTCAGGGGCGGGGTATCTGCAGGATGGGCAGGGTATAAAAAGACCCCGGGGGTGCTTTGCAGGCCCGGGGTATCAAAAAAGCCGCCCGGAAAACCGAACGGCAGGATTTCGCGGTCAGTGCGCAGCTGCCCACAACAGCAGCTTACTGGGCAGGATGGTAAGGCACCCGCTTGGCTGTATGCTGCCACGCACTGAAGATGATGCTACAATGACCTGTATCTATTCTATAGCAGCCCGCCGGGGTGCAGACCCTGACGGTGCCACAGGATAGCAAAATAAGAATTGCCCGGCTGGTACATTCAGGCTGTTGGTCGGGAAAGGTGATCCTCTGTGTCAGCCGGGCAGCACAAAGCCCGCAGGGATGAAGGGAGTAAGTCTTTCCTGCGGGCTTCGGCATTTTAAATTTTAGCAGGGGTTGACAGTATTATCAAGTCCGGTTCGCTCCGGTTCAGTCCGGACTTTTGATCTCTAGTCTTTTGATGGCCGCGCTGTGGCGCTGGAACATCTGACTGCGGGAAATGCGGATGTTGATCGCGATGTCCGGCCAGTCCTCCAGCAGGATGTACCGCCGGAACAGGATCATAAAATCCACCTCATCGTCCAGCTGGCGGAACACCTCCATGATCTCGGTCCGGATGGTGTCGCACACGGCAGACTGCGCCTCAGCGGCCCGGCGGGCCTCGTCGATGCGTTCCACACTGCGGGGCAGAGCCTGTCCGTCGCCGCTGCCGCCCGGCACAGGGGAAAAGCGCTGGGTGGTGTGGGTGGCGTCGGTCTGCAGCGTGGCCAGCTCGTCAAGTTTGAGCAGCTCAAACCGCTTGGCCGTCCGGAACCGCCAGAGCCATGCCTTTTTCTCTTCGTAAGTCAAATTGGTTGCTCCTTTCTATGGAGGGTATGGAGGATAGGAAGCTATTTTTGAAAACTCCCTAGATGTAACAAAAAATATACAGTAAAAAGTCTGGGAAACGCCCTTCCTGCTTCCATACCCTCCATACGCTCAGTTTTTCAGGCGGGTCTGCTCATAGAGAGGACGGCTTCTGGCTGGTGCAACAGATGGATCGGTGCCGCGGCCAAGCGCCATACAGCGCATTCCTTCGTCCGAGAGGGCCATGTCTACATATTCGTTGTAGTACATGCCCTTGCGGATCTCGTAGTGCTTCTTCACCTCCATGCCGAACTGCTTGTTGGCCATGCGCCATTTTTCGTTGTTCTCGCTGCACCAGTTCAGGTAGGTGCGGAACAGCACGCTGGCCTGCACGGTGCTGCCCTCGGCGGGCTCGGTGCAGTCGGCCAGAAAGGCCGCGATGCGGTCCTGATCCTGCTTGTAGGCGCTCACGGCGCTGTCCACGGCGGCACAGGCGGGCAGGCCGTGCCGCCTGCCGCCCTGACTGTTGGCCAGCCATTTCTGCAGGCCGTCCAGCGCCCAGTTGAGGATGCCGGGCAGCTCAGCTTCCAGCTTCTGGGGCAGCAAGATGTCCTGCTTTTCTTCCGGGATGCTCTGGGTGAAGGGCACCAGCCGGATGCGCCGCCAGATGCCTACATCGGTGCCGTGGATCTTGGGCAGGTGGTTGGTGGCTTCCACCAGTTTGAACTCCGGCCGGAACTCAAATTCCTTGCCATACTGGAAGCGGGCGGTGATGGTGTTGCCGCCGGTCATCTGCTTCACAAGGCCTTCGTCCAGCGTTGCGCCCTGATCGCCCTCTTCCAGCGTGACGAAGCGGGCACCTTTCAGGCGGGCCACATCGCTGCGTGCCGCGCCGGAGGAGCGGCTGCGGGTACTGGCGATGGTATCGGCCTGGGCGTTCATGCAGTAGTCGCCCAGCATTTTTGCCAGCGTTTCGAGGAAGGTACTTTTGCCGTTGGCGCCGTCGCCGTACAGGAAAAACATGCACTGCTCCCGGGTGGAGCCGCACAGGCAGTAGCCCACCATCACCTGCAGGTACTCCGCCAGCTGGGCGTCCCCGCCGGTGACGGACTGGATGAAGGCCTCCCACACGGGGGCTTGGGCGGCCGGGTCGTAATCCACCTGCGCCATGCGGGTGATGTAGCGGGCCCGGTCGTGGGGCACAAGCTCCCGGCGGGCAAGGTTCAGGATGCCGTTGCGCAGGTTCAGCAGGCCCTTGTTCCGGTCAAACTGCTCCGGCAGCATGGGGATGCCGGGCAGGTGCTGGGCTTCTTTCAGGAAGGCTTCCTTGCTGCGGCTGGAACGGCTCTTCTGCACATGGCGGCGCAGCGCCCCGGCGGTATTGATATCCCGGATGCCGAAGCAGGCCTTGTCCATCTGGTCCAGCATCTCATCTGCAAGGCCCTTGATGGTGGCAAGGTCGTCCCGCTTCCAGCGGGCGCCGTCCCACACCATCCAGCATTTGTCGGTGGGGTTGTACCGCACCCGGTCGGCGTACCGGTCGCGGAAGCGGCGGGCGTTGCCGGTGTCGTCCAGCGAGTAGGTCTTGACGCCGGGGGCGGGTGCGGCGGCGGGCGACTGCGTACCGTACTTGACGTTCAGGGCGCGGAGGGCTTCGTCCTGATCGGCGAAGGGCGTTTTGTCCGGCTCCGGCGAGGGAGTGTACACCTCCTGACAGTCACTGACGGCCCGTTCCAGCGTCCAGCGGCCATAGGTCTTGGCACCGCGCCGTTCATCCCACTTGGGGCGCATGAGACCGGAAGTGCGGAACACATGATCCATGCGCTCCACATCGGCACCAAACCAGAAGGCCAGCAGGTTGCAGAAGCTGAGGTCGGCTTCGCTGTGGCTGTTGTAGTAGGCCTGCCAGTCTCCGGCATACAGGGCAGCAAAGCGCTCACCGTCCCGGGCAGCGCAGGCGGTGCGCAGCAGCTCTTCGTCGGAGCGGTCCACCTTCTGCCACACGCCGGCAGGCGCAGGCACCCAGGGCGCTTCCGGCTTTGCCAGATACTTTGCGTGCACGGCGGCGCACTGGGCGGTGCGTTCTTCGATGGCAAGATCGTTCAGCGCTTTGCCGGTGACGGTGAAGTACCGCCCGCCATCGTACATTTCCAGCCCGATGCTGCTTTTGCGGCCGGCACCGGCCGGCTTTTGGCCGGTGAACAGCAGGTGCACACCGGTGCCGCTGGGGCTTTCCTCGGCGTAGGTCTGCATCCCGTCGATGATCTCCCGGGCCATGTCTGAGAGGACACCGGTGTCCGGGTCCCGGCAATGGTCGATGTCGATGCCGCACAGCCCATCGCCCAAAAGCACCCCGACGCCGCGCAGACCAAAGCGGGAGACTGCGGCCTGTGCCGCTTCCAGCGTGCCCCATGTGGCGGGGTCGTTGGGCTTTGCATTCTGCCCGGTGGCGGGGTTGATGGGCGTTTTGGCGGCATTGAAGCAGACCCAGCGGCGGCTCTCTTTCAGAGCCTGCGGGAATTGTTCGAGCATGCGCACCTCCTGTTAGTTAAAAGGAAAATCATCCGGCTCGTCCACCGGGATGAGATCATCCTGTGCAGCGGGCTGTGCCGGGGGCTTGAGGTAGTCGGCCACATTGCCCATGCCCAGATACCGGTCCACATAGGTCATGGTGTACTGCGGGTTCTTGCGGTCGGGGCGCACATCGATGACGCACATGTGCCCCGGGAACAGGGGCAGGGCTTTTTCCAGCTCGCTCAGTTTGGTGAGGGGCAGCTGGATCATCTGCAGAAAGCCCTTGAAGAAGGGCAGACCGTTCTTGCTCAGACCGTAGCTGGTAAAGGCATAGCGGCCTTTGTACGGCCCCTCGGTCACGATGAAGGACACGCTCAGGGCAATGCCGCCGCCGGTACGGGCAACGATCTTGGCCTCTTTCAGGATGGCGTTGTAGCGGCCTGCGGGCACGCCGCTGCCGCCGGTCTGGGCGCTGGCGGATTCAAATTCGCCGTCCAGAGCGGCGAGGGCAGATGCATAGTTCAGTTCAGACATGGTAATTACTCCTTTTCTGTGATGTTCATTTTCCTGTACAGCGTCCGGCGCTGCTTGTGCTGCACCAGAAGCTGCGGGGTCTTTTCGTCCACAAGGTCGATCACAAGGGCCTCGGTCTTGCCGGGTGCGGGGCGCTGGATGCGGCCGATGCTCTGCTGCACGATGACCTTGTTGCGGGTGGGTGTTGCCAGCACAAGGCGGTCCAGACAGGGAATGTCCAGTCCTTCCTTTGCCAGCTGATAGGTGGCGAACAGGATACGGGCCTGCCCGGCTTTCATGCGGGCGAGGGCAGCTGTGCGCTCGGCTTTTTTGGTTGCGCCGCAGACAAACTCGGCAGCAAGGCCCAGACTGAGCGCGTAGGCGTGCAACCGTTCCAGAATGGCGAGGGACGCTGCCAGCACCAGCCAGCTGCTGCCCTCGGTGACGGCACGGTCGATGACGCCTTCCACCGTCTGCATCCGGTCGGCATCGGTGGCCATGCAGCGCATCAGGCGCACATAGTCGATGGGGCTTTCATTGGCGCGGGGCGTATAGACGAAGCGGGTGGGCACCGTTTCGACCCGGGGCGTGATGGTGATCTGTTCCAGCTGCTGCGGTTCGATGACCGCCACGCGGGGGCCCAGCACCTGAAAGATGGTCTCGCTCAGGCCATCGCTGCGGGTGTCGCTGGCGGTCAGGCCAAAGCGCCAGCGGGCGGGCAGGCATTTGAGCACCGCCGCAAACATGCTGGCCTGCTCCGGGTTGTTGACCACATGGTGGCATTCGTCCACGATCACCACGCCCACGGTGCGGGCAAGCTCGTCCAGCTCCATGCGGTACAGGCTCTGCACGGTGGCGATGGTCAGCTTGGTGCCGCAGCGCTTGTGTGCGCCGGAGATGATGGAAACCTCCCGCTCATCCAGCCCCAGACGCAGCTGCGCCCGCTCCTTGGCCTGCTGCGCCAGATCCAGCGTGTGGGTGATCCAGAGCGCGGGTCTGCCCAGATGAGCGATGACCGCCATGCCGATCTCGGTCTTTCCCGCGCCACAGGGGGCGATCAGCACCCCCTGATGCCACTGGCAGGAGAGAGCCGCATTCACGGCTTTCTGCTGATATCCCCGCAAGGTGAAGCGGGAAGTGTCAAAGGTCAGCGGCTCGCCTTTGAGGGTCTTGTCCCGGGCGGTGGTTCCGGCCGGCTTTTCCCGCCAGACCTCCTCTGCCATACCCCGCGGCAGGGTGAGGGCGTTGCCGCGGATCTCGTACAGCATCACGGTCTCCGGGATGTTGTAGGTGGGTCTGCCCAGCCGCAGGGCGTTCGTGTACTTGGGGTTCGGCACGGTCAGCTCCCGGATAAGCTTGTGCAGCAGCGGCGTCGGCACGTCCTGCAGGTGCAGTTCGCCGTCCAGTGTGTAGATCACGGGTGCACCACCTCCAAAACGTTCAGGATGTCGGTGGGCAGGTTTTCCAGCTTCACGCTGCCGCGCTCGCCACTCTCGATGCGGTCGCGGATGTAATACCACGGGAAGTAGCAGTCCACGGCAGGGCTGTCCCGGCGCACCGCCACCACCGCAATGCCGCCGGCATCCTCCTTGCGGGAGAGATTCTCCACCTCATTGGGGCGGAAGGCCGAGAAGGGCAGACTGCCTTTGGCGATGTGCTTGCACTCGATGCCCCAGCTGCGGCCGTCAATGGTGGCCTCGATGTCGTAGGGCTGCCCGGAATAGTCAGCAGGCCAGCCCCTGCACCAGACCTTGGGGATGCCGCAGAGGATGTCCAGCAGGTCATTCTGCCAGACCTTGCCCCGGGCGTTGCGGGCCTGCTGCAACCGGTCCTTTTTCTGGCGGGTGCGGGTATCACTGGGGCGCATGGGCGGCCTCCTTTTCCTTTTCAGCGGCACGGCGGGCTTTTTCGAGCTTGACGGCGCAGGCCGCGCACAGGCACTTGCCGTAGGTCTTGCGGGTGTAATCGGCCAGCTGGTCAATGGTCATTTTGCTGGTGGCCGATACCAGCCGCCCGCACTCCTGGCAGCGGGTCGGCTCCTTGCCGTCGTTGGCCCACTCGGCCAGCTGTTTGCCCAGATCCGAGGTGATGACCGCCCCGAAGCCGTCCAGAAAGGTCACATCCTTGCTGGTGGTGGCAATATGGTCCCGTCCGATGGTGAACATGATATCAAATTCATACTCCACATCGTCCCGCTGCACCGGAGCAAGGCCCACTTTTACCGGCACCTGCTTGCCGCGGTCGTTCTCGGTGAGGACATAATCCTGCTTGACCCGCAGGGTGCAGATGGTGTGGCAGTTGACCGACAGCAGATAGTTGATGAAATCGTTCTGGATACGTCCGGCCTCGTCCCACGCGGTGTAACTGTTCTTGCCGGGTTTCGCAGCGATGTCGGCCTTGATCTCCAGCACGCCGCCCGCGTTGCTCCATGCATGGGAAAGGCTGTCCACGATGACCACGCCGTCCGGGCCGACCTGCTTCACGGCGGCGTCCACGCATTCCTTGTAATGCTCCGGAGAGTAGGGCGCTTTCAGCTCGATGTACCAGAACTCGCCGACGCCCAGATCTGTGCGGTTGGCGTACAGCTCGCCGCGCCGGTGCTCAGTATCGATGAGACAGACCTTTGAGAAATCGCCGCCGGTCAGGCCGGAGGCCAGCAGCAGGGCACCCAGCGTTTTGCCGCCGCCGGACACACCGGCCAGCGCAATGCGCAGCTTGGATTTTTCGCGGGTCGCACGGGTAACTTCAACCATAAAAATACCTCCTTAGTGTTTCTGCGGGGTGAAATGTTTCACGGCGTCCAGAACGTCCTGCGGGACATTTCCCGCGTTGTCACAGAGCCAGAACAGGCCGTGGGTGTCTTCGTCTTTCCAGCAGGCGATGCCGGCCTCCGTATCCAGAAAGCCGAGGTTCGCACCGGCCTGTACCACGGCAAAAGCGTCCAGAGGGAACGCTGCGGCCCGGTCGTCTGCGCCGTACTGGATCAGGGCATCTGTGGCGGTGCACAGCGGCAGGCAGGCCATGCCGGTCTCATAATTGCCGGTGGTGTAGCGGCTGATATCGATGGTGCGGTCGTCCTCGGGGATGTCCTGCGGGTCGCAGCCCTTGACCACCCACTTGGATTCGCCGATTTTGGGCATGTCCGCCAGCCATGTGACGATCTGGCCTGCGATCTCGCCGGGGCAGTTTTCCTTCGGGATCAGCAGCGCCCAGCCCGCGCCGGTGATGAAAAAGGAATCCCACAGCCCGCGGTACTCGGTGCGCTGGATCTTCACGCCGCCGCCCCGCCAGCTCTGCTTCATCAGTTTGAGCAATGCTTTTGTGTCAAATCTCATTCAAACAACGCCTCCCGTTCTGCGTCCTCCACACTGCCCTCCGCAGTGGGGTTGATGGTGGTATCTTCTTCCAGTGATTCACGAATTTCATCGCACACCTGATAGATCGGCGCGGCCATGCGGGCCAGCGGGGTGCCGGTGGTGCTGGCAAGGCCAAACCAGCCCAGATACATGCTGCGCATGGAATCGGCGATGATCTTTGCCTGCTGGGCACAGGACTGCTCCGGCGCAAGGAAACCGTCTGCATCCTGCTGCAGCTTCTGGTATCTGGCTTCGGCTTCACGAGCCCGGCGCTGAGCGTCCTCGATCTGTCTGCGGGCCTGTGTCTTTGCTTCGGCGGCAAGGGCATCCGCCTGCCGCCGGACTTCTTCCGGGTCAGTCACGCCCACGATGGGCTGCTTTTTGAGGGCATCCTCGGCGTTCTTGGCCCGGGCTTCGGCCTTGCTCTGCATCTTCCACGCTTCCTCTTCCCGGGCTTCGGCGGCGTCCAACCGACTTCTGAGCTGATCGTTCTGTTCTGTCAGACCTTTAATGTCGGCATTTGCGGCTTCCAGCTGAGCATTTGCGGTATTCATTGCGTCCCGCGACTCCTGCTCTTGAATGCAGGCGCTCTTCAATCTGGCCTGCGTTTCGTTCAGTTTGTACTCTTTGGCCTTGAGCTGGGCTAAAAGCTCCTGCACCCGCTGGCTGTCTCCGGCGGCTGCGGTGAGCTGTTCGGCGCAGCCGGAGCGGGCGATCAGGTTCAGGTCCTTGCGAGAAAGTTCAGGGATTGAAGTTAATTGTTCAACAGTTGAACCTTTAAAACCTTCACCTGTTTGCAGCATATTCCAGACGCTGGATTTGCTCATGCCCTTGCTCTCATACCACTTTGTCCATGTACCGCCGCCATAGCGGCCAGCCTTGGCCGTCAGGGCGTGCATTTTGGCAACGTAGATGCAGGAAATGAGGTATTCATCCTGCGCGGTGCCGTAGTGCAGATCGAACTGCTGATCGGTCTCCACGGCCTGTTCGGACAGGTCGCCCAGAGCGGAAAAGTCAAAACCGGGCGCCGAAGGCATCGGCGCAGAAGAACCGCCCGCCGATGCGGCAGGGACCGATTCGCAGTTCTGCAGGGATGTCGCGGGGGTCGACGTCTGACATTCTGATTCCTCCTTCATCGGTTCGATGGGCGCGTTCTTGCAGGGTTTGGCATTTTCCAACGCGTCCAGCATTGCGCAGTCGATTTCGTACTCATCCAACGGGGCGAACTCCGCGCCATTGGTCAGAAACGCCTGTGGGGTCAGATGCTTGTCTGCTGCCTTGGCCCGCTCGAATTTCTGCGTCATGAGGTGGCTTTCCTTCCAGAAACTGCCGTCCCAGCGCCAGAAACGGCCGCGGTAACAGGCATAAACCGTCTCGTTGGAAAGTTTGAAACTGATGGTGTAGTCCGTCATACCCGCACCTCCGTGTCCTTGAGGCGGTCCAGCAGCTCAGCCTGCAGGGCCTTGTTCAGGGGCTGCAGGCGGCCGCCGCGCCAGCCGTAGCACAGAAGAGTGCCGCAAAGAACCTCGCCGCGCCAGATGCGGTTCGGCTCCCGGCCTGCGGCACTGTGCATCAGGATGGCAGGCGTGCGGGAGAAATATTTCTGGTCAGCGTGCCCGCCCAACCATGCTTCAATGCCCTGCAGCGTATCCGGCAGGGTGGTGACCACGGGACCTTTGCCCGGTTCGATTAGAATGCCTTTCATGTGTTATCCTCCTTCGTGTACCCATGCTTGAGGCAGAGCTTTTCCAGCTCGTTGTAGTAGATGCCCTGCGAGATTTCGACGCTGGAGAGGTACTCCCGCTGGAATGCATCGGACAGGGCGGAAAGAACTTCCAGCGCCGCCAAAGCCCTGCCAAGGGCGGACGCGATGCTGTCCAGAACGCCGGTGTTGCAGTCCCGGCGGAAGACCCTGTCGGAACAGTAATAGCGGTCGGGCCGGAGCTTGCCGTCGGCAAAGCCCTGCTCCAGTGTGGAAGTACCGGTGGAGATGTCGGCTGCTGCTTTGTTCAGGGCAGCAAGCTGCTCGTAGATCAGCGCGGACTGCCATTCGGGCACGTTTTTGATGTGCTCCAGCAGTGCGTTTTTATTTTTTGCATTCATTTTCTTGTAAAAACCTCCGATTTTATGGTATGATCGGGGTGATGGGGCTTTCAAATTCCATCACCCTTTGGGCTCGTCGGTGTTGGCGCACCGGCGGGCTTTTTGTTTGCCTGCATTTTCAGCAGCATGTACTTGCCGTAGCTCAGACCGGCTTCTTCCGCAGCGCGGACCTCGGCGTGCAGGGCAAAGCTGCTGCGCTCAGCGGCAAGCCCCTGACGCTGGGCCTGCAGTTCTTCATTGCGCCGACGATCCCATTCAAGGCTCAGGGCGTTGGCGTGCTTTTTGCCGCATTCGGGGCAGCGCTGAGCGGAGCGTCCGACATTGTTAAGCACCTTGCCGCAGTCCACGCAGATGCGGGTGTAGGTCTTGAAGTCGCTCATGTTCAGCCAACCTTCCTTCCGCTCTTCACGGTGTTGCGGGGCTGCTGGTGCACCTTCTTGCTCCGCTTTTTCTCCTGATCGGCGGCGTAGAAGCCCAGTCGGGCAAAGAACACCGCCAGCAGGATCAGCACCATGGCTGTGATGAACGCGCCGTCCGAGACGGTGCTGCCGGTCTGGAAGCTGCCCTCCAGCCCCATGCCGTACAGCAGGCCAACGGCCCCGCTGGCCACGGCCAGCCAGTACCAAACGCCAGATTTAATCTTCATCGGTGTCCTCCTTTTCAGGTTCCGTATAAGCAAGGGCATCAATTGTCTTGTAGGTAAGCGTTGCGACACCTGCCAGGCGCATGTCGTTCCTAGTGGGGAAATAGGCGTTCAGAATCTGAGCGGTTGCAGAGGCCAGACAGTCAAGCACTTCCGTGACGTTGCCTTCGGCTCGGATGGTGGATGCTTCGCTGTCGATGTAAAGTTTTGCGTTCATGCGGATTCTCCTTCCTGAATTTCAACGCCTTCGATCTGAGAAAACCGATCGGCATTGATGATGTAGCGCCAGCGGTTTGCAGATGTCTTGACTCCGTACCCCCACGGGAATACGCCCTGCTGCAAGCCCTTGCCGACCGTTTCCTTGTCAACGCCAAGCAGGGCGGCAGCCTGTTTAAGGCTCAGCTGCCGGATGCCGCCGTGTCGTTTGGGGACAGGATCGGTGTGCTGGGGCGCATCCGGCGCAGTGAAGTATTCGACATCCAGCCCAAGGGCCGCAGCCATACTGCGCTGTACGGCATCGGGCGGCACTTGTGCACCAGCCAGATATTGACAGATGGACGCTCTGGATCTGCCGGTCATCCCGGAAACCTGTATCTGATTCAGATGCAGGTCTTTCATGGCTTTCTTCAACCTGTCTTTGAACATGTGTCATTTCTCCTTTTTCTCGGTCGGCAGCCCATCCAGCAGGCTGTCCATGAGGGCAGCGTAGAACGGGTAGCCTTTGGCAACGATGGTCAGGCTGTCGATGGCGTTGGTAAGGAAGCTCTGGGAGCCGCGTACCACGTTCTCCATGGTGCGCACCGTGTCGCAATGCTGGCCGTAAATAGCCTTGAACTCGCCGCACAGGGCCTTGACCTGCATATACTTGGCCTTGCTGTCCTCGCGGTTCTTGCGGCACTCGTCCAGAAAAGCGGTGTTCTCGTCCAGTTTCTTCCGGGCTTCGATCACCCGGTCGATGGCGTTCTGGATGTTGGCATCCTGCACGGCCCGCTGCTCTTTGTGCTGTGCGGCCAGCTGCTTCTCCATTGCATTGAACGCGGCAATGTACTTCAGCTTCCACTGCACGGCTTCCTTGCCGGTAAAGCCCATGGCCAGCAGGGAAAAGCCGTCCCGGTTCATCAGGTACATGGGGTACTTCTGGTGGTTCTGCGGGTGGGTGTACTCGGATTTGAAGAACAGCGGGGTCTGCTCAATTTTGAGCACCCCCTCCGACATGAGGTTTTCAATGTCGCGCATGACATTGCGGTGCTCCTTGCCGAAGCGCTTGGCAACGTCCCGGCTGGATGCCACCGGTTCGCCGTTCTGGGTGGATAAGATGATGTCGTTCATGGTGAAGATGTACCTCCTTATTTTCGATGTGTTTTGATATAACGTTCGATTCTTTCGCACACACGGCAGACTGCTGTATAAAATTTGACTTTCTGCTCAGTGACGAGTATTTTAATAATCAGAATAAGTTTGTCCATAGAACCTCCCAAAGAAAGGAATGATAAGATGAGTGATGAGAAGAATAGCGGCAACACCTTTAACATCAATGCCGTACCAAGTTGCATTGACGAACCTGTAAAGGCTGTTCTGAACCCCGGTGCTAATCAGATTGGAACTCTTTTTGGAGATCTTCTTGCAATGGCAACAAGCAAAATCCATTTTTCAGCAGAAAAGATGAGGTTGCAACAAGCACATGATTTAGAAGAGTTTAAAAAATCACTGAGTGACAAGTTGAATGCAAAACCAGCAGAATGCTTGGTTGAACCTCGTATGCAGGTGGTTGGCCCCGCTGTCGAAAATGCAAAATTTTGCATGGACGAGCCACAAATCCGAAAGATGTTTCAAAATCTGCTTGCAAATTCTGCCGATATAAGATATCAAAGTCAGGTGCATCCTTCCTTTTCGGCTATGATTGCGCAGATGTCTCCTTTGGACGCTGAAAATTTGGAACTGTTCAAAGGCGGTCGAACTCTTCCGATTGCAAGGTATAAATACACTCTGGAGAACGACGGCGAAAGAGCTGCGTTTACAAATTGCTTTTTAAAGAACCCTAAGATGATTCATGCCACAGACATCGACCTTCAAGCCACATCTTTAAGTTCATTGGAACGACAAGGGTTGATAGAAATTCGCTATGACTGTTGGCTGTTGGATGAGAAATTGTATGACGTATTTATCAAAAATGAACTGAGAGATATATTGGAAAGCGAGTTGCTCCAAATGAAAGCCTGCGAAGCAAAGATCAATGACAGAAAAGTGCGATCACTGGACTTTGATAAGGGAATTGTCCGGTTGACACCGCTTGGAAAAACTTTTGTTAGTGTTTGCTTCGATATCTGATCTTTGGTTGAGCACTTAGCTAAGAATTTCAGCCCAGCGTTCCGTCTCCAGCGGTTCGCTGGGCTTTTTGTTGTTGTTCATGTGGTTCTCTCCTTTCATGCCACGGGGCGGTTGTCCAGCTTCTTCAGGCTGGCCACCAGATTGATGGATGCCGCAGCGGTCTCCATCTGCTCGAATGCGTCCTCGTCCATGTCCTTGCACATGGTATGAATGCGGATTACGCGCTCCACGTCCTGCTGCGTCAGGCCATACATGGCGGGATTCAAGGGATTGTTTTTGTGTGCCATAGTCAGCACTCCTTTCTGTGGGTGGCTCCCACGACCATCCCGGCGGCGTCACCGGAATGGTTTCGGCCCGTGCCGCCGGGCCATCATCGGGTGGGTTGTGGCGTGCTCCCTTCTGCGGTATACTGAGACGGAAGGGAGATGTTTATAAGTTGTCTGAAAAATACAAATGTCCGTATTGTGGAGTTGCGTTCTATGAAGCGTCCGACAATACGAAAGAACGTAGGATAAGCTATAATTTCGATCAAAAGGATTTCGATGGGCCATATGGATACAATTCGATACTTTCTGATATTGTAGCGGTTTACCATTACTGTCCATCCTGTCATGAATATTCCGTACAGCTTGCCAGCAGCAAGGGACTTTTTTCGTTCAACTATCCACCGTATACCGGGATAACATTGCCAGACTATATTCCGGAAGCAATCAGAAAAGATTATGTGGAAGCCTGCTCAATTCTGGATGCAAGTCCAAAAGCATCTGCCACATTATCGCGTCGCTGCCTGCAGGGAATGATTCGGGATTTCTGGGGCGTGACGTCCGGAAACCTTGCCGGAGAGATCGATCTGATCAAAGATAAAATTCCTGCCGACCAATATCGGGTACTCAACGGCGTAAGGCGCTTGGGAAACATTGGAGCACACATGGAAAAGGATGTGAATCTGATCGTTGATATCGACCCCGGAGAAGCCCAAAAGCTTGTCAAACTTCTGGAACTGCTTCTGAAAGACTGGTACATTGCCCGACACGAGCGTGAAGAACTGTACCGGGAAATCCTCGTTATTGACGAGAAGAAGCAGGATGAACGTCATCCTGGCTGAACGGGTCATTCTTTGCCAGCAGATCACCGTCCAGAGTCCAGTACTGGTGAACTTCATAGACCGGATTCGCATCCGTGCCATCTCCCGCCAGAGTGACAGTCTCAATGACTTGAATCACTCTGGCGGATTTTGCTTCCTGAGAGATTTTGAATTTCATCTTCTTCACCTCTTTTCGTTGACTTGGTTGGCATTGATTTACTAACTTTGTGAGAACAATATAGCACACTCTGTTAGATTTTTCAAGCCTGGATTTTGGAGAAAGTCAAAAATAAATGTTGACACAGTTAGATTTACGGAATATAATACGAATTGAAGAGAACAGAAAGGAGGTGAACAAAATGAACGCAAGAATCGAAGCCGTCCGAAAACACGAAGGCTTGACGCAGGAACAGTTTGCGGACAGAATCAATCTCTCCCGTAATTATTTATGGATGCTTGAAAATGGCTCCAGAACCCCCAGCGACCGCACGATCAGCGACATCTGCAGGGAGTTCGGCGTCCGGGAAGCGTGGCTGCGTACCGGCGAGGGTGAAATGTTTGTGCAGGACACCCAGTCCGAACAGGTAGCGGCCTTCCTTGCTGACCTGACCAAGGATGACAGCGACACCTTTAAAAAGCGTTTTGTCGAAATGCTGGCAGGCCTGAGCCCGGCGGACTGGGAGCTGCTGGAACGTATGGCCGAAAAATTGACGCAAAAAAAAGAGGAAAGCCCGTAAAGGCTTCCCTCGCGTGGTGGCTGGCGGCTCATCCGATCAGGTGGCTTGCGTACACCCACACAAGCCGCAACTGGCGGAAATCGGCTTTTTCCAGCAGTTTCAGAATAGCGGTAATGTAATCTTGTCGTGTCATGTTGCTGCCCTCCAAAGCAGTTTTATTTTCGAGAACATTATACAACCATTAGGAGTTGCACGCAACAATTTTTGACAACTGAAAAGGTTTGAAAAATCCACAGAAAAATTGGATTTTTTCAACAGAAAAGGAGAAAATCATGAAAAAGTCAGCAAAAAGGCTTTTAGGCGTTGTTTTTACACTGGCGCTGATGACGATTTTCGCATGCGGTGCCTTTGCGGCAAAGCCTGCGGTCGAGCTCACCGACGTCTATTTTACGGTCGACGCTTTTGACGGCGTCAGCCCCACGGTCTGCTTCCGGAATAATTCAAACAAAACCATTAAATACGTTACGTTCACGCTGGTTCCGCTTAATGCGGTCGGTGATAGAACTTCCTGCACGATCAGCGGCCGTTCGGCAGTAACGGCCCAGGTAGTAGGGCCGATCGCTCCGACAAGATTTGACCGAACGGTCGCAAACACTGTGACTTCTCCTGCATCCATGGGAGATTTTGGACCGTTCCAGGCACAGCAGCAGCTTGCCACGAATTATTACTTTGGCGCTGAAGAGCGCAACGGGCATAGAATTTTTTTGGACAAGGACGGTAATGCCTATTATGTTGATTCCTACACGCCGTCCTCAGTTCTGTCTGTGATCGACCATTCCAAGACGCTGGGTCAGCTGGATTCCACTACTTATCTGACAGATGACGAACTCCAGAATGCAATTTACGATGCAGCAGTGGAATGGGATTGCCTTTGGTACAACAGCACGATCGACGAGATTGCCGTGACTAAGGCGGATATCATCTATATGGACGGCAGCAAAGAGAGCGTCAATCAGAAAGCCCTGTATTCGGGTCACTTCAGAAGCGACCCGACGAATCAGCCTTACTATGTGCTGACCAGCAAATACGCCCCTGTTTACGATTATCAGTATTACAAAGAGCACAACGCCGATCTGGCTGCCCTGTTTGGAGATAACCAGTGGAAGTATCTGGAGCATTTCGTAAACAGCGGCATGAAGGAGGGCCGTCAGGGCAGCAGTACATTTAGCCTTGCCGCCTACAAAGCAAATAATCCTGATCTGGTTGCCGCTTTTGGCGAAGATAACCAGAAATACTATGAGCACTACATTTCCAGCGGCAAAGCAGAAGGTCGGAAGGCATCCTGATAATATCTAAACAAAACAAAAACGCCCCGCCGGGCGCAACCGGCAGGACGTAAAGTAAGCGGCTCGCCCTTACGGGGTCATCGCACACCTAGCAATGCGATTATACCCCAAAAGGGCAGGCTTGTCAAAGTGTACCCTTTTGGAGGTGGAAACATGGGAAGAAGAAAACCGAATCATTATGGCTGCGTAACCAAGCTGAAGGGAAAACGATCACGGCCGTGGGTGGTAAAAGTTACCGTGTACGATGCCGAAGGGCATGGGAAGCAGGTACCGATCGACTACGCAGAGACCGAGGAGCAGGCGAACATCATCCTTGCTCAGTACAACGACAACCCATGGAGCATCGACCGGAACAAGGTCACATTGGTGGACCTGTACCAGCGCTGGGCGAAGATCAAGCTGCCAAAGATGGGGCAGGCCAGTCGGGGCGCGATGAAGTCGGCCTTCAAGCACTGCCAGAAATACTACGGTATGAAATACCGCAGCATCCGGGCCTACCAGATGCAGGACTGCATTGACAACTGCGGAAGGGGATACAGCACACAAGCTCAGATCAAGGTTCTGTGGGGGCATCTGGATGAGTTTGCCTTTGAATGTGACATCATCAGCAAGATGTATTCTCAGCTGACCACAGCACCGCCCGTTCCAGAAACCAGCCGGATGCCCTTTACGCCGGAACAGATTGCTGCCCTGTGGGAAATACAGGATGAACCGTGGGTCGATACCGTGCTGGTGTTCCTTTACACAGGATTCCGCTTGATGGAACTGCTGAACATGCAGACGGAACAGGTTGACCTTCAGCAGAAGACGTTTCAGGGCGGCATCAAAACAGCGGCTGGCAAGGGTCGTATTGTGCCGATCCATCCGAAGATCCTGCCTTTTGTGCAGGCGTGGGCTCAACATGGCCATAAATACCTGCTAACTGCAGATGGTAAGAAACTGAGTAAACAGAAGTATTATGAATGCTGGGCTGAGGTCATGGACAGAATCGGTGCAGACAAGACCCCGCACGAAGCGCGGCATACCTTTGAAACGTCACTGGACAACGCTAAGGCTAACCGTAAATGCATTGATCTTCTGATGGGGCACAAGTCGAAAGATGTAGGTAATCGTGTGTACAATCATAAAACATTGGAACAGCTGCGGGAGACGATTTTGCTGTTGGAATGATAAATTTTAGGATGAATCAGTAACAAATTAGAAACAAAACACAAGAAAACAATCGAAAAATCGAAAGTTTTTCTTGTGGGTGATTTTGCAATAGCACAAAATCATGTTATTATAAATAAGAAATGCCAAAAAACCGCATGAAAGAGGGATGCATTATGGAAATTGAACGCAAATGGATGGTGAAGGGCTGGCCGGAGGGGCTGCCCCTCAGGGAGGAATTTGCCATGCGGCAGGGCTATATCAGCGTGCGGCCCACTGTGCGCATCCGGGAAGAAGCCCTCACCGGCGGCAGAACGGACTACATCCTCTGCTTCAAATCCGGGGGCGGCCTTGCCCGTGAGGAGATCGAGCGCAGCATCGACAAAGAACTGTTTGATGATCTGGAATACAAGATTATCGCTAAACCTCTCATCCCGAAGCTGCGCCGCAGTTACACCCTGCCGGACGGTTCTGTGCTGGAAGTGAACCATGTGGACGAAGGCCAGCCCACCGAGTTCTGGTATGCCGAGGTGGAGTACCCCACGGTGGAAGCAGCCCTTGCATGGCAGCCGGAAAGCTGCGGCCTTGGCGATTACCTCAAGGATGAAGTGACGAACCAGCCCGGCCAGAGCATGGGCGAATACTGGGTGGAGACAAGAGGATGAAAAAAGTAAAACTCAAACTGGAACTGCAGTACAACTCCCCGGTGATCCTCACATTTTTCCTGCTGTCACTTCTGGTGCTGTTCCTCGACCAGTGGACGGATGGGTGGACGACGATGCATCTGTTCTGTGTCTACCGCTCCTCGCTGAAGGACCCGCTGTTCTACATCCGGCTGTTCGGCCATGTGCTGGGCCATGCCAGCTGGGACCACTTTCTGAATAACATGCTGCTGCTGCTCGTTGTTGGCCCGCCAATGGAGGAAAAGTACGGCAGCAAGCCGCTTTTGTGCGGCATGGTGTTCACCGCTCTGGTCACCGGCGTGCTGCAATGCGTGCTGTTCCCGCGTTCAGGGCTGCTGGGCGCGTCCGGCATCGTGTTCATGCTTATCATGCTTTCGTCGCTGGCGGGCTTCTCCGGCGGCATCCCGGTCACCATGCTGCTGGTTGCAGCGCTGTACTTTGGTCAGCAGGTGTACGATATCATTTTTGTGCACGACAATGTAGCAAACTTCATGCACATTGTGGGCGGCTTATGCGGCACTGCCTTTGGCTACTACAGTGCGCTGCACAGCCGCCGCAGGCCGGCAAAAGCGGTGAAGTTTTCCAGCACGAACAGCCGCCGGAAGCGCTGAACCCACTGTGGACATAGGCTGATTTTGAAAAATTTGCAAACAGGTATTGACAAACGAAAAATCCGTGGTTTAATATAGCCAAATTCAATACACTAAACCGTTGAAGCGGAGATAACGGCGAACCATGCCTGTACAGAGAGCCTGCGCAGCTGAGAAGCAGACCGGAAACAGTTCGTCAAGGAAAGTGTGACTTTGCGTTATATTTTCCCGAAATGGACCGCTGAGGGTGCAGGGAACTGCGGAGAACTTTCGCCGCACAGTATTCTGCAACGTAGGGCATACGTCAGTTGCCGGGGATGTGTTGGCATCCCGCCAAGTGCATGGGGTCATGCCCATGAAGTCAGGGTGGCACCGCGGATAAAAGGCCATATTTTATTCGTCCTTGACAGAAGAGAATTCTTCTGTTAGGGGCGTTTTTCTTTTCCACTCCCTCGGCAGAAGAGCCGGGGGAGTTTTTGTTTTAGGGTTCCCTTGTTTCCGGCACTAAGGCTCATGCCTGTGGTTGCGGCCACGAAACCCTGAACAAAACAAATGCACCCGGTTGCTGCGGTTCTACCCACAGGCCGGGTGCATTTTATATTTTAGGAAAAATTACAGGTCACTGCGCGGGAAAGCTGCCATGGCCCAGAAGTTCAGCTCGTGCGCCGAGCAGGCATGGAAGATCTCGCGGCAGCGGGCAAGGCGCTCGTCGCTCAGGCCTTCGCAGACTTTTTCTGCAAACACGGCCCAGTCGCGGCAGGCCGCCTCATAGCCCTTGTCAGCATAGTCCACCACCAGTGTACCATAAAGGGTATCCTGCACGGAAGGCTTTTCTTCCAGCAGTTTCTGGAAGATCCAGCCATAGCTCAGCATACAGGGCAGGCAGGCCATCATGCACTCGGCTGCGCCCTCGCCGTTTTTGGCGGCTTCGATCATAGAGTCCACATAGGCACGGTTCTCCGGCCGCAGCGGCAGGCTCTGGATGCCTTCATCGGTCAGTCCAAAGTGCTTGAGATAGTGCAGGCGGGCTGCATCCTCGCTCTCATTCACGAAGGAAAGCAGGGAATAGTAGGTGCGGATGGTCTGCATATCCTTTGCCTTGGTCATGCCCCAGGCAAACACCTTGGCATATTCCCGCAGGTAAAGACTGTCCTCCACGATGTAGCCCTTGAAGCAGGCTTCATCCAGTGTGCCATCCGCAAGTCTTTCCAGAAATTCCGAATGCAGGCACTGCTCCCACACGGGCAGACTTTCCTGCACCAGCTGCTGCACAAAGGTCTGCTCACTCACCCACAAACTCTCCCTTCAGTGCAAACATATGGTCCATCGGGCCGGAGCCGTGGCCCAGATCCAGCATGGCAGAAAGACAGCCGGAAATGTAGGCCTTTGCGCGCTCCACAGATGCATCCAGATCATAGCCCTTTGCCAGATTGGACGCAATAGCGCTGGACAGGGTGCAGCCGGTGCCGTGGGTATTGGGGTTTGCAATGCGCTTGCCGCGGAACCATTTGCCGCAGCCGTCCCGCCACAGAAGCTCGTCGGCATCGTTGATCTGGTGGCCGCCCTTGCACAGCACGGCACAGTGGTATTTCTCGCTGATCAGCTTTGCAGCGGCCTCCATTCCGGCCGCATCGGTGATCTTCATGCCGGAAAGGATCTCAGCCTCCGGAATGTTGGGGGTGACCACCTCTGCCATGGGCAGCAGCTTTTCGGTCAGTGCCTGCACGGCATCGTCCCGCAGCAGCTTGGAGCCGGAGGTGGCAACCATCACCGGGTCCACCACGATATGCTTTGCGCCATAGGTGTGCAGCTTTTCGGCGATCACACCGATCAGCTCTGCCGAGGATACCATGCCGATCTTGACGGCATCCGGGTAGATGTCGGTAAAAATGGCATCGATCTCCTGTGCCAGAAATTCGGGCGTGGCTTCAAAAATGCCGGTCACACCTGTGGTGTTCTGGGCAGTCAGTGCGGTAATGGCGCTCATGGCGTACACGCCGTTTGCAGTCATGGTTTTGATATCGGCCTGGATGCCAGCACCGCCGCTGGAATCGCTGCCGGCAATCGTCAATGCAGTTTTCATGGTTACAACTTCCTTTGCAAAAAATGCGGAAATGCCCGCAAAGAGGCACCTCCGCACTTTGAAGCAGCAGTATCTCCCTACGTTGGCATTGTCCAAATCAGGTCACAGGTCTGGGCAAACAGCCCACTCTCAGCCTGCTTTTGCAGGCTCCCTTTTTCTGCGTTCAAGAATACCACAGTGCCGCTGCATTTGCAAGGGGATGGCCCTTTTCAATCGGCCCGCTGCGTGGTAAAATGGAAAAAACAAAGGGGGAAATACCATGAACATCACGGTCTATCTTGGAGCAAATGCGGGCAATGATCCTGCGCTGGCGGAAGCTGTCCGGGAACTGGGCAGCTGGATCGGTGCAAACGGGCACCGCCTTGTGTACGGCGGCTCCCGCAGCGGCCTGATGGGCCAGCTTGCCCAGAGCGCGCTGGATGCAGGCGGCACGGTGACCGGTGTGGAACCGCAGTTCTTTGTGCAGCAGGAGCTGCAGCACGATGGCCTGACCAAGCTGATTGTCACCAAGGATATGACCGAGCGCAAGACGAAGATGATCGAGCTGGGCGATGCCTTCATCGCATTCCCCGGCGGCACCGGCACGCTGGAAGAGATCGCAGAGGTAATGTCCAAGGTCTCGCTGGGCCAGTTGGACGCGCCCTGCATCCTGTATGATCTGAACGGCTACTACGACAGCCTGAAAGCACTGCTTGCCAAAATGATCGAGAAAGGCCTTTCCACGCCGCAGCGCCAGCAGGGCATCCGATTTGCGGCGAATCTGGAAGAGATCACAACAATTTTGAATAAAGCCTAAAAGGAAACGCTTCCCCGGCCGGGAAGCGTTTCCTTTTTATATCATTCTCCCAGTGCAGTGCGGATATTTGCAAGCACCTTCTGGCTCAGCAGCACAAAAGCCTGCTTGGTGCGTCCGGCAGAAACATTCGCGCAATGCACATTCTCACGGGCAAAGAAGTCTTCGCCCACCGGGCCGGCAGCGGCACGGGTGTCACAGAAGAAGTGGGTGCCCGGCAGAGCAAGCCACTGTTCCAGAGCAGCAGAGTCAAAGCCCGGGCCGATGGAGGTGTTGAACAGCACCTTGCCTGCGCCCAGCTGTGCAAATTCGTCCTTGCCCAACAGCAGTACGTTCTTGTTCAGGCAGGTGAGCACCACCTCGCTCTCGGTCAGCAGCTGTGCCAGCGGCTTATAGGCCATGCCCACAGCTTCGGCATCCGGCTTGCGGGTGCGGCTGTAATAGGCAATGTCGGCACCCATGAACTGCAGTGCATCGGCGATCATTTTGCCGGACACACCCAGCCCGATGACGCCGACCTTCAGCCCGGTGATCTCCACCGGCTCGTCCCGCAGCATGGGCATCCCAAAACCGTGCAGGATGCCGGTGAGCTCATGCAGGACGTACTCCACAACGCCGCGGTCGCCGTAGTCCCGGATGCCCAGCACTTTGATGCCGCGGGTGCGGGCGTAGGCGATATCCACATTGGCGCTTTCCTCAGAATACAGGCTGCAGCACATGCCGATGTAACGGATATTCGGGCAGCGCTCGATCACATTTTTGCCCATGCGGGAGGTGTAGCTCAGAAGTACAGCATCGGCATCTCCGATACGCCGCACGATCTGGTCATCGCTGGCCGGGATATCGCGGTACAGGGTCACCTCTTCTGCATACTGATGCAGTTCCTGCTCAGCGGAGGGGATCAGACTGACCGGCTCAATGGCCACCAGTTTGTTGAACATCTGCAAAGCCCTCCTTTAATAGAAGCATACGGGGGAGGAGAGGTTGCGCAGCAGGGCAACTACGCTCCAACCGGCAATGGCGCTGGTGGAAGAGCAGATATCCACCACGGCCTTCACGCCCTCGATCTCGGCGGTGATGCAGTGGTCGTCGCCCACCCAGCCGGGGACGGAATGCATGGTCACGCCGGTGATCTCCGGGCCGGTGGTGGCCAGCGAGGTGGCAACAGCCACATTCACGCGGCGGGGGAAGGTGGCAATGGCCTGCTTGGCATTGCCGGTGAACACAGTGGTCTTTTCGGTATCGGTCAGCAGGTGGTCGGCCCATACCGGCGTGTTGCGGAAGCCCTTGGCTCCGGTGTGGGTCTCAATGCCTGCCGTCTCGGCCAGCTTCTGCGCCTCGGCCATCAGGGTGACGGTCTGCAGCACATCAAAGCCGCCAATGGCACCGCTTGCCAGATGCACCTTGGCACCGCCCTCCACGGCAGCGGCCTTGACCTGCTCGTAAAAATCAAGGTCCGCAAAGGCACCAATGGAAATAATGACCAGATTCACGCCTTTTTTCAGTACAGGCACAGCCATGGCGCGCACAGCCTCCACCGAAGCGGTCTCCACGATGTACTCCGGCTCCAGCGCCAGCAGGGCATCCACATCGTCACACACGGCACAGCCCACCGTTTCGGCAGTCTTTTCCGCCGAAGCACGGGTGCGGCTGGTCACGCCCACCAGCTCATAGTCCGGCAGCAGACCGTTCTTCCATGCGTTGGCCACAATGCCGCCCAGAAATCCGCAGCCTACAATGCCAAATTTTGTTTTCATATCCTAAACTCCTTTTTCTGCTTTTTCCAAAGAAAACAGCTTTCTGCTTTTTCCAAAGAAAACAGCATATTCCATTAAAGTATATCATATCAAAACAAAAAATGATATAATAAGGCGCAAGAAAGGAGAAGGCTATGTCGAAAACAAAGGAGCTTTTCTGGACGTTTTTCAAAATTGGTGCGTTCACGTTTGGCGGCGGCTATGCCATGGTGGCTTTGCTGCAGAATGAATTTGTGGAAGAGAAAAAGTGGGTGACAAAAGAAGAATTTCTGGACATGGTGGCAATTGCGGAGTCTACGCCCGGCCCGGTGGCGGTGAACAGTGCCACCTACATCGGCTACAAGATCGAGGGTACGGCAGGTGCGGCAGCGTCCACGGTGGCGGTATGTCTTCCGTCCTTCGCGGTCATTTATCTGATCTCGCTGTTCTTTGACCAGTTCCTCCGCCTTTCGGTGGTGGCAAGTGCGTTCCACGGCATTCAGGTGTGTGTGATCTATCTGATCCTTTCCGCCGGACTGAAAATGCTGAAGCAGCTGGAACACAGCGTCTTCAATATTGTCATCCTGACCACGGTTGCGGCAGCGATGGTGGGCTGTTCCATTGCAGCAGTGTCATTCTCTTCCATTTTTTACATCCTGTTCAGCGGTGCGGCCGGGCTGCTGGTGTATGCAGTACAGCAGCTGCGGAAGGGGGAGAAGAAGCCGTGATCTATGTAGAACTTTTCTGGAATTTCCTCATGATCGGTGCGTTGTCCTTCGGCGGCGGCTACGGCATGATCTCGCTGGTGCGGGAAACGGTCTTAGGACACGGCTGGCTGACGGAAGGCGAATTTCTCAGCTTCATTGCCGTGTCGGAATCCACACCCGGCCCGCTGGCCATCAATATGGCCACCTTCATCGGTGCTTCACAGGGCGGCTTCTGGGGCGCGCTGTGTGCCACGCTGGGTGTGGTGCTGCCGTCTTTTGTGATCATTCTGCTCATTGCATCGGTGCTGCAGAATTTGATGAAATATGCCGGTGTCAATGCAGTTCTTGGCGGCGTTCGTCCCTGTGTGGTGGCGATGATCCTGGCAACTGCTGTCAACATGGCGCTTTCTACGCTGGCCGGGTTTGCAGCGGACAAGGCAGGCATTGCACCGGATCTCCGTTCCATTGTGGTGTTCCTGCTGCTGTGGGGGCTGCATGCCCTTTGCCGCCGGAAAAAGGGCAAAGCACCATCGCCCATTGGGATGATCCTGTTCTCTGCAGGACTGGGGATCCTGTTCTGGGAAATATAAGAATAAGCATTGCACGCTGCCTGAGGGGCATCCTGCTTCTGATGACAGCTTCTGAAAAATGCGCCGGGAGGTTCCCAATAAACCTTTCCGGCGCATTTTGCTACAAAAAGCCGGGCACAGGAAAACTCATGGCTCCCTGTGCCCGGCTTCAGCTTTTATTGGAATTTAGGCGCTGTGCGATCAAGCTGCAACGGAAGAAGCAGCTTCGCTGGAAGCAGCCTCACTGGAAGCGGCCTCAGAAGAAGCAGCCTCGCTGGAAGCGGCCTCAGAAGAAGAACCGTTCTCCTCTGCAACAGCGGAAGAAGCGCTCTCCTCGGCCTCAGCAGCAACAGAAGTGCTGGTAGAAGCAGCCTCGGAAGAGGATGCAGCAGTGGAGGAAGCAGAACCGCCGCAAGCGGTCATGCCAACAGCCAGAGCCAGAGCAACAACAGCAACACAAACATTCTTGAGTTTCATATCTAAAATCTCCTTGCCATACGCAAATGTATTTTGCAGAAGGCCCTACAGGAAGTGCCTTTCTGCAAGTGGATATTCTAGTCTTTTTTGCGAAAAAATCAAGAGCTTTTTTGGCTAAGAAGTGAGATTTCAATGATAATCTACGATTTTGTTATAATTTATCGCTAAAAGTCAAAGAGTTTTTGTTAAACTGATCGAAGCACAGGGAGACTCAGGAAAGAATTTTTTACCGCGTTGTAATCACTTTGTAATTTCTTTCATTGTTTGTTCACTTGAATCAAGACGGGAATGCATGTTCCCTAAAGAGAAATAAAGAAATGCAAAAGTGAGGATGATGCGGCTCCGGAAACGGAAAAGAGCCATTTGTCACCTGACAGTTGACCTGCGGAGAAAGAAAAGAGGGTAAACTTTGTGCAGCGAACCTGAACAAAAATATCAAAAAATGACAAGTGTTATTTGAAAGTGATTTTTATTGGACATAAAAAGTGGATAATACAGACACAGCAGGGGATGAACGGGCTCCCTGAAAATAAAACATGTGTTTTGGAGGAAATAAAGATGAAGTACTATGTTACATTGACCGGACTCAACTACCGCTTCGGCACTCAGCCGTTTACAGTAGGCCAGAAGGTAAAGCTGGTCAAGGAGCCGGAGAATGACTTTGACCGCGAAGCCATCCGCGCAGAACTGCCGGGTCTGGGCAAGGTGGGTTATGTGGCCAACAGCACTCACACCGTGCTGGGCGACTGTTACAGCGCAGGCCGCATCTATGATAAGATCGGCGCTGCTGCCACCGCAAAGGTGAAGTATGTGCTTGCCAATGCGGTGGTATGCAGCGTAAAGGCGGCGGATATGGGGCAGACTGGCCTGCCGCCGGTCGATCCGGCTACGGGTCTGCCCTTTGGCAACGAAGAAGATGCCATCGCATTCTGACAGAAAAGCCCGTCACACTGTATTTTGTGTGACGGGCTTTTCTGCACCTTTTTGCTTCGGCGCACATACACCGGGCAAAGGGGGAATGTATCGTGAACCAGATCGTTTTCACTGCGTGGGTACTGCTGTTTCCGGCGGCGTGCACTACACTGGGGGCAGCAGGCGTGTTTTTGCTGCGGCGGCGGTCGCGGCCCTGCACGCAGCGCATCCTGTGCGGCATGGCAGCGGGCATCATGCTGGCGGCCAGTGTGTGGAGCCTGCTGCTGCCTGCTATCCAGCGCGGACAGACTTTGCCGCTTCCGGCATGGATCCCATCGGCAGTGGGGCTTGTGCTTGGCGCAGTGGGCCTTTTGCAGGTGGAACAGTTTGCCGGGCAGCTGCTGGCAGGCGGGGCCGGGCACGGCGGACGTATGGTGCTGGCTGTAACATTGCACAACCTGCCCGAGGGTATGGTGGCGGGCCTTGCCGCTGCACTGGCATTGACCGGGGAGCCGGATGCCATCAGCGGTGCACTGGCGCTGAGCCTTGGCATCGGCCTGCAGAATATCCCGGAAGGTGCAGCAGTCAGCCTGCCGCTGGCCCATAACGGCCGCACCCGCAGTCAGGCGTTTTTTGCGGGAGCGGCTTCCGGGCTGGTAGAGCCGTTGGGGGCATTGCTTGCCTTTGCTCTGGCCGAATGGGTCAGTACTGCGCTGCCGTGGCTGCTCAGCGCAGCGGCGGGCTGTATGGTGTGCGTGACCGCACAGGAGATGATCCCGCAGGCCGTGGAGGGCGACGAGCCTGTCGGTGTTGTAAGCATCGTGCTGGGATTTGCGCTGATGATGGCACTGGATGTGGCATTGTAAGAAAAAAGGGCTGCTGCAAAATCAATGCCGTTAAAATAACAGGATAAAAGCAAAGCGCAGTACAAAACGCGAAAGCGCAGAGAATGTACTGCGCTTTTTGGATTTTAGAGAACATCACATTTTCTGACGTTGGGCTATCCTATTTGATCGTTTCATGCGTGGGCTGTGAAATGATACCTCCCACCCCTTGCAATCTGCCTGCGTTTATGGTACAATATTCTGGCATTCAGAAGGATGTGTCGGACAGCGCCTGCTGCGTGGTTCGGCATACGGATGCGGGTCCTGTACGATGGATTCGCTGTGAACCAGGTCAGGTGGGGAACCAAGCAGCCTTAAGCAGTGCGTTCGTGCGTTTCAGTAAGCCTGCATCCGTATGCCGAGTTACGCAAGGCGGGGACAAAACCCCGTCAGCGCTGTCCTTTTTATTTTGCAGGAAAGGGGAGAGAACCATGTACCGTGCCTTGTACCGCAAATGGAGACCGCAGCGTTTTGAGGATGTGGTAGGCCAGCGGGCCATTGTTACTGCGCTGAAAAACCAGATCACGGCAAACCGTGTGGGCCATGCCTACCTGTTTACCGGCGTGCGCGGCACCGGCAAAACCACCTGCGCCAAGATCTTTGCAAAGGCAGTCAACTGCCTGCATCCGGTCAATGGAGACCCCTGCGGCGAGTGTGAGATCTGCAAGGGCATCGATAACGGCAGCATTCTGGACGTGGTGGAGATGGATGCGGCGTCCAACAACGGTGTGGACGATATCCGCGACCTGCGCGACGAGACAGCTTACACTCCCAGCGCCTGTAAATATAAGGTATACATCATCGATGAGGTGCACATGCTGTCCACAGCGGCATTCAATGCGCTGCTCAAAACGCTGGAAGAACCGCCTGCCCACGTCATCTTTATTCTGGCAACCACTGAGATCCAGAAGGTGCCCGCCACCATTCTTTCCCGCTGCCAGCGGTACGATTTTACCCGCATCGGGCCGGAGGATATCGCCCGCCGGGTGGAATACATTGCAGGTGAGGAAAAGCTGGAGCTTTCGCCGGACGGTGCGGAACTGATCGCCCGTCTGGCCGACGGTGCACTGCGTGATGCGTTGTCCATTCTGGATACCTGCGCAGGCGTTACGGCGAAAATCGATGCCGATGTGGTGCGCCGCATGGCAGGTGTGACCGACCGCAGTTATCTGTTCCGCATTTCGGACGCACTGGAAGCGCAGGACGGTGCCACAGCACTGGCCCAGCTGGCACAGCTTCGCCAGCAGTCTGTGGATGTCAAGCGTCTGACAGAGGAATTGATCGCGCATTATCGTGCTTTGATGCTGGCAGCATTGCCGGGCGGGCAGAGCCTTCTGTCCGGCGTTTCGCCGGAGGAGGAGGCTTTGTATCTGGAAAAAGGCCCGCAGCTGGGCCAGCGGGAGGCCATTCGTGCCATCCGTGCGCTGGGCAGTGCGCTGGAACATATGACCCGCGGCAGCGACCAGCGGATCGAGCTGGAACTTGCACTGTTTGGCTTATCCGAACCGCCCCAGCAGCCGCAGGCAGTTCCTGTGCAGGCCGCGCCCCGTGCTGCAGCTCAACCCGCAGCGCCGCAGCCGTTTGCCTCGGCAACTGCTGTGCAGCCCTTTGCAAGCGCTCCGACTCCCCAGCCGCCAATACCGTCCGTCCCTGTGGTGCAGCCTGCAGCGGAACCGAAACCTGTAAAGGCAGAACCTTCCGTGCCGTCGGAAATATCTGTAGAGCAGACTTCACCCGTCCAGACCGAAGAGCTGCCGCCGCTGCCGGAGGAACCGCCCGTGCAGCAGGCCGGAATGCTGCCTTGGGACGAGCCTGCCGCGCAGGCCGCACAGCCAGCTGCACCCATGCCGGCAGAGTTGGAACCTGTTCCGCAGCCAGAACCGCCCAAACCTGCACCCACGCCCGCTGCAAAGCCTGTGCCGGAAAAGCCGCAGGATGCCGGGCAGGAAGGGACTGCGCTGTATCCGTACTGGCCGCAGGTGGTACAGCAGCTGCAGGAAAAAGATCCCATGCTCTACACCTATCTGCGCAAGTCCAAGGCTTACTTTGATGGCACCCGCGTGCTGATCGACGGCGGCAAGACCTTCCGCGATTTTATCCGCGCCAACAAGGACAGCCAGCGCCTGATCAAAAAGCTGATCAAGGATGTGTCCGGTACGGCGGTGCCCATTGGTCCCTATGAACCAAAGAGCGCTGGCAAAACGGTCTCCAACGCAGAGCAGTCGCTTCGTGCACTGGAAAAGCTGGGGTTGGATGTGTCCATTGAGGATTCCGCAAGGAAAACGAGATCATAAAAATACATTGCATCAATAAGGAGAAACGATTATGAAAGCAAGAATGCCCGCAGGCTTTGGCCGCCCCGATATGAACGCCCTCATGCGTCAGGCACAGAAGATGCAGGAAGATATGAAAGCCAAACAGGCCGAGCTGGAAGCTGCCGAGTACACCGGCAGCGCTGCCGGTGAGATGGTCACTGTTAAGATGAACGGCAAGCACGAAGTGCTGTCCATCAACATCAAGCCCGAGGCTGTGGACCCGGATGATGTTGAAATGCTGGAAGATATGGTGGCTGCTGCCATCAACGCAACCGTCAAGCAGGTGGACGAAACTGCCGAAGCTGAAATGGGCAAGCTGACCGGCGGCATGAACATCCCCGGTCTCTGATCCGGCAGGAGGGAAGAACATGGGCTATACTGCTGCCCCGCTGGAAAAGCTGATCGAAGAATTCAGCAAGTTTCCGGGGATCGGGCGCAAGGGCGCTACCCGCATGGCGTATCAGGTGCTGAGCATGTCGGACGAAGATGCCGCCGCACTGGCTGGAGCCATTCAGGGTGCCCACACCAAGCTCCATCGCTGCCGTATCTGCCAGAATTATACAGAAGCGGATATCTGCCCCATCTGTGCCAGTGCAAAACGCGATCCTTCTGTGATCTGCGTGGTGGAAACGCCCCGCGATGTGCAGGCGTTTGAACGCACAAGGGAGTATCACGGCTTGTACCATGTGCTGCACGGCCTGCTCAGCCCGATGGACGGCATTACTGCCGAACAGCTGTGCGTCAAGGAACTTCTGGCCCGCCTGGGCGACGGCAAGGTGAAAGAGGTCATCATGGCCATGAACCCCACGGTGGAGGGTGAAGCCACCGCCATGTATCTGGCAAAGCTTATCAAGCCTCTGGGCATCAAGACCACACGTCTGGCCTACGGTCTGCCGGTGGGTGCAAGTCTGGAGTACACAGACGAGACCACCTTGTATCGTGCACTTTCTGGCCGTGGTGAGCTGTGAATTGGGAAAAATTTACAATTTCTTCAAAAACAGCCCTTGCAAAACCATAAAAAAATGGTATACTGATACAACAAACCACAATGGAGAAAGGAGGCGCGCGGAATGGCACCCACTAAGGAGCGTCCGGCAACAAAAACCATTGCCACAAACCGTGAAGCGCGCCATGAATACTTCGTTCTGGAAGCGCTGGAAACCGGCGTTGAGCTGAAAGGTACGGAGGTCAAGAGCCTGCGTGCCGGAGGGGTCAACCTGAAAGACAGCTGGGTCGATATTGAGGATGGTGAACTGCTGGTAAAGGGAATGCATATCAGTCCCTACGACCACGGAAACATGTTCAATCAGGATCCGATGCGCGTCCGGCGCCTGCTGGCACACAAAAGTGAGATCCGGCGGCTGCATCAGCAGTGCAAGCTGCAGGGATATACCCTTGTGCCGCTTTCGCTCTATTTCAAACATGGCCGCGTGAAAATGGAAGTGGGCCTTTGCAAAGGCAAAAAGCTCTACGATAAGCGTGCCGATGCCGCCCAGCGCGATGCAAAGCGTTCCATTGACCGTGCTATGAAGTCCAACGGCAAATACTATTGATCTTTTCAGACCGCTTCCTGAAGCGGAACTTTTTCAAAGCTTTCTGCACACCGCAAGGTGTGCTTTATAAGGGGGCGTAAAGGTTTCGACGGGGAGAGCGAGGTCTGGGCAGCGGGTAGCAGTGGGGGAACTGCTCTATAACTCCTCCAAAAAAATTAACTGACAATAACAATTCTCAGTTGCTCGCAGCCTGAGTGCTGCGCGTTCCGCCCACTCTTGTGTCGTGTGGGGTCGGGGCGTCCTTTAGACACAGCACCTGAACGGACTTAAGCTTTGCGGACCGGCAGGAACTCATGAAGCTACCAATGCGCTAGCCTGACGATCGGCGTGGCGCGGCGGGAATGTTGTAGATCGCCTGCACCCGGAGATACCTACACTGAACTCTTTTCGGACATGGGTTCGACTCCCATCGCCTCCACCATGAAAAAAGAACGCCATTTCGTTAGGAATTGGCGTTCTTTTCTTTGTCATGGTAACGTTTTTGGTAACACTATTAAGTTTTCAGACTGCTCTCACCAGTGCATTATACAACATCTCAATGAACTGCACCGCGCTGGGCGCACCGGTCAGCGGATAGCCTGCCAGCTGCTGCACATACTCCGGGTTTGTGAGCCATGCACCTTTAGCTGCCCGGCGGACAGCGCTTTGAATCGCTTTTGGCTCACATCTTCTGCGGTCGGCGATAGGGGTATAGATATCTTTCTCCACGGCCTGCAGGCGGTCTTCCTGCTCACAGACCAGCTCAAGACACTGGCACAGGATACTGTAGGCGCTCAGATTGCGTGTGATGCCCATCGGGCGCAGCAAATCATTGACCTGAGTGGACAATTCGGAAACGATCATAGTTGACACATCCTTTCTATGCGTCAACTCTAACCGAAAAATACTTAAAATTTACCAATTACGTCGATATACGTCGTAAAGCGTCGAAACACGCCAAACAAAAACAGCCCCGAGGAACCGTCAGGCTCCCCGGGGCTGCTGCTATGTATGGCTATTTTGGGCAGGGCGGCTTACTTTCCCTGTGCCTTCAGCTTGTCGTATGTCTGGTCTGCCTGAAGGGCTGCGGGGGTGAAGCTGTTGTTCTTCCACCACGCGACCAGCGCGGCAACGGTGGTGATGCCAGCGGTGACCAGCTGCTCCACGGTCTGGCTCTCGATGGGCAGCACGGGTTTGCCCAGTGCGGACAGCACCTGATTGGTCAGGGCCAGCAGCAGGCAGGCGGTGCGGGCAATGGTGCCTGCGGAGATGGTGGGGGCGTTGTAGGTGTGTGCGTTCATAGTCAGTTCCTTTCTCTTTCGTGTTCGTCTGCTTCTAAATCAGCGATGCGGTGGTTGACCACCTTCATCTGCTCTTCCAAAATGGGGACGCGGCGGGCAAAATTGTTATGCTCCCGCACCTCGCGGGTCAGCTCTTCCAGCTTGGTGGCGGTCACAGCCTGACTGCGGCTGTTGGCAATCAATACACCGATCAGGGTCACCGCACCGGCAAGGATGGCTGAGATGATGCTTTCCACTGGTCTCACCCCCTCACAGCGTCCACCGGCTCTTGTTCGGGCGGGTGTCTACATGCACCCAGCCCTTTGCCCGGCCTGCCTTGACCGGGTAGCGGCCAATGCCGCCCCAGCCGGGCATCAGGCTTTCGGCGTAGGCGGCCACAGCCAGTGGGTCGGTGTCCTGCACCTGAATGTCAGCGGCCCGACCCAGCAGGTGCTGGCTGGATCTGGAGCCGCCCACCCTCGTGTTGTGGCTGGCGGTGCGGTAGCCGCTGGTGATGGTCACCGGCTTGCCGAAGTGCTCCCGGATGCACTGCAGCAGCACCACAAGGCCCTCGTCAATGAGGATGGTGTCGGTGCCGTCGCGGCAGCGGAACTCCCGCACACGGAACGCGGGGGAGAGCTGCTTTGCGCCGTCCGTTTTCAGGCTGTACTGTTTGATCGCCATATGTATCACGTCCTTTCACGGGGTCAGGCCCCGATTTTCACGTTCTCTTTCAGCTCCTGATCTGCCTTGTCCTCCGCTCCTTACTGTACGATTTCCTCAAAGCCGCTCTTGATAAGAATTGCCTTCACCTTCTCCTTCAGCAGGCGGGGGCAGCGCTCATACAGAGCCTTTGCCTCCTCCATAGTCTCAACAGACATAATTTCCTGTGCCCACAGCATCGCCATCATACGTACCAACCTTTCTAATTTTTGTGTGATTTTATGCATAAACAATCTCGCTCATTTCAAGCAAGCATTGCTTGAGCATCTCGTTTTCTTTTTGCAGTGCCGCCACCGTGTCCGGCAGCTTCTCCAGGGCTTCGGCCTTTTTGCGCGCTTCTTCCTGCGCGGCCAGCTCTTCGGCGGTGTAGCGGATGTACTTCTGGATGGGCACCTGTTCCACCCATTCCTCCTGCGCCTGAACGCCGGGACGGTCAACGATCTTCTGCACGTCCTTGCCACCGTTTGGATACTCGGTCACGGTCTCCCAGTGCCACTGTTCCTCCACGCCCTCTACGGCGGGGTGGGTGATCTCTTCGGTGCTGGCGGTCAGGTAGCCAAGGGTCAGGTCGG
Organism: Faecalibacterium sp. BIOML-A4; assembly: GCF_009679665.1. Taxonomy (NCBI): domain Bacteria; kingdom Bacillati; phylum Bacillota; class Clostridia; order Eubacteriales; family Oscillospiraceae; genus Faecalibacterium; species Faecalibacterium sp. BIOML-A4. Next base: position 34,748 of record NZ_WKZG01000015.1, on the reverse strand, counting down.
GGTTTTCCACGACCGCGCCGGTCTCGTCAATGATCTTCATCGCTCAAAACCTCCTTTCTCATGCCACGCGCTTCCAGATGTGCACATAGTAGGCGGCGGGCTGCACGGTATAGCTGCGGCCGTAGATGGCATTAGACTTGGAAGCATCCAGACTGAACTTATATACTTGAGAATAGTTACTGTATTCGCCCGTAACTCCAATCACGTCGCCGGCAGTGAATGCGCCGGATACCTTATGTTCACCCATTTTTACATCCGCGACAAAAGAGCCTGTGATGTTCGGCAGTCCGGCCTCCACGGTGGTGCCCGCTGCGTGGCCGCTGCCAGCACCCATCAGTACCCGGTTCTGCGCAATCTCCTGCCATGTACCGCCGAACAGTGCGGCAGGGCTTGTACGTGCGGTGCTCTGGTAGATGCTGCCCACGGGAAAAGGATCCACGCTTTTCAAGCTTTTCAACAGCGCATCCACCTCGGCACGGGTATAAAAGCTGCCACCCCTCATGGATTCGATCACGGCCTTCCACTGCTGCACCAGCGTGCCGGTGGGGATGCCATGCACACCATCCCGCATCACGCCGCAGACGGTCTCATCTGCGCGCGTATCGTAGATGTCGGCGGTGGTAACGGCGGTGGAGCCTGCAGGGCGCTTGATCTCGGCAAGGCAGAGGTCGTAGATCAGCTCGGTGCGGGTGATGGCCGGGGCAGCAGGCCCGGCAGAATTCGGGACACCTTCCAGCACCTGCAGGCGGGTCTTTTTGGCGGCGGCATCGTAGCGCAGAACCACACGGTCAATGCGGCTGCGTACAGGGTCCGCTTCGGTGAGCACCACGGTGGTGGGCTGCTCCATGATGATGCTGCGGCCCTTGAACCGTGCCGGGCGCACCCATGCCTGACCGGCGCTCACCTGCACGCTCAGGCCGCCCTGTGCTGTGACAGCAAAATCCTCCTCAGCGCTGTATACGCCGCTCAGGCGGGTGGCGAGGTAACCCGAAGCGTCGTCGGCATCGTAGGTAATGCCGTTTTCGGGGTAAGTAATGATATCAGCCATAAAGTCCTCCTAAGTCTTGTGCCAGCTGGGCGTACCCAGCCGGATGGTGCGGGTAGTGCCGCTGTCCTCGCTCTGGGTGATGATGTCGGCCACGCGCACCATGGCAGTGTAGCCCAGCTGGGGCAGGCTGGCGCTCAACACGTCGCCCACCTGCAGGGTATCATCGTCCACGTCAAACTCGATGCTGCCGGTGCGCAGCTGGGCCAGCAGCTTTTCGCCGCCCCGGTCAGCCAGCTTTGCCAGATAGCTCTGGCTGGTGCTGGTCTCGCCGTCCTCCGGCTGCACGTCACGGGCATCGACGTACATTTCCCGCCGGTCGGAGCCGGTGGCGTTCACATCGCCCACCCAGACGGTGGCGCGCTCGTCGCCTTCGCCAGCGCCCTGCACAAGGGCCACGTTGGCGTAGTCGGTGTCGGCAAAGCTCCACCCGGCATTCAGCAGATTGCCCCACTGGGGGCTGTATCTGTGGTTCGGGTCGAAGGTGGGCCGGAAACACTCGAAGAGTAGCTTTTTCTTGCTGCCCTTGCCGTCCAGCACGATGCGGAACCCCAGATCACAGGCCTGCCCGATGGTCTGGCAGTAGTCGAACACCGTGCCGCCGGAGGTCTGCTTTTCAAAGGTGGTGTCAAAGCCGTACTCGGTGCCCAGCCCAAGGCGGGGCCACGGCTTAGCGGCGCTCACAAGGCTGCGCATGGCGGCTTCCGCTGGCTGGTTCTTGATGCTCACCGCAGACACCCGCTTGGTCAGCAGCCACGTGGCCGGGTAGCCGGACACCACAAGGTTCGAGTCCTCGTTCTGGTTGGTGCGGGAGCAGATGCGCATGGGGATGCGGGGGTTCTCGTCGCTGCGCACCAGCCAGCGCCCTTCCTGCAAAAGCTGCAGATTCTCGGCGGTGGGCCGCACCTCAAGGGTAAAACTGCCCTCGGAGTAATAGGGGCTGTCCCAGTAGAGGGAGTGCCATACTTTTACCCAGCCCACGCGGGCAAGGGTCTCTGCGTCCAAAACGTCTATTCTCATAGCGGTTCGGGCAGGATGCCCGCCTCCATCGGGTAAAAGCTGACGGATGCCTGCAGGTAGCCGGAGCCGTTCTCGGCCTGCATACTCAGCATGTTATCGCCGGGCTGCAGCTCGGTGAGGGTGCTGTCCTCGTCCAGCTTTGCAAAGATGTTCTCGGTCACGCCTGCCCGGGTCAGGGTGCAGGCCAGCCGGTCAGAGGTGCTGCGGTAGATCTCCAGTGTCTCGTCCGGCTGCAGGGTCAGGTCAAAGCCGATGAAGGCCCCGGTCTGCAGATCCACCACCTTGGGATGCGTCACCGGCATGTCGCACCGCAGGGTGGCCGTGAAGGGCACCGGCAAGCTGCCCTCGTTGCGCAGCACTGCCGCCGTGCCGTCCCGCTTGATGCCGTAGATGTGGCTGTCGTAGCAGACAGGAAAGCGGAAGGCGGGCTCGTACCCGCCCAGCACGCTGCTGACGGCGTTCAGATCGTACCAATAGGGTTTCTCGCTGTAGAGCATCAGCTCACAGCGCGGGTCCGGCGTGTAGCTGGAAAAATAGGGCAATTTTTGCAGCACGAAGCGGGTGAAATAGTGGTCGCCAAAATAGAGGGTGCCTTTGGTGAAGTAGGGCAGCTTTTTGGTAAAAGCTCTTGCACGGGTCAACGCATCCCTGGCCCAGAACACGACCGACAGGGTGCGGGACACGCCGGAGACGCTCTGACCCTCCACGGTGTCGCCAATCTGATTGACACCCTGCGCGGTCTGCAGGTCCACATCCACCCCGTTCAGCGGGTCGAGAAAGTAGGGGGCATCGTAGTCCCAGCCCAGATGCAGGACGGCACCGGCATCAGTCACGATTTTGAGATGGTCCTTAAATAGCACAGTGTCCTCCTTTCATCGTTTGCGGGCCTTGGCCTTGTCGGCTTCCCAGCGGGCTTCCCGCTGCTGTGCGGCTGCGGTGTCGTGGCCGTTGTAAAAGTTCTGGGTGATGTTAGTGTCGCCCTCGCGGTGGTAGCTGTTGGCAGCGGACACCACCTGTGCGGTGCCGGACGCAGCCACGGTGCTGCCGAGGCGCATGTTGTCGGAAAGCACCAGCGCCCCCGCCTGCCGGATCATGTCGGCAAGGGCAGAGTTGGTCTTTTCTAGCGCCTTGGTGTTGGCGTTGATGGCATCTTCCAGACTGCCGGTGCCGGTGGTGATATCCACGCTGCCCATGCCGCCGGAGCCGGAGGACCCGCCGGAAGAGCTGCCGCGCCCGGACGAACCTTTCTTACTGAAAGAGCCGCCGATCGAGGCAACGATGCCCGCGATGACGGCAGCAAGGGCTACGCCCGCTGCGATCATCAGCAGAGCCTGCGGAGTGCCAAAGCCAGTAGGGAACAGCGCCGCAGCGATGGCATCCAGCATTGCTACGAACGCGCCGCCGATAGACCCGATCAGACTGCCCAAAGACGCAAGAATCTCCGGGAATGCAGAGATCAGGCCGCCTTTCATGCCCTGACTGATGGCAAGGGCCGCATCGCTCAGCGGTGCTTTCAGCCCGCCGAAGATCTCCATCAGGGTGGAGCCAAGGCCCTGCGCCTGCTGCCAGACCTCAGAGAAGCCGCCGGTCAGGCCGTTCACGATCTGCCCGCCAAGGTCGATAGCTCCCTGCACCAGCTGATCGCGGGCACCGCCCAGCGCTTTGTTGAGCTTAGTCACGATGCCAAGGGCAAAATCATCGACCTGCTTCTTCTGGTTGGCAGTCAGACCGCCGTAGATGGTGTTTGCCACCCACTTGCCGACGGAGAGCCAGTCCTGATTCTTGACGGCGGTGTACAGGTCATCGAAGGTGCCAAGTATGCCGCTGTCTGCTTCGGTCTGGATCTCCTTCCACAGGCCGTCGAAGGTGTCCGCGCTGGACTTTTTGATCTGCTCAGCCACCTGCACGGTGCCGTCGGCCGCGACGGTCTTGACCCGCTCGATGGTCACGAGGGCACCGTCCACGATGTCGTCGTAGACCTCGGTGATGACCTGCTTCTGGGTCTCGGTGCCGTCGGTCAGGGTCTCGGTGACGGTCTGGGTGGTGGTCTTGACCCCGTCTGCCAGCGTCTCAAAGGTTGAAGTGACTGTCTTGGCGGTCTCCCGCACCGTCTCCATGGTCTGCTTGACGGTCTTGGTGCCGTCGGCGGCAATGCTGGTGACGGTCTTGATGTCCTTCAGCACACCGCCCACCATCTGGCGGGAAGTCTCGGTGATGGTCTGTTTCTGCTGCTGTTTGCCGTTGGAAAGGGTCTCGTTGACCGTCTCCACCGTGCGGGTGATGCCGTCTTTCACGGTAGTGGTCGTGTCGGAGATGGACTTGACTACGGACGCAGTGACGGCTTTGGTGCTGGCGCTGGCCTTTTTGCCGGAGGTGCTGACAGCAGATGCGGCTTTGCCTGCGGACTGGGAGATGGTGGAGGCGGCTTTCTGGCTTTCGGCCGCTGCGGCCTTTGCTTCGTTCTGGCGCTCAGTCCAGCTCTTGTTGCTGATGCCCTTGCCTGCCAGTGCGTCCTGATGCCGCTGGTCACGGTTCATTTCTTTGCCGTTGTAGGCTGATGCCACCGCAGAAGCAGCGCCGGACGCGATGCCGGTGGTGGCGGCATTGCTGGCCGTTCCAACGAGGTTGGCAATCAGGCCGGACACCCACGAGGTGAGCTTGCCCCACACGCCTGCAATGCCGTTGATGATGCCCTGAACGATGTTCTCACCAATATGGCCGAACTCGTCCATGTTTCCGTCCCAGACACCCACCAGCTTTGCGATGCAGGCGAGGGCTGCTTCGGCCAGATTTTCGATGCTGCGGATGATACCGTCCACCAGCGTGGTCAGCATAGCTGCACCGCACTTGAGGATGTCCGGCAGATGTGAGATGAGCGCGGCAGCAAACCGTGCAATGAGGTTGGCCGCTGATGTAATGAGGTTGGGCAGACTGTCCGTGATACCGATGATGAGATTTTCCAGCAGCTGGACACCGGTGTCAAAAATATCATCCTGATGATCTGCCAGATAATTAAGCAGCTCAGTCAGAAGGTCAGAAACAGCAGATACAGCATCGGGTATCTTCTGTATCAGTCCGTCGGCAAAATTGTCCAACAGCTCGGCAGCGGTGTCCAACATGGCAGGGACACCGCCCTCTGTGAATGCATCCGTCAGTTCCAGAACAACATCGTTTGCGACCGGAAGCAGGTCGGACAGCGACGAATAGAGCGAATCGGACAGTGCCCCCAGCAGAGCCTTCGTGTTATCGGTCAGGGTGGACAGCCTGCCGTTGAAGGTCTGGCTGGCTTCCAGCATACCGTTGTAGAACTGCCCGCCCTGACTGGTGGCGGCTTCCACCGCTGCTTCCAGCTCGCTGAAGCTGACCTTGCCGTCCGAAATGCGCTTGTACAGGTCGGACATGCTCTCGCCGGTGGCATCACAGATCTGGTTCAGCGGGTTGAAACCCGCATCGATCATCATGTTGACGTTTTCCAGCGTGACCTTCTGCGCCGAGGACATCTTGCCGTAGGCGCGGGTCAGGGTCTGCAGCTTTTCGGCGTTGCCCAGCGAGATATCACCCAGCCGCTGCAGCACGCCGGTGGTGTCATCTGCCGCAATGCCGAACTGCAGCAGGGTCTGGGTGCCGCTGGTCAGGTCATCCAGCGAGAAGGGCGTGGATGCCGCCATTTTGCGAATTTCGGAAAGCTTTGTGGCGGCGGCTTCCTCGCTGCCCAGCATGACCTTAAAGTTGGTCAGGTAGCTTTCCATGGTGGCGTTGTAATCCACACCGCTTTTGACCACCTCGGCCAGCTTGGACGAAGCCTGTTTTGCAAAGTCCGCGATCATCTGCCCGGCGGCTACCGTCCACTTGCTGGTGCTTTTTTCCGCCGGGTCGCTGTTCAGCCTTACTTCGCCGGTGATGCTGAAATCTGCCACTGTGTCCACCTCTCTCCATTCCAAAAGAGCGCGGGCACAAGGGCACAGGCTGTTATAACTTGATCTCTACCTCCCGCTTACAGGCGGGATTTTTGCATTTGACCCACACACCGGCAGCTGTGGCGTGCGGCTCTGCCCACACCGGCAGCGCCCGGCCGCAGTATGGGCAGGGCACCGGGGCGCGGCTAGTGCCGGAACCGCGCAAGGAACGCAGCGTCATGCTCTTCGACGGACACGACACGGGCTGCACCCCCTCTCAGCTCAGCAGGCAGGGCAAAGCGCTCCTGCAGGTCGGCATAGTGGGCACGCATACTGCCATCGTACTCGGACAGGTCCATGGTGCGCCAGCTCATGATCTTTGCCATGAGGGTATCTTCCGGCAGGGCCGCGAACAGCGCACGAAACCGGAACCAGTGCACCTTTTCGCGGGTCAGGTCGATGCCGTAGGCCTGCTGGAACGCCGCCACGATGTAACCGGCATCACACTGGTAGTCGAAGGCAAGACCGGAAGAGGGCGCGGTACTGCTTTCAGCCGCGGCGCTTTCGGCTGCTTTTTCGCCCGCCTTATAAAACTCGATCATGTACCCGTAGGCGTCGATGATCTTCTGAGGGTCGTTCAGAAAACAGTGTGGGTCTTTGTAAAAACGCCAGAGGGCGCTGACCGCAAAACCGATGGGATCATCTCCTGTCTGGCCGCGCACATAGGTGTTGACCAGCCAGACCATGGGCCGAAAATCCGGGATGATCTCGTGTCCGTGCCACCGAGTGGGCAGCGCGTCCAGCAGCAGGTCAGACATGGCGCTCGGATGCCAGCTGCAGAGCGTACTCTGCCAGCTGCTGCATGGCATCGGGGTCGTCCCGCAGGGCATTCACAGCCTGCCGGGCATCGATCAGCTGGTCGGTCTTGCGGCGGGTCCCGATTTCCGTGTCCGGCCAGAAAGTGTTGGTCTGGGTGATAGGCTGCTGCGCCGGGCGGCTTGCCACCTGCGGGTGGAAACCCTCGCTGCGGGACACGGGTTTCTGCTTGCGCTGCTGCTTTGCCGCTGCGCGCCGCTGCTCCCGGTTCATGGGCTGGGAAGGCTTTGCGGCATAGCGCTGCTTCTCAGCGGAAAAGGCATTGCCCAGTTCCTCGATCACGTCATAGATGGGTGCCATGTAGTTTTCGTTAAGCCCCAGACGGTCGGACGAGCCTGCACCGAGGATCTCGTCGATGCAGTCCATGGCAATGCGTGCCTGTGCACGTGCATGGTCGCCCAGACGGACGCCGCCGCGCTGGAACTGCTCTGCTTCCTCGGCGCTCCTGCGCTGCATCCGCTCGTTGGCGTCCTCAAAGCGGTCAAGGTCGTTGGCGTTCATCAGGGAAAATTCAAATTCCTGTCCACAAATAACCATGTTCTGGCTCCTTTCAGTTGAGCCGTGCCCCGGTTCTGCCCCGGAGGAATAAGCTTTGTTCACGGCATAAAAAATCCCCGTTCCGGTGTGGAGCGGGGACTGTGTTTGAAAAAAAAATCAGCCCTTGACGGCCTTGGCAGGCTCAGCGGACTGGGTGGCGGGGGTGTAGTCAAACTCGTCCGGCGTGCCGATGGCCTTCACGTCGCAGGCAAAGGTGGCCTTGGAACCGGCTGCACCGCCCACGTCGCTGGTGACGATGATGGCAGCGCTGCCTTTCTCGCCCTTGCCGGTGCGCAGGCTGAAGTAGATGTATGGCACAATGATATCGCTGCCGGTACCGTACACAATCTTGTGGCTCAGCACAAAATCCTGAAAAGCATCGCCCACGCAGCGGTCACCGTTGACGGCAAGGGTGCGCTGGGTGCCGGTCTTTTCGGTGACGTTGCCGGTGCGGATGTACTGGGCATCCTCGGTGGTGGCGTTCAGAGAGCCGGAATGCTCCTTCACATGGTCGGCGCAGACGATCCACTGGCTTTCCTTGGTCTGGGTGCTCTCGATCTGGAACGCCAGCACAAAATCGTTCGCCGTCTCAATGCCGGTATACGACGCGCTGGGCGTGATGCCGGACTTGGTAATGGCTTCGGATACAGTCATATCAAAACTCCTTTCATTTTGGCATGTAGTAGGTCAGGCGCATCTGCAGCTGCATCTTACAGCTGCCCGCGCTGTTTGTGACGATGTAGCCGCTGTTCGTCACGGCAATGCCGGTGGGGGTTTTATTCCCGCCGCAGGCCGAGAGGTCGGGCAGGTTGTGCCGGGCATCCTGCCGCATGACCCACTCGGTGAGCTGCTCGAAAAAGCCGCTGTTCTGAATGTTAACGGAATCCATCTCGCTGTACTCACCGCGAGACAGAAAGAGGTAATTCTTCGCCATTTCCCAGCCGGAGATGTACTCGGTGATGATGGGATCACCGGGGCTGTCCTCGATGGAAAAGGCGGTGGATTCTTCTTCCAGTCCGGCAATGCGGAAAGCCGCGCCGGTGGCTTCCTGCTCGTCGGCGATCAGCGGGCAGGTCTTGAGCCATGCCCGCAGGGCGGCAATGGTGGGCTTTACGGTTTCGCTCATTTGTTCCCTCCCAGAAACTGCTTTGCGGCATCATGGGCGAACTTTTCAAGCTCGTCCTTGTGGTCGGCAATGGCGTTTTGTCCCCAGTAGGAACCGCGGTGACGTTCCGTTTCGCCCTTCGCGCCGTGCAGGTCGGTGCCCCGTTCATGCAGATAATACTGCCTGCGGGCATAGGGCGTATTGTACACCAGCAGACCTTCCTTAAAGTTGGATGCCTGATTCACGCTGTTCTTCAGCGCGCCGGTTTCCAGCGGCACATATTTGTCCACAACATCGACCACTTTCTGTGAAAAGGCAAACTGCAGCCTTGCGAACCGTGCGTCCATGTCGGCCTGAAAGCCGGGACGGAATGTGATCTTGAAATCAAAAACCGGTGCGCTCATACGATCAGCTCCCTTCCACGTGCCAGTGGGGCAGCAGCGGCTCCCGGTTATCGGAGACAGCCGCTGCCGTGCAGCATAGGTGCGTTTTTTCGAGTTTGGCATACTCGGCTTCGGTCAAGGCAGGCACCGCGCCCTGCACCAGCTTCCAGCCGCGTTTCAGGGTCCAGTGCTTGGTCTTTTCCGCTGCAGACAGCGCCGCCCACTGGGCATAGGGCAGGTAGCCCATGGTGCACACGCTGGCCGGGATGCGGATGTGGGTGGTGCGCTCCGGGTTCTTGGCGGTGCCGGAGCCGGAGGTGGAGCGGCATTCCCGCCAGCTGCAAAACGGGAACACCCAGCACACCGGCCTGTCCGTCTCGGTGGCGGTGTCGTGTATGAGGTTCACCACAGTAACAGCTGTCTGCATCACAGAATCCCCCTGTACAGCAGGCCGTGCGGGTCACTGCCCAGCGCGGTGCGGATGATCTCATAGGCTTCCTGCCGGGTGGCTGCGGTCACACTGGCATTGCTGCCAAAGGTGACGCTGTAGCCGTCGTTTGAGACGCTGGCAGCACCAGGCACAGCGCCCGCCGCAGATGCAGCGGCCAGCAGGCCGACGATCTGCCCGCAGGCATCCGCCAGCGCTTCCCGGCAGGCCTCGCACCCGGCGGCGTGGCTCTCCGCCCGGCCAAAGGTGGCGGCATCGATCATGCGGGAAGCCCGGCTGCACAGCACCCCGAAGGCGGCTTCCGGCACTGTACCGCCCGCCGCCGCATACTGGTCATAGGTGCAGTAGAGCATGGCCTTACGCCTCGATGCGCTTGATGTACAGGGTCTTGGGCTTGGACACCTTGATGCCGTACACCTTGCGCCCCTGCACAGCGGATGCGCCGATGTACTTGCCGGAGCCGCCCAGATCCTGCAGGTGCACCGGGGTCTGCCACTCCATGACGCGGTGGCACCAGTTGGGATGGCCGCAGATGAACTCGGTGGTGGTCTTTTTGGTGGCCACGCGGGTGGCGTTCTCAAAATCCATGTTGTTGGACTCGTACACCGCAAAGCCTGCGATCTGGCCCACCGCGCCGGCCTGCACCAGCTGCTGGGACAAATCGCCCTGCTTGATGAAGCGGTCGTCCTGCATGAGGATCTCCAGATACTCGGGGCTGACGATCATCCAGCGGCCGGCCTGCGGCACGCCGTTGCGGCTCAGGGTGCGCTTTGCAGCCAGAGCCTCCTTGTAGGCGGTGGAAACGGTGCAGGCGGTCTTGGTGGCGCTGATGTTGGCACCCGCTGCGCCCTGCAGCGCCTCGATGGACTTTTTGTCGATGGACAGAGCCATGGAGTAGCCTGCGCTGTCCAGACGCTCGGCGGTGATGTCGTCGGGCACGGAAGCGGCGTCGAAGCCGTCGATGATCTCGTTCACGGCCTCGTCGTTGTCGATGTCCAGATCCAGATAGGTGGTGGTGCCGGCATCGGCATCCACGCCGTTTGCCTTGTCGTAGGCCTTGACGGCAACCTCAGTGTCGCGGACAGGGATCTTGACCTTACCGGCCTTGGGGCTGCCCTCGTAGCGGTTGTTGAAGATGGTATTGTCGCGGGTGACCAGAGTCGCACGCAGCTTTGCATCCACCAGAGCGGAGTAACGCTCCTGACTTGCATGTGCCATAGAAATCTCCTTTCGTTGTTACAGGTTCAGTTCAGGGTTCAGGGATTTGAAAGCGGCTTCCACACCATCGCTCTCGTTGGCGGGCGGTGCACCGTGCTCGGCTCCGGTGGAGACCACGGCCACACCGGCTGCACCGTCCTCGCCGAACGCCCATGGGTTGGCCTTTGCGGCATCGTCCAGTGCCTTTGCAATGTCGGTACCGCGGTCGGCAGAGCCCTTCAGGGCGTCCAGATCCAGCAAAGCACGCACTGCCTTGACGCTGCGGCCCTTTTTGCCCAGGATGGCGGCGTCCAGCGCGTTATCAAAGGCAAAGCCCTCGGCCTGCGTCTTCATGTCGGCCTTCAGCTTGGTGACCTGCTCCTGCAGGCCTGCCACGTCCACGCCGTCAAAGGCTTTCAGGCCGTCCTGTGCGGTCTTGAGCTGGGCGTTTGCGTTGTCAAGCTGGGTCTGCAGGGCGGTGGCTGCAGACTTCTCCCGGTTGATGTCTGCGCCGTTCTCCTGCATGATCCAGTTCAGCTGTTCATCGGTGATGCCGGGGATCTTGTTCTTCACATCTTCACGCTTCATGGTGGAAACTCCTTTCGTGTGTGAGACCTCAGTTTTTTACACTGTTCTCTGTCAGTATTCGGTCGTGGGCGGGGTACGCGCCGCCCGCCGCATGGCACCGTTTGCAGGACTCGAACCTGCCGCTTCCGGTTTTGGAGACCGGCGCTCTTCCGACATGAGCTAAAACGGCATGAAAAAAGCACTGGGCAAATTTTGCACAGTGCTTAAAAATGGGCAAAAGAAAACCACGGTGCGTGTGCATCGTGGTTTAGTTGATATTATGAATTACGGCGTGCAACAGTAGATTCTGTCGTACACTGCTTCGCCCTCACGAGAAAGAGCTGTCGGCTCGTCATTCTCGTCAAAGGTCGATGTGATGAAATCATCAAGCTCCAAAAGAAGTTCATCCAGACTTTTGCAGTTTACCGCGCTGGGAACATGCTTCTTCAAAAACTCCTTGGAATCAGGATCTAAATCTTCAAAACAAAAGGTCATTTCTGCTCACTCCTTGGATTCAGCTGAATCAGCTGTCCCGTGTCTGGGTTTATCGTGACGATCGCTTTGCCAATAAGGCGCACGCTTCGCTTTCCTCTTGAATCCGTTTTTACAGGGTTGATGCGCTCAGGATTCAAAACGGTATCACGCATGGCTTCATAGCCAACACCGCTTCGCCGGATGATTTTAAGGTCATATTTTAACTTATCGGGGTCGACCAATGTGCCGAACATACGCTCCATGAAATGGGCGGTATGTCCGGTAATAACAGTACCATCCGCAGTAGTCTTGCCAACAAGCTCGGTCTGGATGCGCTCGTGCGTACTCTTGTACAGGTCAAAACCTGCAAGCGGCGAAAGCCAGCCACTTTTTACGCTGTTGGCATATTGCATCAGCAACCGATATTCTTCGGTATTATTATACCGTGCATCATAATATTTTGCAACGGTATTCAGGCTGGTACTCTGCGCATTGATAGACTTGAGCCAGTCGGTGTGATGCGCCTGAGATTTTGCACTTGCCCTACTGGCTTCACTCCTGCCGAACTTCGGCACGCTGACACGGGCGCTGTCCACTCTGCCGCCGGTGGCCTTGGTGAAATCACTCAGGCTCTGGCGGGCGGCTTTCAGGCGCACAGCGCTGTCAGTGGTGTCCAGCCCGGCGGCGTCCTCGGCCAGATACCGCTTTTTCCAGCGGCGGACGTTCCGCTCCCGGGCGCGCTGCATCTGGGATATCTCGTAAGCGGTGTACTTTTTGCCGTTCCACTCGATGTCCCGGGCGTTCAGCTCCCGCAGCTGCTCCTGCGTCCATTGGGGCGGGTCGCCCAGCTCCGGGAACACCGCGAAAAAGGTGTGGCGGCAGTTCCAGCCGCAAAGGCCTGCGCCGGTGCCGTAGCCGGTGGCAGCTTCAAAATCCGGGTAGTGCTTGCCCTTGTAGTCCACCGCGCCGCCCCGGTGAAAGCGCCTGCCCTGCCACTCTGCATGAGAAGGACGGGCACCGCCGTGGGCGGTCGTCTCCACAAATTCGCAGCCCATTTCGTCCATGCGGGCCACCTGCAGCTTGCCAGTCGTCTGGTTTACACCGGTGAGCACGGCACGGCGGGCGGCCACCTCGATGCTGTCCTTGTGGCCGCTGGGATATGTGACCATGGGCATGTCGTCTGCAAGGCTGTCCACAGCCTGTTTGACGGCGGTTTTGTAGTCGAAGGCACCGGTGCTCACCTTGAGCCATGCAGCGTCCAGTGTGCGTTCAAAGGCCCCTGTGACGGTGTTTGCCGTGGTGGCGGTGAGGTTCTGCCATGTGCCGCAGGTCTGGCGGGCACCGGCGTCTAACAAATTGTTCAGGGCGGCGCTCTCTTCAAAAGGGGGCGGCTCCATGTCGTAGTGGTAATAGATCGCATCTTCACGCTCTAAGGCTTCGGTCGCGGTCTGCAAAAGCAGCTTGCGGATGGCCGTTTCGCTCTTGCCGGTGTACTTCGCCAGCAGCTTCACCACGTCGTTGCGCACCGCTTCGGTCTGCTGGTAGCGCCACAGCTGCCAGTTAGCGGTGGGGGTCACGGCGTCCATCTTGCCGATGCGCCGGGCAACGTCCTGTAAGATCGCGTCCTCGACCTGCTGCCAGAGCTGCACAAAGGCATCCGGCATCTGGTCGAGATAAGACGGCGGCAGCATCAGGCACCCCCGAAGGTGAGGGCTTCGTCAGTGTGGCTGTCTGCCTTGGCTTCTTCTGTCCACTGGTGGGCTTCCTCCTCGCTCAGGCTGTACCGGGCGGCGAGGTAGCGGCAGCGGGGCACAAGGCCCGCAATGGCGTCCTCCCGCAGCTGGTTTGTGCGTTCCTGCTCACTGACGATGTAACTGTCGTCCCAGTTGACGGAAATGCTGGTCTCCGGGTCCACCGGTGCGCCCAGCAGGTTCTTTGCCGCCCACAGCATGGCACGCAGAATGCCGATCAGTGCCGTCTCGATGGGGATCTGGTTCTTGTTGGCGTTCTGCACCAGATCCTGACGGCTGCCGGTGTACTCGGTGGCGGTGGTCACGGTGCCCTGATCGAACTTATAGCGGTGGCAGCCCAGTTTGCACTTGAAGCTCATCATGTCCAGCGCGTCCTGCACCGCCTGATGGTTGGAAGCGGTGCGCAGGTCGGGGTTATACTCACGCCATGCAGCGGGCTGGTCGATGCCGCCTTCCGGCGTGGGCAGCTCGTAGAAGATCTGCCGGTGGACGGCATCCGGAGGCACGGCGTGCTCGGTGCCTTCCTTGTCCACCCACTTGCGGCACAGGGAGCGGTCATAGAAGATCTTCTTGCCGCCGAGGCGGATGTCCTGCCGGTAGTTGTCGAAGGCGTAGTCCACCATCTGTGCCGCGTCCAGCGCCTCGGAGAAGATGCTCATGCCCAGCCCCATGCCGCCGTCAAGGTTCTTGACAGCAGCCGGGCTGAACAGGCTGAACCATGCCGGTGCGCCGGTGACCGTGATGCTCTTTACCGTGCCCGGCGGGGTCTTGTCCTCGGGGATCTTCGCGAATTTCGGAGTGCCGGAGATATCGTCCGTCACCTCAAACCATTCGTTGGTGATGGCGCGGCTGCCGTTCCTGACCGTGTGGGTCTGCAGGTAGACGGCAGGCTTGCCGCCCATCATGCACTCGGACACAAAGGCCGCTTCGGTCACAACGCCGCGCTCCACGCTGATGGGCAGGATGCAGCAGGCGGGGTCGTAGTCCAGCCGGATGCTCCCCTGCGGCGAAGGCAGAGCGTTGCCGGAGGCATCCACCGTCAGGTTCTCCACGCTCATCACAAAAGCGCCGGTGCCCGACCAGTAGGCCTGCTCAACAAGCCGGTTTGCGTTCTCCCAGAAATGCAGCTGCCGCAAAAGGCCGCCGGTCTGCTGTTCATCGCTGCCCAGCAGATAGGCAGAGGTGGATGCATCGCCGATCTGGAGAGTGGTCTTGTCGTTGAGCAGCAGGTTTGCCCAGTCCTCGCAGACGTGCTTCGGCATCCGCAGGGAAGCCAGACGCCGCGAAATGACGCTGCCGTCCGGTGCGTCCTCTTTCTGGTCGTGGATGTCGGGCACGTCGCCCTTCCACCACTGCCGCCAGACTTCGATGTTGCCGTAGTAGTCCGCATCGAGGTGAAGATGCTTTGTTTTGTTCAGGTAATCGATAAAAGCGGCAACATTCATCTTGCAGTCAGTCTCCTGTAATCGCGCTCGATGGTATACTCGAACGCATCCAATGTATCAATGTCGGTGGTACCGTCGTCCAGACGTTCATCCACACCGGGGTGCTTTTGGCTCCAAAGAGCCGCAGCAAGCGCATTCCGCAGGGTGGCGGCCTCCGGCATATACCAAAAGCGCCCGCCACCCATGAGAATGGATGTCAGGCGGATGCGGTCGATGATCTGGATCTTGGCACTGTTCTGCACCCGGTCGGCCAGCCAGGAAAGCGGGCAGGCCCGCAGCCGGGTGCGGATGTGGTTGATCAGCGTCTGTTCGGCGCTGTCGCAGAAAATATAGTGGATCTCGCCGTACCGCGCGAACACGGCGGTGCAGAACTCAATGAGCTGCGCGGCGAGGTAGTCAGCGTCCTGATCCTTCGGGTCGATGCGGGCGGATGCCAGACCCACGACCCCCGCGTAGTAGGGCAGGATGCCGGTGGCCACGAATGCGTGCCGGGAGCCGTTGCCGCCGAAGTCCACCCCGATGTGGATGTGCCACGGGCGGCAGGGCTTGTCCGCAGGCCAGAGGAAACGCCCATCCCCGGCGGCAATGCTGTCTGCAAAAGGGCGGTAGATGATGCCGCCCGCTGCAGCCCACTGGCCGAGGATGAAGCGGTTATAGTAGACCGTGCCTGCGTACTCCTTTTTCAGCTGTGCCACGAACTCCGGCGGCAGAGTGGGGTTGTCGTCGATGGTGTAGGCCTGACAGTAGATGTCCGCGTCGCTGTCCAGAAACTGCTTGAACCAGTGCTGTGGGTTATCCGGGTTGCAGGTGCCGTCAAAATGGCTGTGCGGACAGGACAGACGGCTTTTCAGCATCTGAAATACACCTTCGTCCCATGTGGTGATCTCGTCCCCATAGGCGTACTCGAAGGCCGCGCCCTGAATGCGGGCAATGTGCTTTTTGTTGTCGGCACCCAGCACGTACACCTTGCGGCCGAACAGCTGCACGATGTTGCCGGACGCCGAGGTGCGCACCACGCCCACAAGCTCCGGACCCCAGAGGGCCCGCATGGGCTCCAGCACGTTGCGCTCCAGCGTGCCGAGGGTGTTGCCCAGCATGACGCAAAGGCCCTCGTCCCGGGCCGCGCAGATGCGCTTGGGGATGGTAACAGCGCAGTCCAGATAGGTCTTGCCGGAGCGGGTGGCCCCAGTCTTGACGTTCCAGCGGTGGGAGCAATTGCGAAGGAACTCCTGCTGAAACTCAGTCAATGGCACTGTCCACACCTCCCAGCAGCTTGCGGGCAGCTTCCAGTGCATCCGCCGCCGGGTCCTCCTGCACGGTCTCCTCGCCCAGCATCTTCAGCAGCACCCCGGCGGCACGGGCATCACCGCGCTTGGCGGCTTCAGTAATGCCCATGACCACCGACATCTGATTGTCGATGTCCTCATTGTCCACCTCATCCCGCAGCAGGGCCTTCACCCGGCGGCGGTCGGTCTCCGGCAGGCTGAGATAGTAGTCGGCGGCTTCTTTCATGCTGCGCTTGCGGCGGCGGGCCGCACCGGAAGCAATGCCGCCCTTCTGGGCGATCTGTCTCTGTTCGCTCTCCGTTCGTTCATTGAACGGGATGAGATTTTCTTCGTTGGCCACGTCACCACCTCTCTTGCCGTAAAATCAAAAAGCCGCCCGGAAAACCGAACGGCAAAGATATCAAAAAAAATAAGCAGCACCCATGCATTCAGTTTGACGGACAGGCGTAAAACGGGCGGGTGCCGCTGCATCTGGAACTTTCGCGGCCAGATGCCCCGCTATGCTTTGCACAGCCGTCCCCCGACTGTACATTGCATGGCGCTCTGGGCAGGCCTTGAACCTGCAACCTACGGTTTTGGAGACCATCGCTCTGCCAATTGAGCTACCAGAGTAAAAAGCCGCCCTTGGAATCGAACCAGCCGTGTCTACACACACGCGCCGCGCTCCAAACTGCGCTCAGGCGGCCATATAAAAACAGCTCCGGTTCGCCGCCGGGGCTGTTGGTTGGCGCACATCCTGTCAGGAAAGCTACACCTTGGCAAGGATTCTAAGGCCTTTTCTTGGCACGGGAGGTTACACGTGCGGCCTTTCGGGTTGTCTGGTCCATGCGCCATACGGTGCGATACGGCGGAATCGAACCGCCTCCTGTCTCTCATGAGCGGCAGGCTGCCTTTGTTTCAGTGTATCGCATAGATGCGCAGTCCGCGAAACGTGAAGAGAGAAAAATGCCTGCAAAGCCAAAAGGAGGAAAATTATCATGGAGGTTCGTTTCGGAGACTGCGTGTATCGGTTTGCCTTTCCGGCATTGCCGATGGTACTATTCAATCACTTTCGCACGGTTTCTGTACATACCGCGTACATACCCGAAGCTGTACAAAAAATCACGCGTTTTTTATGCACTTTCGTCAAAATCGCAAAAAGGTGTTGCTTCCCAGATCTCTGCAAGGGCCTCAAACCCTACTGTGATGGCTCTGGATGCCGTGTGTGCCTGTGCAAAGCCCACCTCAGCGGCGGCCTGCTCACGGGTCTTACCCTCAACATAACACAGGATGATGCACTTGCTGCGGCGGATGGATGCCGTGTCAGCATTCAGCAGATATGCCGTATCAATGGCCGCCTTCTGCATCTCCACATACTCGCACTTGAGGGCAGCCAGCTTTTCCTCTGCTTCCACAATGGCCGCGCCACCGTTCCCCACCTTGTCACTGGTTCCAGAACGACCAGGTGCAGCTGAAACGCTGGATGTGGTGGCGGTAGCGATGCACTGTAGATCTACAATGCGCTCTTCCTGCTGCTGAATCTGTGCCCGCATTCTTGGCAGTCGTTCAAACCATGCCCGCACCAGCTGGGCCTTTTCATTCTTAGGTGGCTTTTCGTTCTCGCTTTCAGGTGTCCATGTGCGGATCATTGTTCCTCCTTTACTCCTTCCAAAAACAGCAGCACTCCGGGTGCTGCAAACGGGACGCGGTAAATTTCAATGTCTGATTGGGTGATGTACTTACGGCCAAACAGCCGTTTCATGTCCTTCCATACGGCCCACGGGACGCGGTAGAAAGCCCTGCCGCTAAATGAGCATAGTACAAAGGCGACACCTCCGAGAGCTTCTGTGCGGCTCAAACGAAGCGCTTGCGCGGTCAACACACGATCAAAGGTCAGCCGGTCACTGTCAGTGTGCTTTGCTTCAAAATTGATGGCTCTTCCGCCTTTGAGAACGCCTTTGTAGTCCGGCTGGGCCTGTTTCGTGTAGCAAGCAAGGAACCGGCCAGCACGGTCCGGGCTTCCAATCGGACGCATCGGTTCTGGGGTCTTTTCGATGTCTGCAAGGCCGATGGATCTGTAATAGGCGCAGGCATTGTCAATGATGCTTTCAAAGCCTTCGCCCTCTGCACGGCTTCTTGCACCTGTATAGCTGCGGCGAATGCTGGCCGCCGTTCTGGGTCTATTCATCGTCGTCCTCCCACTTGATAGCCTGTCCACACTGGCCGCAGAACACGTTCCGGGCCGTGTCGATGTTGTGCAGGTATTCACCGCTGCCGCAGTTGGGGCAAGCCAGAATACTCTTGTCGCCGTCCGGGAAGGGGCTGCGAGGAATCTTCAGCAGGAGAGCATCCCGGCCCATCCTGCAAGCCTCGTTCACTGGCTCCATACTCTCGTAACTCTCGCGGTGCGCCGGGTTGAGGATCTCCGCCGCACGTTCAGTGCTCATTTTCTCGCTCATCGTCGCCCCTCCAATACTCCACGAAATAGATCTGGGCAGACTTACCGCCCCGTTTCTCTTTTCCCATGCGGACAACATATCCGTTATAAGCCAGAATAGCGGCAATAGCACGTCGGTCATCCACGAGGTTACAATCAATTTTGAAATGCTCAGACATCTCCATCACCTTCCTCGCCCTTGACCAGCTCCTTGAGGTGGGCCAGCTTCTTTTCGGCCCACTGAGGACTACGGCCATAGATGCAGTCGAGCTGGGCCAGCATGATTCTGACATCTTCCATCTCTTCACGGATGTTGTCGCCGCTCTTTACAGTAGTCGCGCAATCCGATGCCCGGCGGTACTTGAGCAGTGCTTTGGTAAGCTCGGACATTTCCTCGATAGCCATATCGACCTGCTTGTTCATGCCAAATTTCTGGACAGCAGCTCTCGCATAGGTGTACAGCTCATCCTCCGGCTTTTCTTCCTTCTCACCAGCCGGGTGAATGGCAAGGATCAGCTTTACCTCCGTGCCATCGTGCCGCGTCCAGCAATGTTCGATGCTCTGAGCGCCCATCTTCTCGCAGGAGGTGAGCAGCATATCGCGAACGGTGCGAATGAGGTTTTCCTGAATCTCTCTCTGCGTCATTTTACCGATACTCCTTTCCAGTTGCCTTGTCCCTCAGCGGGATGCGGCCTATGATTTCGAACCCTGCGATACCGGCCATCTGGCGCAGCAGGGGAACGATATCTCCGATTCTGTCAAGCCGGGCGGCTTCCTTCTGGTACTCGTCCCGGCAGATGTTGCGCATGGCCGCGGTCGGTGTCGGGTCTGCATAGTGCTCGGCATTCCGGCCTATATTTTCCTTGCTCATGTTCTCACCCTCTCTCTTCCCACAAACACGCCCGAGAACAGGCGTTCTCCGATGGTGTAGTGATAATACCGGTGTCCTGCCGGAACGTCGTCTGCCGTGCCATCTGCCGGTCTGAGCACCATTGGATGACTAGCGACCTGAACGACATACTCACCGCCCTGCACAAGCCGCTGCATCCAGCTTTCTGCAGGTGTAGCATCAACCCGGCTTCCATCCATGCAGCAGACCGCTACGGCAGGCGGAACAGGGGACAGCATCGTGAAAAGTGAAAGCTGTTCGACTTCAATCACGGCGCACCTCCTACTTTGTAGATCAGAGCCACAGCAAGCATCCAAATCATAAAAGCGGTAGTTGCTGCAAGAGCTATGGGGTGATCGCGCAGCAGCCAGACAAGCGCATAGCAGACTGCAATAATAGCTGCAACAACAGCAACAATAAACGTTGCGGCGAACATCGCAAATCCTAATGTCATGAGCGTTTTTCCTCCGGCAGTTCAGGCATCGGCATCCAAAGAGGAAAAGTATCCGGTGCACCTGCCACAAAATCCCACTTTGCGGCCTGTGCTGCCTTTGCCCAACGATAAAATGCGATGACCTTTCCGTATGCAGCATCATTTTCTGTCGGCGGACATTCTGCCGTTTTGCGCCAGCGCTGGACATCCGTATCTGCTGCCGTCGGAGTGCTTTCAACAATGCAAACAAGCTGTTCCAACTCGTTCTCCATGTATGGGTTATACCAGCCGCCCAGGATTTCCGGGGCCAGGTCGCGGATTCTCTGGATCACGTCCTCCGCGTAGACCATACGTTTTTCGCTCATTTTGTAATCTCCTCCGGCGGCAGCGGCATCCAGCCTACCACGGGGCGGTCTATCTTGTTGTTGTAAACGTCGTCCGGGTTGAAATGGCGGTATTCCCACCAGCCTTTCGGGATTTTGTAGTCGTCCCGTTCCTCGTCGTATGTCCCCCAATCGGGAAGATCTTCCCAATACCATACGCTATCTTGTAAAAAAACGCTCCCGTCTTCATAGTGCGCTGTCGTAATACTGTATCCGTCAATATCGTTGCGGTACAAAATCAGCACTTCGGTTTCGACCTTGGGCGGGTCCGTTTCAGGGTTGCGCCATGTCGGCTGCAGTGTTTCCGGGTCAATGGTGGGAGCGTCGTCCACGCTGTTCAGGGCATCCTTATAGCAGCATTCTTCAATAGTGAACGGATTGCTGGCACGAAGGTTCATTTCGATGCGCTTGTGCAAAGCGTTCGCGTCAATCAGTCTAACTTCATCCATCGTCCCATCCTCCCTCACTTCACAGACGGGTTTACACGTTCCACCAGCTCACAGCCGGGCACTGCCGTGCCGGTCTTGAGCAGGGCCGCAATGGCCGTCTTGTTGGGTGCGCGGGTGGTCATCTCGGTCATGTACTCAGCAGGAACAGCGGCTTCATCCAGCACGCTGACCGCCTTGCTGCGGCGAAAGCTCACCGCGCACCGGTCGCTGCTGAAGTTCTGCCCACCCAGAGCATCGGTCAGATAGTGCTTGAGACTGTCGATCTTGCGCTTTGCGGCTGCCTTGCGGTCAGCAAAAGCCTTTTCCTGCGCTTCAAAGGCCGCAACATCGGCTTCGAGATTCTTTACCCAGCAGGCGATGTTGTCCACCTTCTCGGCCTTTGCCATGTTCAGCTCTTCAAGCCGGTCGATGTCCATAACCTCGCCGGTCTCCTGATCGATGCAGTCCAAAATCTGCGAGTTGATCTCATACAGGTTCATAGTGCTTTTTACCTCCATGCGTTCAGAGCACGAGAAACGGCCCTGAACGGCGTTTTGCGTTTTGCAGTATAACTTTTCCGGTTTGCCCTAAAACCGCGTTCAGGGAGCCGTGCAGGACGCTCTGAACGCCATATGCGGGCTATTCTTTCAAAAGCTTCCGCTCTGCGCGGGCTTTCAGCATCTTCTGCAACTTACGGTGTGAATGCATGCAACGCTCTGTCATGAGCCGCTCTCCCTGAATCTTCTGAATCCGCTCCAGCCAGTCAGGAAGCAGCTTGTCCTGCCACTTGCAGTGCTGTATGACATCGTAAAACGCCTGTTCTGCGATATCATCCGGGGCCGTCCGAAGGTCTGACTTTGCCCAGACCGTGGAAATCGCCTTCCGGCTCTCGTCTGTTTGGGGCTTGCCGAAATAGGCATCTGCCACGGCCAGCAGTTCGATGATCTTCTCCATCGTCAATCAAATCACCCCCTTGAAGATGTCTGCATAGACATCCGCTGCAGATCTGGATGTATTGCCCGGTGCAGGCTTGTTCGGTTGCTGCTCCCGGTCACGGGATATCCACCCGGATGCTGCTGCCTTCCAGTTCTTCATGGGATTCCGGCCCACCTTCCAGCCGTTGGATTCGTAATAGGCATGGAACCGAATAGCCTGCGCTTCTGTGCCACCCTTCTCCGCAAAGTAACTTTTCACCGTTTCAACATCCGGCGGTGAAAACCTGCTTTTAGGGGTAGGGGGCAGCGCTTCAGCGCTACTACTATCAGATACTTTAGTATCTGTTGTACTTTGTACTTTGTACTTTAACCCCCCATCGGTTTTAGTGGGTTTCTCGGAAAACCCATGGGTTTCTGTGGGTTCTTCTGCAATCCCGTCGGTTTCAGTGGCTTTTCTGGGCCTGCCGCCTTTTCGTCCGTTTTTCCTGTTTGCCAAAATAGAACGTCTGTACGTTTCAATGTTTGTATCCATTGAACTTCTCAAAGACTCGAATGCCATCTTCTCAAGGTCTTCAAGCCCTTCCGGCTCTTTGCCGTGCTCCACATACTGCCGCATTTTTGTGAGCACATTTTTGTATTGCTCAGGTGGCAGGATGTCCAAGATTACGAACTTGTCAAAGGGTATCAACAAGCCTTTTGGGCGAGCCATTTCGATATCGTCCACCACTAACCACCTCCTTCCCGTTTTTGAAAACCAAACGCTTTTCGTAAAAACCATTTTCTTTGGTTTTTACAGGTCGATGATCTTAACCTCTACGCCGTAGCCGATGACGTTCCGGCACTGCTGTTTGATGCGGGGGATTGCAACAGCGCTGCTTTTGAGGAACTTCTTCGTGCTGGGGGTGCAGGCCAGATACAGCGTAACGCCGTCCAGACTGGCCTTGGTTCCGCGCAGGTTGTCCGCAATGAACTTGTCACCGTAGACCTCAACACGGCGAATAACCTCTCCCCAGTTCGCAAAATTCTTGCCCGGATACTTCGTAGGGGTGGTTTCCTGTTCAGCCTGCTGGCTGTTCTTGCTCTTGAGTTCGTTCAGGGCATCCAGCATTGCCGTCATGCAGGAAGAGCACACCTTGATCTCGTTCTGAAGCTCAACAAGGGCACTGTTCAGGACCACCAGCTGGTCAATGGCCTTCTTCATGTCTTCGTTCTGCTGGTACAGGCGGCTGTCGATAGATTTCAGCAGGATACACACCCGGCTATCATCCGGGGTATCATTCGGTACATCCGCAAGCATGAAGTCGTATGCACCGTTGCGGATATTGATAACTGCCGACACGGAACGACCGATAATGGCTGCGACCTCTGCATCTGACAGGCCCTTACTAAGAAGAAGCTTTGCATTGCGCACCTCTTCCGGCATAATATTTCTTTTTGCTGGCATTTTTCTCTCCCTCATTTCTGCCGCTCAGAACGGCAAATCTTCATCGTCGTTGATAACGGCAAAATCGTCCGTGCCGGTCTCAGCCGTCTGCTGGGCGCTCTGAGCGTTTCTAGCTTCGCGGGCATAACTTTCCGTCTGTTCATCAAAACCCCGTGTAGACGTGTTGTCAGGGGCTTTCGAGCCGCAAAAGCTGACCTCACGCACCTGAATCTCATAGGCAGTGCGGTTGTTGCCCTGCTTGTCCTGATATTTCCGGGTCTGCAAGCTGCCATTGACGGCGATCATGCTGCCCTTGTCGAAATACTGGGAGATGAACTGCGCCGTCTTGCCCCATGCAACGCAGGGCAAGAAATCCGTCTCGCGCTGGCCATTTGCAGAATAGCTGCGTTCGCAGGCGACATCAAAAGAGCAGATCTCCTTGCCGCTTGTGGTGGTGCGGAGTTCCGGGGTATGGGTCAGACGTCCAATAGCTGCGATCATGTTCAGCATAGATCAGCCCTCCTTCGGCTGTTTCTGGGCACACGTCCAGCACAGGACGCGCCCAAACTTCTTCTTGGTGCTTGCGGCGGTCTCTGCCGGTTCAACGGTGCGGTTCTTATAAGACACCGGCTGAAGTGGTTTGCCGCAGCAGGCGCAGATAAAGGGCTGTTCCTGTACAGGCTGCGATTTCGGGGCAGGAGCATTACGCTTCGGAGCAGGAGCTTCACGCTTCTGAGCAGGCTGCTTCTGCGGCTTGTTCACACCTGCGGGGTTTCGACCTTCTGCCGCATGATACTCGTCCGTGTCGGCATCCTTGGTATCGTCGATGCAGAACAGGCCGTTCAGGGCATACTTGCGGGCGTAGCTGCTGGATGTTCCCGTCACCTGTGCAGCGTCCATCTTGGTTTTTTGCTCCGGCTCTCTTGCGTATGCCTTCACGGAAATGCAGCCACCATCCAGAGATTCCAATTTTGCAGTGGCTTCGATGTAGTGCCACCCCTCAAGAACCTTCGGTTCATCGGAGAGCGTAAGCAGCAGGTCATGAGCCTTGAGAATAGGCTTCACTGCTTCCAAAATGTCCTCACAGGAACGATATCTGTACCCGCCGAAGGTGTTCATCTGCCCTTTAGGGGCCTTGAGTTCGCTCTGCACAGCGGCCAGAGCGGCGTAAATGCTTGTGCTTTCCATTACTCTTCATCCTCCTGATCTTCGGTCTGTTCTGTCCCTCGCGGCAGGAAATAGTAATCATCCGGCGGCTCAAGTGCCGGGCCGTAGCCGTCAAGGGAAAGGTCGTACATCGGATTCATACTGCCACCTCAGGTGCCGGGTCAATGGCGGCAGGGGAGATGTCCGGTGCAGGAATCAGCTTTCCAGCGGTCAAACGCTGCAGAGCAGGGGAGTGCTGCGTTTCGCTTGCAGGCTTCCCGAACTTGACCTCGGCACCCAGATCTTCGACCTCGACCGTGACGCGCAGGCGGTACAGGCTTCCTGCTTGACCGAGGGTAGAATAGACATCGTTCATCAGCTTGTCGATGACTTCCGGGACATAGTTCCCGCCCACAAACCTGCCGTCGCTCGAAAAGCGGCCCTGAATCTCAACATAATTTTTTTCCATCTGTAAAAACCTCCGATTTTGTGGTATCATCGGGGTGATGAAGTCGTTCAAACTCATCATCCCTTGCAGCTCGTCGGTGTTGGCGCACCGGCGGGCTTTTTTCGTATAGTGCGTACCGGCGGCAGGCTGTCCACCTCGCTGCGGTCGATACGTTCCCGCGCAAATGTGTACTTGTAAGTTCGATGGCTGCCGCTGAGCCCATGGCTGACGGCAGACGCAAAGCTGTTCGCGCTCTTGTAGCCCAGCCGCCGGGCACACATCTCAGACGTGCCGGATGCCAGCAGATCGCCGGTTTTGGCATCCCAGACGGTGTACCACATGACGCTGGTAGCGTTTTCATTACGCGCCCTATAATCCCTGCAATATTGGTTGTGGCGCTCTCTGCGGCAGGAAGCGCAAAAGCGCAGGTTGCCAGCAACATTTTCCATCACCTTGCCGCAGTCCAAACAAACGCGGGTAAAGTGCTTTCCTTTATTCATGGGTGGTGTCAGCCCGCCTTCCTGCCGCTCTTCACGGTATTGGCCTGCGGCTTGTGAATCTTGCGGGGCCGCTTCTCACGCGCTTCGGCTGCAAAGCCCAGCCGCATGAAGAACACCGCCAGCAGAATCAGCACCATAGCCGTAATGAACGCACCGTCCGAAATGGTGCCGCCGGTCTGACAGGTGCCCTCGAGGCCCATGCTGTACAGCAGGCCCGTCGCAAAGCTCCCCATTGCAAGCCAGTACCAAACGCCAGATTTGATTCTCATGCGGATTCTCCTTTCTCAACAGTAGGGAAGAACAGCTCCCCGATTTCGTCCTGCCGGATGTCCAACAGTTCACAAATTGCTACGATCTCTTTACTTGTCCACGGCTGGTGCCCGTTCATCCGGGCGCTCATAGTGTACCGGCCAATGCCGCTATGTTCAGCGACTTCCTGATCGCGGTAGCCGCAGCTGTGGAACCGCCCCCGCAGCTTCCAGTACGGAATCTGCCGGAAGGTGCCCTGTACGACCTTCATCATGCTTTTTCGACCTCTTTTCTTTGATGTGTGCCAGCCGTGCAGGCTGGTTCTTGTCCCAGCGGGCTTCCCGCCAGTATTTGTTCCGCCCGTTCATCAGGCGGTCTCCTTGCCAAGACGCTGCTCCTTCTCCTGCTCGCTCAAAAGCTCGCGGGGGTCAACGTTCAGCGTGTCGGCAATGGCCTTGAGCGTCCGGGGGCTGGTGCCGCCCTTCTTTTTGATGTAGTAGTAGGTGGCCCGCTCAAGGCCAGCAGCCTGCATCAGCTCGGTAACATTTACTCCCCGTAAAATCATCAGGGATTCAATTTTTTTCATGCTTACCTTCAAATTATCACCTTCTTTCACGCTTCCAGCCGCTTTGCCCGGACATTCAGAAACTGGTTCACAAAGTAAATCTGTCCCTTCCCCGTGACTTTCGGGGTCTTGTTGATGCTGGTGTGGCCGTCCGAGTGCACCACGGTGGTCTTCTTGATCTCAAACAGGCACATTTCCACGGCCCGCTGGGTGGGCATATTATAGTCGCTGCGCTTGGGGTCGCGGATCAGATAGCCGTGCTCCCGCATCCAGCTGAACAGCCGGTTCTGCCCGATCTGCACACCGTTCTGGCACAGCAGTTTTGCCAGCTCACCTACAAGGATGCTCTTCTTGCTGGCGCTTACAGCATCCGCAAAGATGCCCTTCGGGGTCAGCTCTGCAATCTGAGCGTCCTTGTGTTCCAGCTCGTCGTGGGCGGCAATAAGGGCCTGCGCCATCAGCTCCGCGCGGGAAAGCTGCGGGCGCTGTGCCAGCTGCTTCTCCATCTGGTTGAAGGCCTCGATGTACTTGAGCTTCCACTGCACGGCTTCCTTGCCGGTAAAGCCCATGGCCAGCAGGGAAAAGCCGTCACGGTTCATCAAGTATTCCGGGAATTTCTGGCCGCGATACTCGAACTCGGTCTCGTGGAAGAATTTAGTAGCCGAATTTTCGGCCACTAAAAGTTGACGAATAGCCGCCAGAACGTGCTTATGCTCCTTGCCAAAGCGCTTGGCAACGTCCCGGCTGGATGCCACTGGTTCGCCGTTCTGGGTGGATAAGATAATGTCGTCCATGTGGATTTGTACCTCCTTGTATTCACTTCACTTTCGCTGTAAAATAAAAAGACGGAAAGGGGGTGAATGGAAAAATGATTTTTGAAAATTTTTTAAGAATGCATGGTCTGAATATGCAAATTGAGCGAGATGGTGAAATTATTGCAACCGTTCCAGGTTTGCCAAACCGAGAAACGGCAACGAACCGTCAGTACGTTGGATTTCGCCCAAAAACCGATATTAAAATAGACGATGTTATTATCACTCCGGCCAATGAACGGCTTTATGTAACGGAAACGCAGGCATCGTTCTTCCAAAAGCAGCAGGAAGAAATAAAAGCGTTCTATATGACCGAAGTCGAGAAAAAGCGAAAAGAAACCGAACAGCGTCAGAGTAATATTTATAATATCGGTACAGCTTACGGTTCTGTAATTGGAACAGCCAATACAGCGACCATCAACTACCAGACGAATTTTCAGGAACTGCGGGAAAGGGCAGAAGCTGAAGATGCACCGGACAAAGAGCAAGTCCAGAAGTTAGTTGATCTTGTTGAGATGATCGTAAATGACCAGATTCCTCCGCAGAAGGGATTGTTGTCCAAGTTTTCCGAAACGATGGAACGTCACTCGTGGATTACAAGTGCTGTTGCATCTGCGCTTGTATCGTGGTTGACACAACTTCCGCACTGATCTCGATGGTCAAGTTTAACAATGCTTTTCCATTGCTGGACTGAACCAACGAATAATCCTTCACGTTCTGGATAACCGTTCCGTCTATCTGGCAGCTAAAACGATTGTCCAAGTGCGACAGCTGAATCTCTTGCGCCCCGCGCTTCTCTTCCTTAGGAGCGTGGGGCCTTTTGCTGTTGCTCATCTTCTTCACCTCCTTTGGATGAACTTGCAAAAGTGTAATTAAATTCCACTTTTCTTGCAAAAAAATATGGAATCACGCTGCTGCATGTCCATGCCGAGAGTATTGGCCAGAGTGTCAATTTCACTGGCCTTAAACTCGGTCTCGTTATCAATTTTCATCTGCAAAGCATACGGTGTCAGGCCCATAATTTCGGCAATGGCCTTATATTTAAGCCCGGAATCTGCAATGATGGAACGCAGCGCATTGGTGTCGGTCATGGTTGTCACCTCCTTTCAAAGTGGAATTGAATTCCACTAACCACATAATAGCACCGAGTGGAAATAAAGTCAACCTTTTTTGAGGAAAAAATAAAAAATACTTGAATATTATTCCACTCTATGATAAGATAAGAGCGAAGGTTGGTGATTTTATGGCAACTCTATACGACAGAATCAAAAGCCGCCGCACGGAGCTTGGCTTAACAGTCGAAGAACTGGCTCACAAGATGGGCTATAAAGATAAATCTTCTATAAGTAAGATTGAAAATGGTAAAGCCGATATCCCACAATCAAAAATTGCAGCATTTGCTGATGCGCTGCAGACCACCCCCGCCTACCTGATGGGCTGGGAAGAACAGCCGGAGCCCAAGAAGCCCACCATCCCCCCGGGCTTTGAGCCGATGCCAAAGATGAAGAAGATCCCGCTGATCGGAGCCATTGCCTGCGGGGAACCCATCACGGCAGAGCAGAACATTGAAAAAATGGTGGACGTGCCGGAGAACATCCGGTGCGATTTTTCCCTGACCTGCCACGGTGACAGCATGGTGGATGCCGGCATTCACGATAAAGACGTGGTGTATATCCGCATCCAGCCGGAGGTGGAGAACGGCGAGATCGCAGCGGTGCGCATTGATGGTGAAGCCACCCTCAAGCGGGTATATTACAACCCCGGCACGCTGACCCTGATGCCCGCAAACCCGGCTTATGCGCCCATGATCTACACCGGCCCCCAGCTGGAGGAGGTGCACATTGAGGGCAAGGCCGTAGGCTGGACACACTGGGTGGGGTAATTTTGGATTATCGGAGTCATTCCAGTCTATATAGCGAAGGAGTGTTATGTATGAAGAAAACTATGAAAAAGACCGCTGCAGCACTGTGCATTGCCGCAACGCTTGTATCTGTGGCAGCGCCGGCAATGGCTGTCAGCCCAGCAGAATATATGAGCACAGCCGCTCTTGAAGAATGCAATACTGCGACGGTAGCGCAGGTGGAAAGCCTGATCAACCAAATCGGAACCGTCACGACTGCCCGCCGCCCGGCAATTGTGGCTGCCGTGAATGCCTATAATGAATTGGACGATGCAAGCAAGGCGCAGGTCAGTAACTTTGCGGTGTTGGCAGAAGCCCAGCAGGTGCTGGGACTGAAAGACGCTCTTGCAAAGCTGAAAATCAGTTACGATAAGGTCGAGGACGCAAGAAGCTATGTGTCACCCACGGAAGACCGACTGAGCAATCAAGGCAAAAGCTATATACTGCCCTTCTTTGTAAATGGCAGCACCAATGATCCGTCAATGTTTTTCATGGTTCTGTGTAGCGGCAACAAATATGTGTACTTGGACACGATCACGATTCGCGCAGGCGAGTATAAATACACCTACACGATCGATTGGACGGATGTGGATCGTGGCTATGATGGAAAGCAGTATTGGGAACTGACCTCCTTTGTAGGCGATGATGAAGATATCCAGTGGTTTAAGAATATTTTGAGCGCTGATGAAATCATTATCCGATACAGCGGCGATGGTGGCAGCATCGACCACACAGTCTCCCCCGAAGAGCGTCAGGCGATTACGGATGTTTTGAACGCATATGATCTGTTCAAGGCAGCAAGCCCGACTGTGCGCGCAAAGGCTTTGAATAACTGATGTGAACTAAACAAAAACGCCCCCGGTGCTGCGAACACCGAGGGCGCAGAAGGAGAAAATACGGGATGACAAAAGATACCGAAAAGGTCTTGCTGAAACTTTATCGTGCATACACGGAGCGCCGCAAAACCTTGCCGAAGTCTCAGGCAAAATATTTTGCATCAGAAGATGTGTCGGCTGCATTGCCGGGGATCCCGTGGGATGACGTGAGAGAGGCGCTTGCGGAACTGCGTGATGATGGCTATATCGACCTTTACATGATGGGTGCCTGCGATCTGTTTCCGAAGGCTATCGAGTACGGCGAAACGGCTGTCGAACGCGGCATTGACAAGGCGCTGGATGTGTGGAGTAAACTCCATTAACCGAGTTTCAGTTTGTCCACCGAAATGTTCAGCGTCATATCTGCGAGGGGATGGCCCGCATCGCACTGGATGGAGAAGCCTTTGACGCGATGGACTTCAACACCGTTCAACTTCATTTTGAAGTCTTTTTCGTCAAGATAAAGTTCGACGGCATTCTGACGCTCTGACATGATAGCACCTTTCTTTCTGTGTATGAATGAAAAGATTCGTTCACGTTCATTATACATCAAAATTATGCTAAAGTATAGCATAATTTTGATTTGCACAAACAAATAAAAAAACCTCCCCCGGTGTTACCAGCACCGAAGGAGGTTTCCGAACCGCTTGCCCGAAGGCGTCACGGCTCTGTACAGTAGATTTTGGCGAACCTCTGCACAGACTATGATACCACCTCCGGGCAGGCTTGTCAAAGTGTACCCTTGTGTATGGAGGTGGATTTTATGAAAAAACGGGTCAACACGGCGTTTTGGGTCGAGAAGGAAAGCCGCTGGTGCATCGCGGTGCAGAAGAACGGCACCCGCAAACGGTTTTACAGCAGCACGCCTGGCCGCACCGGCCAGCGGGAAGCCAACGCAAAGGCCGATGCCTGGCTTGACGATAGCATCAGAGACGGAAAAAAGAAGGTAGCTGCCCTCTATGCCCAGTGGGTAGAAGAACTGAAGCTGACTTGCGGGACATCCTATGTGACACAATGCCAGCGTTACGGGGACTGCTATATCCTGCCGACCTGTGGGAATATCCGCATTGACGAGTTAACCGAGGGCGATCTTCAAAAGGCCATTGACGTTTCGTTCCGGAAGCGCTCACAGAAAAAGAACCAGCGCAAGCCCATCTCAAACCAGCCGTTGAGCCGAAAGACGCTTATGACGATCCGGGCTGCGGAAACCGCCTTTGTCAAGTGGTGCCGAAGGAACAAGTACACGACACTCTACCCCGACCTGTCTATCCCGAAGAATGCCAGGATGGGGAAACGCACAATTCTTCAGCCCACCGCCCTGAAGGTTCTGTTTAGCGTAGACACCCGCACCTACTATGGAAAGCTGGTATTTGATGAATATATCTACGCCTACCGTTTTGCAGTTGCGACCGGCCTGCGCCCCGGAGAGCTGATTGGCTTATGGTATGGAGACATCAAAGGGAACACGGTCAACCTTCGGCGCAGCATCAACGTGCACCGGGAACAGACGACCGGAAAAAACGAAAACGCAATCCGCTCTTTTGACATGGGCAAGGAAGCTCGCGAGGCATACGAGGCACAGGTGCAGCTTCTGAAGGCTCAAGGTATGCTTCTGAACTACAATACCCCGCTGTTTCAGATCCCGTCAGAACACGCGCTCTATCGCCGCTGGGAATCCTACCAGGAAGCAAATGGGCTTGAGCCGAAAGTTTCACTTTACGAGCTGCGGCACACCTTTGTCAGTGTTGAATCCAGCGTCCTGACTGACAGCCAGCTGAAGATGCTCGTGGGCCATAGCAAGAACATGGACACTGCCGGAGTGTATCGGCACGAGCTTGACGGTCAGAGGGAAGATCTTGCTGCCGCTACCACCGCGGCATTCAAAAAGGCACAGGCCTGACTCTGGTAACAGTTTTGGTAACACTCTTTTTTGTAAACGTAGCAAAATACATGGGTTACAAACCAACCCCACTACATTTTTAGCAAGTGTTTAGGCGCGTTGCAGATATGTTTTTGACGTCACTCAATCATTTTTTATTGTTCGACTCCCATCGCCTCCACCAAACAAGAAAAATCCGAACCTGTTTCCGATTGGAGAAGGGTTCGGATTTTTCGTTTTCTTCGGGTACAACAATGAAGGCTCCCGTGGACGGCGCAAACCTCCGATGCCTTGTCGTAGAGCGTAAGCCAATAACAAGATTTGGAGGGTATGATTATGAAGTACGATGAAAGAGCCTGCAAGTTCAACATGGATACTGACTGCGTGGAGCTGCTGCTCCGGGATGGAAGAAAAATTTCCATCGACTGCACCGGGGTCGAGGATGAATTGGACGTGACCATGGCGCAGAGGACGGAATTGGACTACCTTATCTACAATGACCCGCTGAGCTATGCCGATTTGATTCTGAACGGTGACCCGGAGGAATATTTGAAAAATGCAGCCGGGAGCCATGGGCTAGAAGATTAAGGGCAAAAAAATAAGAGGTGTGCCCAAGCGGACACACCCCGGTAAGAAACATCTATGTAAAGCAGGGCGTTCCCTTTTCTGGGAGCGTCCTGCTGTTTTTATGCGGCAACAGGCAAGGCTTGTAGTGCTTCCTGCTCTTTCAGCCATTCCTCATATTCACGCTGGCCTTCCTCACTGTTGAAAAACTCAACCATGGAGGGATAAAAGCAACGCGCAAGGGTCTTGATTGCTTCATCCGGGTAGCCGGATTTGTTTGACTTCTTCTTTTTGTTCAAATGGTATCCTCCGAAAATCAAAGTTCCATATCCTGCCCACGCTTGCGGTTTTTCTGCTGCACATTCATGGTGCGCTCCTGCTTGGGGGCAAGAATCTTTTCCAGAAAGCCGCGCACCAGTTCGGGCGCACGGTGGAGAGCGTCCAGATAGGGCTTCACTTCATACCAGAGTTCATGATACTTTTGACCCCAATGAGCAGCTTCCTTCTTGGCGGTGGAAAGTTCTTCTTTCAAGCGGCGGTTCTCCACATCCATCATATAGCCGTGGTCGGCCTGTTTTTCAGCTTGGAGAATTCTTCTTCGGTCAGTGAGTAGTTACCGAGAAAGGTGCGCTTGCCGATATAATCCAGATCGCGCGCATGAATGAGGGCTTCTTTTGTGAGCGTGGCCTTTTTCTGCACAGCGGCAAGTTCCTTTTCGGTCTTGGAGAGGGTTTTGTTGGTTTGGGTGAGGTGCTGCTCTTTCTGGTCAATCTGGGCGGTCAGGCTGTCCAGCCGTTCCTGCTCCCGTTGAACTTTGAACTGGGTGACGGTCAGGTGTTCTTCGGTGCTGCCACGTTCGCCGCGCTCTATATCGGTGTACCCGGCAGCGCGCATAAAATTGAAGAAGTTGTCCTGCAAGACGCTGTACGACTTCTTCAGGATAGGCTTGCCGTTTTTTTGCAAAACAGGCTTTCCCGATTCGTCCAGCAGAGGTTTGGATGCCCACTTCTTGCTCCGGCTGACCTGCATGACAGTCTCCTTGACGGTGCCGACCAGTGCCTTGTCCTTGCAGCGTTTCGACCAGAGGATCTGCTTTTCCACCACAGGCACATAGACCACATGAAGATGGTAGTGGTAGACCTCCCGGCCTAATGCTTCGGTCATGGCGCGGTTGATCTCATCGGCGTGCATGACTGCCGAGAGGATATACTGCTCACCACCCACGATCTGAACGGCTGCTTTGTAGGCATCCTCATAGAACTGCTTGGCGAACTCATAGCCGCCGTGGTTGTCAAAGTAGGCCGAGTTGACATCAAAGACAAGCTCACAGTAGTGGGTGGCATCCGGTTTCAGGCCGCGCGTGGAGATGGTTCCGGCGGCTTCCAGTTGGGCGAACAGGTCGGTGTAGCTGGCGGTAGGCTTTTTGAAATGGACGTTCCATGCGGTGCGCTGGGGGATAATATCGGGGTTCCGATAGCTGTCCTTTTCACGTTCATTGTGCTGCTGGGTGTTGCCAACGGCCTTGTCCGAAACGGCGAGATTTCGGACACTTGTGCGGTCAATACCATCATTTCTTGCCAAAGGGCATCCCTCCTTTTGGGGTTCAGAGGAAGGTGACGGGAACGAAGATGCACTTCTTCGGAAGTGTAATAACCCACTATAACACTTTCATCCCTATGGGCTGCAAAGTGTAGTGGGCTCTTCGAGGACTCTCCGAGGGGGAACGTCTCCTGCGGGAGAGTTAATCGAGTTCACGTTTGCGAAGCAATGAAAGCCCCAGTGGGGCTTTTAAGTGACCGAACGGTCTTGCGCCAGCAAGATGGAGGGGCCTCGCCCCGACAAGTTCGCACAATGCGAACTTGATTGCTCCGTACGCATCTGAAAAAATTGCGTACGGACTTCAAATAACCTGTACGGTCTGTACGACGTACAGGAATCCGAAATATAAACGATACCACGTTTTAATTTGCTTCAATTCGCCGTACGGGTGCGTACAAGTACAGACCGTACAGGTTGTACGAACTTCTTCCATGAAAAAATGCACTTTTTACGGGCAGGGGTGGACAAGCGGCTCGATGCATGCAAAACCGCGCACCCTGCGGCCACCGGGCAGGGCGGTGTTATGTGTTGCACCAGAGTATCCCCGTGTGGGAACTCTGGTGTTTTTTGCCTTGTGCCTGAATATACGGGGAATTTTGCGGAAAGAGCAAAAAAGCGGCAGAACTGCAACGGAAAAAGAAAAAAGCCCTTACTGGTTGCAGGGCTGCAACAGCAAGGGTGGAGAGGTGACCGTATATTGAACAAAACGGCAGAGCGTATTATAATGAGGAAAAAGCTCAAAAAGGAGGGCCG
The DNA here is from genome assembly GCF_009679665.1 of Faecalibacterium sp. BIOML-A4. Lineage (NCBI taxonomy): Bacteria > Bacillati > Bacillota > Clostridia > Eubacteriales > Oscillospiraceae > Faecalibacterium > Faecalibacterium sp. BIOML-A4. The sequence goes on along the minus strand of NZ_WKZG01000015.1, from coordinate 521 downwards.
ACCACATGGCACAGGAATATCTGCCCGCACCATCCAACGTCCGTCTTGCGGACTTGATGAAAGAGCACAACATCAGCCAACCGGAGCTTGCCAAGGAAATCGGCTGCTCCAAAAGCACCATCAGCCGCTTCATCAGCGGTGCAAAAGGAACCCTGACCCATGAGCAGGTGCTGAAGATCGCAAGGCTGTTCAACGTGTCCACGGATTTCCTGCTGGGAGAAACCAACATCCCTGACCGCAAGAACTACGACATTGCCGAGCTGGGCTTGTCCGTAGAAGCTGCAAAGAACCTCTACACAGGGCGTGTCAATGCAGAGGTGGTCAATCTGCTGCTGGAAAACACCCGCTTTGCAGAGCTTACTTATCGCATAGCGCAGTATTTTGATGATACCTTTGCATCCGGCATCGCAGCACAGAACGCCATGCTCACGACATTGAGCACCTTGCTGCGCACAAAGGTCAAGACCCCGGAAGCAGCCAAGGCTGCAAAAGACATCAACCTTCGGAGAAAGCCTGTGTAC
>NZ_WKZG01000014.1:0-82954 GCF_009679665.1 Faecalibacterium sp. BIOML-A4 | reverse complement strand
GAACACAGAAGTTAAGCTCACTTGTGCCGAAGATAGTTCGCTGGAAACGGCGCGTGAAAATAGGTAGTCGCCGACTTGAACAAAAACGCTTCAGAAGAAATTCTGAGGCGTTTTTCTTTTGTCTTGAAACTGTTTTAGGAGAAAACAGAAAGGCAGGTATGCTTTGAAAATGATGTGAGCATTGAAGATGAAACAGACTGGAAGAGAAGGGCACAATTTCATGCAGAGTGAAGCGAAAAATTTTATGATGTGTTTGTGCCTTATCTATTGAACAAACAAAACCTTAAATAAATCATGGTGGCTCGGCTGTGCTGACCTTTTGGCACGACCGGGCCGCTTTATTGTAATAAAACCTTGACTCTTCAGTCGTTGTAGGGTTTACTATCTATAACGGAAAGGAGCTGCCCGGTCTGGCAGTGTAAGCTCTGTACATTCGGCAGAGAAGAGGGAAGCCGGGCAGAAAACATTATGGAAAAAAATCTGACCAGCGGCAGTGTGTTGAAAAGCATTTTGTTTTTTTCACTGCCCTATCTGCTTTCGTACTTTTTGCAGACGCTGTACGGCATGGCGGATCTGTTCATCATCGGGCAGTTTGAAGGTGTGGCCAGCACAACGGCGGTGTCCATTGGCAGTCAGGTGATGCATATGATCACTGTGATGATCGTGGGCCTTGCCATGGGGGCAACGGTCACTATTGGCCGGGCCGTGGGCGCAGAGAACAAACCTCGTGCGGCGCGGCTCATTGGCAACACAGTTACGCTGTTTATGGCAGGATCTGTGGTACTGGCAGCTGTGCTGGTAGGGCTTGTGGATCCGATCGTACGCATTGTCTCCACACCGGAGCAGGCCGTGGCGGGCACTCGTACCTACCTGATCATCTGCTTTATCGGCGTTCCATGCATCACGGCGTATAATATCATGGCATCGATCTTCCGCGGGCTGGGCGATTCCAGAAGCCCGATGTACTTTATTGCGGTGGCCTGTGCAAGCAACATTGCGCTGGATTATCTGTTCATGGGCGCGCTGCATCTTGGCCCTGCCGGTGCAGCGCTGGGTACCACTCTTTCTCAGCTGGTCAGCGTGATCATTTCGCTGGTCGTGATCCTGCGCCGTAAGAGCGGCATCCACCTTTCGGGTGCAGACTTCAAGCCGGAACGCAGTGCACTTGGCGAGATCCTTTCCATTGGCATACCGGTGATGATGCAGGACGGCTTTATTCAGGTATCTTTTATGATCATCACCATCATTGCCAACCACCGAGGACTGACCGATGCCGCCGCCGTGGGCATCGTGGAAAAGATCATCAGCTTTTTGTTCCTGGTGCCCAGCTCCATGCTGTCCACTGTATCGGCACTGGGCGCGCAGAACATCGGCGCCGGCAAGCACGACCGTGTGGATGCCATTCTGCGCTACGCCATCGGCATTGGCCTGACCTTTGGACTGATCGTGGCAGTAGCAGTGCAGTTCATTGCACCGTCGGTGGTGCGGCCCTTCACCTCGGACGAGGCTGTGGTGCTGGCCGGTGTATCTTACATCCGGGGTTATATTTTTGACTGCCTGTTTGCAGGTGTGCAGTTCAGCTTCAGCGGCTATTTCTGCGCCTATGGCAAGTCCGGGCTGTCCTTCCTGCATAACACGCTGTCCATTCTGCTGGTGCGCGTGCCGGGTGCCTACCTCGCATCCAAGTTCTTCCCGCAGACGCTGCTGCCCATGGGTCTTGCTTCGGCCTGCGGTTCGCTGTTCTCCATTCTGGTGTGCGTGATCGCTTACCACTGGCTCAAGCGGCAGCAGAAAGCGGTGCTGTATGGCTGAGCGGGAACCGTTCCAAATCGGTGAGATGGCATAGATGTACCACCTGAGTGTGGGTGCGCTGCGCCACTATGAGCTGCTGTCAAGCGTACAGCAGCTTTTTTGTTGCACAAAAACCGGCCCTGCGGTACAATAGACCTGTTATTTATTATGCAGGAAAGAAGAGAGAACAGATGCGTGACGACCACATCGACCTGTGCGGCCAGATCGATTTTACCCGTACCGAGGCAATGCCCCTGCTGGCGCGGGATGCACATTTCAGCTTTGCGTGCAATGGCTGCGGCGACTGCTGCCGTGGCAGAGAGGACATTGTACTTTCAGGCTTTGACCTGTGGCGCATTGCAGCCCGGCTGCGCCTGCCGCCGCAGATCGTGGCGCGGGGATATTGCCGGGCCAGCATTGGCACGGTGAGCCATTTGCCGGTGCTGCGTCTGGCCCCGGTGAAGGAGAACCGGAACAACTGTCCCTTCCTTACGGGAGACCGCTGCGCCATCCACGATGCCGAACCGCTGGTGTGTGCTCTGTACCCGCTGGCGCAGGAGATCAGCAGGAAAGGACAGGTGAGCTATTTTCTGCAGCCCACCGGCTGCGGCGGGCAGGTGATCGAGGCAAGGGTGGAGGACTATCTTGCTCGTTACGATGTCCCGGCCCGGGAACAGACCGATGTGCGCTGGGCGCAGACCTGCATGACACTGGAAGACACGGTGGAACAGCTGGGTGCTCAGCTCAGCCCGGTGCTGGTGCGCCGGATGCAGGACAAGCTCTGGCAGGCGCTGTATTTTGGCTACGACTATGCCGCACCGTTCTTGCCGCAGCTGGAGAAAAACCTGCACTGGCTGGATGCTGAATTTGCAAAACTGACGGAATATCAGAAAAAACGAAATAACGCATCAAAATAATCGATCGATATATTTGATGCAATCGATAATAAAGGCCGTTTTAGGGCAAAAGTGAGTTGTTTTACCGTGAAATGTGTGATATACTTCACGAGTGTAAAGCGAGACTGTACGAGCCTTGCATACAAAACATAGCTTTCCGGTGCGGTACCTGTAGGCCGCACACGCAAAGAGATAGAGGAGATAAACATTATGCGTAAAATCACTCGTCGTTCGTTTCTGGCTGCTGCCGCTGCCTGCGGCGCAGCTGCTGCCCTGACTGCCTGCGGCGGTTCTTCTGCATCTTCTGCAGCTGCTTCTTCCGCTGCGCCTGCATCCTCCGCTGCTGCTTCTGCTGCAGCCGATGACCAGAAGTTCACGATCGGCATCTGCCAGTTGGTGCAGCATGCCGCTCTGGATGCCGCTACGCAGGGCTTTGAGGATGCTCTGACTGCTTCCTTCGGCGAGAACGTCACCTTCGATTTCCAGAATGCACAGGGCGATTCCGCTACCTGCGCTACCATCACCAACGGCTTCGTTTCCTCTGATGTGGATCTGATCATGGCCAATGCTACGCCCGCTCTGCAGGCTGCACAGTCTGCTACCGACAGCATTCCGGTGCTGGGCACCTCTGTTACCGAGTACGGTGTGGCTCTGGGCCTGACCGATTTCGACGGCACCGTGGGCGGCAACATTTCCGGCACCTCTGATTTGGCCCCGCTGGATCAGCAGGCTGAGATGATCGTGGAGTGGATGCCGGAGGCCAAGAAGGTTGGTCTGCTGTACTGCTCTGCTGAGGCAAACAGCCAGTATCAGGTGGATGAGGTCCAGAAGTATCTGGAGGAAAAGGGTGTCACCGCTACCCAGTACGCTTTCTCTGATTCCAACGACCTGTCCTCTGTCTGCCAGAAGGCTGCCGATGAGAACGACGCACTGTATGTGCCCACCGATAACACTGTTGCTGCAAACACCGGCATTGTGGACGGCATCTGCCGCCCGGCCAAGAAGCCTGTGTTCGCTGGCGAAGAGGGTATCTGCGCCGGCTGCGGCGTGGCTACCCTTTCCATCAGCTACTACGATCTGGGCTACACCACTGGTGAGATGGCAGTGAAGATCCTGAACGGCGAGGCTGATATCTCCACCATGCCCATCGAGTACACCGATGTGACCAAGAAGTACAACAAGACTATCTGCGACGATCTGGGCCTGACCGTTCCCGACGGCTACGAGGAGATCGAGGGCTAAAATACTCCGGGAAACCAAACAGAAAATCAGCGGAGAAGGGTAAAAAGTGCTCTTCTCCGCTTTCCCGTGTCAAACGGGAAGTAAAAAAGTGTAACGTTTAGGAGGAATTGTTTTGGAAATCATTGCAAGACTGGCAAACCTGCCGGGCGCTTTGCCGGGTGCCTGTGCACAGGGCCTTATCTGGGGTATCATGGCCATTGGCGTGTACCTGACCTACCGTATTCTGGATGTGGCCGATCTGACCGTGGACGGCTCCTTTGGCACCGGCGGTGCAGTGTGCGTCATGTGCCTGCTGTCCGGCCAGAACGTCTGGGTCTCCCTGCTCATGGCGCTGCTGGCAGGCCTGCTGTCCGGCTTCGTCACCGGTGTCCTGCACACATTTATGGGCATTCCGGCCATCCTTGCCGGCATCCTGACCCAGCTTTCGCTGTATTCCATTAACCTCAAAATCATGGGCAAGGCCAATCAGGCCATCAACGTGGACAAGTACAACCTGTTGATCTCCCTGCGCTGGGTCAAGGAGTTCGCTCTCCACAACCCTATCGTTATGATCATCATTGTCACAGCGGTGCTGATCGGCATTCTGTACTGGTTCTTCGGCACCGAGCTGGGCTGTGCCATCCGTGCCACCGGCTCTAACCCCGCCATGTCCCGTGCGCAGGGCATCAACACCAACTTCAATATCGTGCTGGGCCTGGCTGTGTCCAACGGTCTGGTGGCGCTGTCTGGCGCTCTGCTGAGCCAGTATCAGGGCTTTGCAGATGTCGGCATGGGCCGTGGCGCGATCGTCATTGGTCTGGCTGCTGTCATCATTGGCGAGGCTCTGTTCAGCCGCATCTTCCACAACTTTGCACTCAAGATGGTTTCTGTCTCTCTGGGTGCCATCATCTACTACATTGTCATCCAGCTGGTGCTGACTCTGGGTTTCGATGCCAACCTGCTCAAGCTGCTGAGCGCTTCTGTGGTGGCTGTTTTCCTTGCCGTGCCGTACTGGAAGGGCAAGTACTTCTCGAAGCCGGTGAAGAAGGCAAAGGAGGATGCAAAAAATGCTTGAGATCCAGAATGTTTCCAAGACCTTTAACGCTGGCACGGTCAACCAGAAAACTGCCCTGAACGGCCTGAACCTGAAGCTGAACGAGGGCGATTTCGTTACCGTGATCGGCGGCAACGGTGCAGGCAAATCCACCATGCTGAACGCAGTTGCCGGTGTGTGGCCGGTGGACGAAGGCAAGATCATTATTGACGGTGTGGATGTGACCCGCCTGAGCGAGCATCAGCGTGCCGCTTACATCGGCCGCGTGTTTCAGGACCCCATGACCGGCACTGCTGCCACCATGCAGATCGAAGAGAACCTTGCCCTGGCTGCACGCCGCGGCAAGCCCCGCACCCTGCGCATTGGCATTACCAAGGCAGAGCGCGAGCAGTACCGTGAACTGCTCAAGACGCTGGATCTGGGTCTGGAAGACCGCCTGACGGCCCGTGTGGGCCTGCTTTCCGGCGGCCAGCGTCAGGCACTGACCCTGCTGATGGCTACCATGAACAAGCCCAAGCTCCTGCTGCTGGACGAGCACACCGCTGCGCTGGACCCCAAGACCGCGCTCAAGGTGCTGACCCTCTCGGCCAAAATCGTGGAGGAAAACCATCTCACCACCATGATGATCACCCACAACATGAAGGATGCCATTAAGTATGGCAACCGCCTGATCATGATGTACGAAGGCCATATCATCTATGATGTTTCCGGTGAGGAAAAGAAGAACCTGCACGTCTCCGACCTGCTGGCAAAGTTCCAGATCGCCAGCGGCGGCGAGTTTGCAAATGACCGCATGATTCTGTCCTGATAAATTACAAGGTTAAAATGCAAAGCGCTTGTCCCGGAAAACCGGGACTGGCGCTTTTTATGTATGTTTACCAATTCAAGAGCAAGGCGGTTAACTGGAGTTTTTGAGAGATGATTTTCTTTACATCTTTTGAAGAATGCGGGGCACCGTCCTGAATTGCAAAGAGGAACAGCGAGTAAAGTTCATTATATTTTGGAATAGCCATTTTTTCAAACCTCACACCTTGGAAAGGCTCAGCACACATTCGCAATGCCGTGTTCTTGGAAATAGATCCACCGGCTGCACCTTCTCTGCGTGATATCCATTTTGTTCCAGCCATGCAGCATCTCTTGCGGCGGTGGCGGGGTTGCAGCTGACGTAGACCACCCGGCGGGGTGACATGCGCACGACAGCGGAAAGGGTGGCTTCGTCGCAGCCCTTGCGGGGAGGGTCCAGCATTACGATGTCCGGGTGAAGGCCCTCAGCGGCAAGGCGGGTGGCGGCCTGACCGGCATCTGCGCAGAAAAATCGGCTCTTTGCGGCCACATCTGCACCCATGCGGGCAGCGTTAGCCTTGGCACTTTCAATGGCTTCCGGTACGATCTCCACACCGATCAGCTCACGGCAGTGCGCTGCCATGGAAAGACCAATGGTGCCCATGCCGCAGTAGAGATCCAGCAGCAGGTCGTCCGGGGTAAGCTGAGCATACTGGGCGGCAATGCCGTAAAGCTGCTCGGCAGCAAGGGTATTGACCTGATAGAAGGAAAGCGGGCCAAGCTGCACCGGAACGCCGCACAGGGTGTCTTCAATATACCCCTGCCCATACAGGGTGTGGGTCTCGGTGCCAAGGATCACGTTGGTGTTTTTAGCATTTACGTTCAGCAGGATCGTGGTGATCTCTGCAAATTGAGCTTTCAGCCGGGTGCAAAGCTCTTCAGCGGAGGGCAGCTTGGCACGGGTGCAGACAAGGCAGACCATGATCTGGCCACTGTGAGCGCCGCGCCGCAGAAAGATATGACGCACAAGGCCCCTGCCGGTCTCCTCGCTGTACGGCTGGATGCCCTTTTCTGCAAAAAAAGCGCACAATGCGTTGCCGATCTCATTCAGCACACCGGGCTGCAGGCGGCAGTCCGGGCAGGGGACGATACGATGGGTGCGCCCGGCGTAGAAGCCGATACAGGGCTTACCGCTTTTGTCCACGCCCACCGGGAACTGCACCTTATTGCGGTAGCGGTTCACTTCCGGCGAACCCACAATGGGCAGAACAGGCACATCCAATCCTCCGATGCGGGCAAAGGCATCTGCAACATTCTCCTGCTTGGCGCGCAGCTCGGCAGCATAGTCCAGATGCCGCAGGCTGCAGCCGCCGCAGGGGCCTGCCACGGCACAATCCACCGGGATACGGTCCGGCGAAGGAGTGAGCACCTCGTCCAGAATACCGAAGGCGTAGCGCTTGCAGTCCTTAACGATGCGCACCCGGGCTTCGTCGCCGGGGGCGGCACCGGGAATAAACACGGTCTCACCGTCTGGGCTGTGTGCTACGCCGCTGCCATCGCTGGAAAGACGCTCTACGCGCAGGGTGAGAACTTGATTTTTCTGTAAGGGCATGAAGGGTCTCCTTTACTGGTGGTCGGGGCCGTCGGCGGGAGCATCAGCCTGCGCCGCAAAATACTTGCTGGGCGGCACGCCCTTAGCGCGCTTGAATACCCGCGAGAAATAGAACTGGTCAAAGAAGCCTACCGACACCGCGACCTCGGCAATGGAAAGGTTGCCTGCGCGCAGCAGCTTGCAGGCTTCGTTGATGCGGTATTCGGTAAGATAATCGATGGGGCTTTTGCCTACGTTCAGCATGAACACGCGGTACAGGTGACTGCGGGAGACACCTACGCTTTTTGCCACATCATCAATGGAAATATCGTGTGAATAATTGAACTGGATGTACTTGATGGCGTTGAGCACATACTGGCTGGAAGAGGAAGCCGTGTGCGGTTTGCCAGCGCTGGTCTCCTTCATCAGAGAAGCGATGAAGAGATAAAGGTAGCCCACCATGGCGGCTTCATCCTGCGGCTGCAGCCCGCGGGAGGAATAAATGTTGGCCAGAGCGGCACGCATCCCATCGGGGTCGTGGGTGTGATGCACCGGCGAGTCGTCGGTGAAGGGGAGCTGCGCGGCCAGTTTGTGGGCACACGCACCGTTGAAGCCTACCCAGCTGTACTCCCAAGGCTGCTGCTCATCGGCAGTATACCGGATCAGCTGGCTTGGCCGGGCAAAAAACAGCTGGCCCTGGCTCACTTCCCAGGTGCGTCCGCCCACCTCGAATACGCCCTTGCCGGAAAGTACCAGATGGATCAGGTAATGGTCGCGGATACCCGGCCCCCATGTTTGGCCCGGAGCACAGCGTTCGATACCGCAATTGAAGATGGAAAGCTCAATATTATTGGTATAATTTTGTTTGAAGGATTGCTTATATACATCTGCCATAGCCGCGTTTCCTCCGCTCTGTCACGTTGCGGGCAGCTTTGTGCCCGATCTTTGGTATAGTATACCACACATCTGCCCGCAAATTCAACAAAAGTACATCTTATTCTTTGAACTGGGTGCCAAAATTCGCGTTTTTTCAGCGTTGGAAATTGAAAAAAGCGGTTGGATGCATTACAATAGACGTAACATACCCATCTATCCCAAAGCAGCATATTGAGGGAGGAATCGTTATGGCAAACAGTGCGCAGCTCCGAAATGAGATCGCGGCGGGCAAATGGGACGATAAGCTCCGGGCACTGTATGGCGATGCGGCGCAGGAGATCTGTCGGCAGCGGGCACGCTACTGTGCTGCGCTGGAACAGTTTGAGCTGTACTTTGGGCCGGGCAGGCAGGTGCAGGTTTATTCGGCACCGGGCCGCGCAGAGCTGGGCGGCAACCACACCGACCACCAGCACGGTTATGGCCTTGCGGCGGCTGTCACGCTGGATCTTGTGGCCGTGGCTGCGCACAATACAGACGGCTACGTGCGGGTCAAATCCCGCGGGTTCAACAAGCTGGATGTGATCGACCTGACCGTGGAGGGGCCGCAGGAAGGGGAGAGCACCCACTCGGCCAGCCTGATCCGCGGCATTGCCGAGGGCTTCCGCGCGGCAGGCAAAGCGGTGGGCGGCTTTGATGCATACACGGCCAGTGATGTGCTGCGCGGCAGCGGCCTTTCCAGTTCTGCTGCCTTTGAAATGGGCATGGCTGCCATCTGGAACGGAGAATATGGCTGCGGTCTGGCCCCGGCGGAGCTGGCAAAGATCTGTCAGTATGCGGAGAATACCTATTTTGGCAAGCCCAGCGGCCTGCTGGATCAGCTGACCAGCGCAGTGGGCGGCATTATCTTTGCGGATTTTGCAGACCCCCAGCAGCCGGTTCTGGAAAAGATCCACGCCGACGGCCTGCTGCCGCCGGGCATGAGCCTGTGCGTTACCGATACGCGCGACAGCCACAGCGAATTGACCGGTGAGTTTGCAGCCATCCGGCAGGAGATGGAGCAGATCGCAGCGTTTCTTGGCAAAAAGGTGCTGGGACAGGTGACGGAGAGCGCATTTTGGGCAGCACTGCCTGCGTTGCGCAAAGCCTGCGGCGACCGCGCGGTGCTGCGCGCCATCCACTATTTTGAAGAGAACGCTCGCACCCTTGCCCAGAGGGATGCGCTGCAGGCCGGGCAGTTTGATGCCTTTGCAGCGCTGGTGCTGGAAAGCGGACGCGCATCCTTTGCGCTATGCCAGAATGTCTACTGCAGTACCGATGTGCGGCATCAGGGGCTTTCGGTGGCACTGGCGCTGAGCCAGAGTATCCTGCAGGGCAGCACGGGAGCCTGGCGGATGCAGGGCGGCGGCTTTGCAGGCACCATTCAGGCGTATGTTCCCCAGAGCCTGCTGGAACGCTATCACAGCGAGATCGAGCGGGTATTCGGCAAGGGCAGCTGCTACATTCTGCGTCTGCGGGAGCAGGGGGCAGTGAAAGCGATCTGAAAACAAAAACGCATCTGCAAGATTTTGCAGATGCGTTTTTTGCTATGCTTTATACTGCTGGGAAGGTTCAGAAAACCGGTTTCGGGCCGGGAGCGGACTGAGCCTGCTCTTTCTCTTCTTCCCGGCGCTGCTGATCCGAGATATACTGCACCATGTCCCGCTCCTCGTGGGAAAAATGGAACAGGTCTGCGATGGTATCGTAGGCGCTCACCACGAAGTTGAAGCCTGTCTTTACCACATTGAACAGCAGCATGGGCACAAAGGTGAAAGAAAGTGAGATCAATCCGCCGCTAAAGAAAAGATCGTCCAGACGCAGATTGCTGAAGAAAAGATCCAGCGCATCGCCCAGCGGCCCGCCGCCGGAAATACTGCGCAGCTCTTCTTCGGAAACAGAAATGTATGAATGCGGCATCTGAAGGTTTTTCATGGAGAAAGCTCCTTTCTGACAAAATCGTTCCGGGAATGGAATCAAACTCAGGCGGCAGCGGTTTCCTCGGCCTGAGCGGCATCAAAGCTCGGCATGGGGTTCACGATCTGATCGTAGATGCTTGTAACGGTACGAATGACGTTCATGACCTGCGAATAGACATAGACACCGGCCAGACCGGCAACGCCCACAGAAGCGATACGGCTCCAGGTGTTCATCTTATCCCAGGTGTGATAGAAGGTGCCGGACAGGCTCAGACCATTCGACAGACCGGACTGCACACGGCCTGCGATGTACCGGAAGGAATAGTTGCTCATCAGCACGAACAGGTTGATCGCTGCATTCTGGCAGAATGTAGCAAACTGATCGGTGTTGAAATAAATATCGTGATTAAAGGCTGAGCCAAGGTAGATGGACTGACCGCCATCCAGATAGGTCATTTCTTCTTCGGAGATAACGGCATAGGAAGCCGGTAAAAGCATGGTATTCTGATTGGGATGATCCATGGTGGAAGAACTCCTTTCCGTAGTGAAATCTGCACAAAGGCAGACAATAATACTATCTGAATTGTAACATAACTGTGTCCAAATAACAAGAGCAGAGATGCGCAAAATCATGATACATTTGTGAATAAACTGTTACAGAAGGGCGGCAAAATCACGGATGTCAGCCCAAAAATGCGCAATATGTCCAGAATCTGGTCCTGAAAAAATGTTCTGTAGAAAAAACAAAAGCGCCTGCACATTCCGGGTGCAGACGCTTTTACGAGGAGAAAATGATCGGGGAATTACTGTGCCCGTTCGTAGAGCACGGTCAGCTGCGCAATGTGTCCGGCCAGTGCTTCCGGCAAGGGACAGGTGAGCCGCCACTGCCAGTTGGAGCCTTGGGTGCTGGGAGTGTTGATGCGGGCCTCACTGCCCAGATGCAGCCAGTCCGCCAGAGGGATCACAGCGGTATCCGATACACTGGCAAGGCAGGCACAGATCATGGCCTCGGTCAGCTCTTCCGGCTGGCAGCGCAGGTAGCGGCAGGCATAGGCCACATCCTCGGCACTGGCGTTGGTACGCCAGCCTTCGGTGGTCACATTGTCGTGGGTGCCGGTGTACACCACGCTGTTGCGGTGGTAGGTGTGGGGCAGATAATTGCCGGATTCCCGGCTGTCAAAGGCAAACTGCATGATCTTCATGCCCGGGTAGCCGCTGGCAGAAAGCATGGCCTTGACCTCCGGGGTCAGGTAGCCAAGATCCTCGGCAATGATGCCGCCCTCGCCAAGGTTTTCGTGCATGGCGTTGATAAAATCGCGGTCAGGGCCTTTTTCCCAGTGGCCGCCCGTCGCCGTTTTGTTCCCGGCGGGAATGGAGTAATAGCTCTCGAAGCCGCGGAAGTGGTCGATGCGCACCACATCGTAAATGGAGGTGGCGTGCTTCATGCGCTGCTTCCACCACGCAAAGCCGGTGGCTTTGTGCGTGGGCCAGTCATACAGGGGGTTGCCCCACAGCTGGCCGTCTGCTGCAAAGGCGTCCGGCGGGCATCCGGCCACCTGGGTCAGATGCATTTCTCCGTCGGTCTGGAACAGCTCCGGGTGGGTCCACAGATCGCTGGAATCCGGGCTGACATAGATGGGAATATCGCCCACCAGACGGACGCCCTTGCCGTTGGCGTAAGCCTTCAGGGCGTTCCACTGGGTGTAGAAGAAGAATTGCACCGCCTTGTAGTAATCCACCGCACCGGCGAGACGCTGTTTTGCGGCAGCAATGGCTTCCGGTTTGCGGCAGCGCAGGTCATCCGGCCAGTCGGCAAGGCCGGCCTGCCCCTGTTCGGCCTTGACAGCCATAAACAGGGCGTAATCCTCCAGCCAGAAGCTCTGCGCCTCGCAGAAGGCTTCATAGGAGGGGGAGGGGGCTGCCAGCAGGCGGTCGGCTGCCTTTTTCAGGATCACAGGCCGCTCGTTGTACAGTGCGCCGTAGTCGATGGGGCCTACAGGCCGTGCGGCGGGCACTTCATCGGCCGTCAGCAGACCGACGTCGGCCAGCAGGCGGTAGTCAATGAAGTAGGGGTTACCGGCAAAGGCGGAAAAGCTCTGATAAGGGCTGTCGCCGTAGCCGGTGGGGCCGATGGGCAGGATCTGCCAGTAGGTCTGCTTTGCATCGGCCAGAAAATCCACGAATGCAAAGGCCTCTTTTCCCAGCGTACCGATGCCAAAAGGCCCCGGCAGACTGAAAACGGGCATCAGAATGCCGCTTGCACGCATAGTGTGCGCACCTCCTTAGCCCTTGACAGCACCTGCCACAACGCCCTCAATGATGTACTTCTGGCAGGTCATGTACAGGATGATGATGGGGATAATGGCAATGATGATGCAGGCCATCATGGGAGCCAGCTCCACACGGCCGTAGCCGCCGCGGAAGTACTGGATGGCCATGGGAATGGTGCGGTATTTCTTGATGTCCAGCACCAGAGTGGGCAGCAGGTAGTCATTCCACACCCACATAGTCTCGAGGATGGCGGTGGAGATCATGGTGGGCTTGAGGATGGGGAATACGACCTTGAAGAAGATCTGAATGGGGTTGCAGCCGTCGATCATGGCCGCTTCCTCAATTTCCATGGGCACGCTCTTCATGAAGCCGGTGAACATGAACACGGCCAGACCGGCACCGAAGCCCAGATAGATGATGCAGATGTTCCACGGGGTGTTCAGATTGAGCTGGTCAGCGGTCTTGGACAGGGTGAACATGACCATCTGGAAGGGCACGACCATGGAGAACACGATCAGCAGGTTCATGAACTTGCTCAGCTTATTGTTCACGCGGGTGAGGTACCAACCGGTCATGGAGCAGCACAGCAGGATCAGCGCCACACTGGTAACGGTGATGACAAGGCTGTAGCCAAGGCTGGAAAGGAAGCCCATCTTGGTGACACCGTAAACGTAGTTGCTCAGGCCCGCAAAGGTCTCGGCGGTGGGCAGCTTGAACACGGTGGAGGTGGTAAAGCTGCCCTCGATCTTCAAGCTGTTCAGCAGGATCAGCACGATGGGGTAAATCCACAGCAGACTCAGCAGCGTCATGATGACGGTGAGGATGTTATCCCACATTTTTTTCTGTTTAGGCATTACTGCTGCACCTCCTTGGAACGGGTAAAGTGGAGCTGGATCAGAGAAATGACCACGACGATCAGGAAGAACACCACAGCCTTCGCCTGACCAATGCCCTTCCACTGGGCACCGGAACGGCCATAGAAGGTGTTGTAGATGTTCAGGGCCAGCATTTCACTGGCGTTGGCGGGTTCGCCTGCGGTCAGGGCAACGTTCTGGTCGAACAGCTTGAAGCTGTTGGTCAGGGTCAGGAAGGTGCAGATGGTCACGCTGGGCATGACCATGGGAATTTTGATCTTGAACAGGATCTCGCGGTCGTTGGCACCGTCGATCTTGGCAGCTTCGATCAGGTCGCCAGGCACGCTCTGCAGGCCGGCAACGTAAATGATCATCATGTAGCCGATCTGCTGCCAGCACATCAGGATGACCAGACCGACGAAACCGGCCTTGGCATCCAGCGCCAGCAGAGGTTTCTGCAGGTTGGCCAGCACACCGTTGAGCAGGATCTGCCAGATGTAGCCCAGCAGGATGCCGCCGATCAGGTTGGGCATGAAGTAGACGGTACGGAAGATGTTGGTGCCGCGGATGCCGCGGGTGAGCACCAGCGCAATGGCAAAGGCGCAGACGTTGATGAGCACGGTGGATACTACAGTGAACGCTGCGGTAAAGCCGAAGGCGTGCAGGAAGGTGGAATCCTGAAATACGTTGATGTAGTTCTGGATGCCCACAAAGGTGGTCTTGCTAACAGTAGTGAACCGCTGGAACGAAAGGTAAATGCCCCAGATGAAGGGCCAGATAAAGCCGATGATGAACGCGAGCAGCGTGGGCAGCACGAACACCGGCCAATATTTGCTGATGGCTTTTTGCATGATGTACCTCCTATATGCGGAGTGGTTAACAAAAAAGGGGAGGCGGGGCGAACTTCTTCGCCCGCCTCCCTGTTCAGTTCTTTTTTATAGACCGATCAGGAGCTTAGCCGTTTGCCAGCTTGTATTCCTTAGCCCAGCCATCGACGAAGGCGGTCACAACGCCGTCCCAGTCGCCGGTGCCTGCTGCGTAAGCGGTCAGAGCGGAACCAACGCCGTTCTTCCACTCCTCGGAAGGCATGGTGGAGAAGCACCAGTCAACACTGGTCTTGCCGTCGGCCACATACTGGTTTGCAATGCCGATCAGGGGGTTGGTGGAGTCCTTAGCCTTCTTGAAGGGGATGACGAAGCCCATCTTGTCAGCCATCGCGCTGGTGCCGGCCTCAGAGGTGACACACCAGTACAGGAAGTCCAGAGTAGCCTGAATGTCGGCATCAGAAGAGTTGTTATTCACGCACCAGAAGTTCTCGGAACCGGTGCACAGGCCCTGATTCTCCTCGCCATCCACGCCGATGTAGATGGGCAGCATACCCAGGTTGTCGTCGCCCAGATCCTTCACGTCATTGTAAGCCCAAGTGCCGTTCTGGTAGAACACAGCCTTCTTGCCCACAAACTCAGCCACAGCGTCGTTGCCGGTCTTGGAAGCCAGCAGGGTGGGGTCACAGGTGGAATCGGTGATGTACAGATCCCAGATCTGCTTGTAGTTGTCCAGATAGGTGCCCTTGATGGCGTCGGTAGAGCTGATGCCGTCTGCCTTGTACTCGTAGTAGATGGGCAGGTTTGCCAGATGGGTCTTGAAGCGCCAGTCAGAAGAACTGTCCATGCCGGCAGAAGTGAAAGCACCGTCCACGCCCAGCTCAGCCTTGCGTGCCTGAATATCGTCAGCGACCTTCTTCAGATCGGCAAAGCCCTTGATGTCGTCCTGGGTATAGCCAGCGGCGGTCAGCAGTTCCTTGTTGTAGATGATGCCGTAGGTCTCGAGGACGTAGGCGATGGCAGCCACAGCGTCGCCATCCTTCAGTGCGAAAGAGTCGCTGGTCAGCTCACCGTACAGCTGGCTGCCGGACAGATCGTAGCAGTAATCCTTCCAGTTTGCCAGACCAACAGGGCCGTTCACCTGGAACAGGGTGGGAGCCTCGCTCTTCTCCATCTCGCTCATCAGGGTGGTCTCGTACTGGCCAGAAGCGGCGGTGACAACGGTCACAGGCACGCCGGTCTCCTTGGTGTACTCAGCGGCCAGATCCTGCCAATCCTGATCCTGCTCGGGCTTGAAGTTCAGGTAGTAGACCTTGCCGTCTGCCTTTGCAGCGGTGCTGGAAGCAGCGGTAGAGCTGGCAGCAGAGGAAGCGGTGCTGCTGGAGGAGCCGCCGCAGGCAGCCAGACCCAGAGCAGCGGCGGAAACGCCAGCGGCCTTCAGGAAGTTACGACGAGTAATCATTTTCTTCATAATAAGTTCTCCTTCTTATTAAAAATAAACTATTTCAAAATCTCCGTCCCCTGACGGAGGGAAAACAAAATTTAAATCGCCCTTACGCTTTCGCCCTGCTGCAACTCCGGCTGCAAGGTGATGGTCTGGGCCGGTGCACCGTGCTCGATCTGCCGCACCAGCAACTCAATGCTCTGCAGCGAGATCTGTTCACTGGGCTGCACAACGGTAGTCAGAACAGGCACACAGTAACGGGACATCGTGATGCCGTCAAAGCCGATCACCGAAACATCCTCCGGCACCCGCAGCCCGGCGCTCGCCAGCGCGCGGATGGCACCTAAGGCAATCACATCGCTCATGGCGAACAGGGCGGTGAAGTCGGCCCGGCGGGCCAGCAGGCTGTTCACGGCGTGATAGGCAGACTCAAAATCGTAGTTGGACAGGCCGTACAGCTTGTCGCTGAACAGGATGCCTGCGTCCTGCATCGCCTGCTGTGCACCCTCGCGGCGCATCACGCTGGGATAACTGGTGACCGGACCACCCAGCACTGCGATCTTACGATGCCCTTGCTGGATGAGGTAGTCCACAGCAGTGTAGGCTGCAGCGCGGTCATCCACGCCCACCATGGAAAGATTGGGAAAGTCCAGCTCGTCGGAGACCAGTGTGGTCAGCACCGAGGGGACTGTGATGTTGGCAAAGCCTTTTTTGAAGTTGGCTACGCTGCCGCCCAGAAAGATCATACCTTTGGGCTTGATCTCCCGCAGGATCTTTTCGGCGGCATCGATCTCGTTGGCGTTTTCATCCAAATAGGAAACGATGCCATTGTAGCCATACAGGGTGGCGGCCCGCTGCAGCTGGACTAAGAAGTCCGAGAAGAAGAGATTGCGGGTGCCTTTGACCACGAACACCAGACTGCGGGACTGCTGGATCTTCAGCTGCCGTGCATTGGTGTTGGGCACGAACCCGGCCTCCCGCATTACCTTGAGTACATGCTCCTTGGTCTCAGGCCGGACATCGGGCCGGTCGTTGATGACACGAGAAATGGTGCTTACCGAGCAGCCGCTGATCCGGGCAATGTCCTTAATGGTCAGATTCGGCATTTTGTCGGAGTACCTCACTTTCGGTAATAGATTCGGGAACGTTGTCGGGAACGTTTTCAGTGACTATAGTATGGCATAATTTGCATAAAAAATCAATAACCCAAAAGTGTTTTCGTGAAAATTGCATAGCATTCTGAGCTGCTTTTGTGCAGATTGAATTGCGTGCAAATCAAAATGTGCCGACAGTTCCGCAAATTCCCGGTATAAATCAGAAACAACCGGTAAAACCGTACCGATTTGTAACTTTTCAACATAGAGCAGTGGTTTTATAAAAGGAGAAAGAAAAAAAGCGCTCCCACCTTGTCATCGGTGAGAGCGCTTTGCTGATTGCTGATTATTTTGATTGAGTTGATTCTTTAAAGATTAGTCACTGACGTAGGGCATCAGAGCAACGTGACGAGCACGCTTGATGGCGATGGTCAGTGCGCGCTGATGATAAGCGCAGGTGCCGGTCACACGGCGGGGAATGATCTTTGCACGCTCAGAGACGTACTTACGCAGACGGGGCACGTCCTTGTAATCGATGGTGTCGATACGATCGACACAGAAGCTGCAAACCTTCTTGCGGCCGCGACGCATGGGGCGTGCGGGGCGAGAGCCTTCGGTTCTTTCAAAAGCCATTGCTTATTACCTCCTATTGGATTTTTAACGGATTGACCGTTTCGTGTCAGAACGGCAGGTCGTCGCTGTCGTCGATGACGGCGAAGTCGTCTGCATTGCCGGCAGAGTAGCTGGGAGCTGCCTCCACAGCGGCCGGGCGGGCAGGCGCTGCGTTCTGGTAGGCGGGAGCAGAATGATTCTGATAATTTGCTCCGCCGCCTGCATTGCTGTTTTTGGAGCCTGCAAAGTTGATATTGTTGGCTACCACTTCCACAGCGGTGCGGTTGTTGCCGTTCTTATCCTGATACTGGCGGGTCTGAAGACTGCCTTCAATGGCGATCAGACTGCCCTTTTGGAAATACTTGCAAACAAACTCGGCCTGCTGACGCCATGCAACGATATCGATGAAATCGGCCTGACGCTGCTCGCCCTGACGCGCAAAATTGCGGTCACAGGCAATGCGGAAGCTGCACACATTGGTACCCTGCGGGGTGGTGCGCAGTTCGGGATCCGCCACAAGACGGCCCATGATGGCAACAACATTCAACATTTTACGGTCTCCCTTTCTGTCACAGAAGAATTACTCCTCGTGAGCAATGATCAGGCTGCGCATAACACCTTCAGTGATCTTGTACACACGGTCCAGCTCAGCAGGGAAGCTGGGCTCGCTGGTGAAGTCGATCACAGTGTAAACGCCTTCCTCCTCGTCGTTGATGGGGTAGGCCAGACGGCGCTTGCCCCACTCGTCGATGGAATCGATCGTACCGTTAGCCTCGATCAGGGACTTGAACTTACCAACCAGAGCGGCGGTAGCCTCCTCGTCGAGAGCGGCGCTGGTAATCAGCATGGTTTCGTACTTTGCCATTTTGTAGCACCTCCTTTTGGACTTAAGGGTCCTGCAATCACAGGACCAAGGGTACACACAAAACGCGGCATCGCGCCTTGTGTGCGGCGTGTCTGTTCAGACAGCAATTTATTATAGCAAGCTGTGTGGATTCTGTCAAGCTTTTTCCGAAAAAAGATATAATAAAAAATATTTTGATTTTTTTGTGAAAGAGGAATATAATATAGTGGCTTTCAGAGGATGAACGGCAGGGCAGCCGGGAAACGGCCGTCTCTCTGCTCTCTGTTATCCATCTTCGGAAGGAATGTATATATATATGGTTCTGGGAATTTTATAGTAAAGGAAGGATTCTTTGTGTATTCGGTTTTCCGTAACCTGGCAATCATCATCCTCAGCGCAAAGTTCTTTGGCCTGGTGGCCCGCAAGTGCAAGGCCCCGCAGGTGGTGGGTGAGATCCTTGCCGGTTTGATCATCGGTCCCTGTGTGCTGAATCTGGTGCAGACCAGTGATGCCATCTCCACCTTTGCAGAGATCGGCGTGGTGATGCTGATGTTCACCACCGGCCTTGGCACCAATCTGAAGGAACTGATCAAAGCCGGCCCCATCGCCACCCTGATCGCCTGCGTGGGCGTAGCCGTTCCGCTGGTGGGCGGCACCCTGCTGTACAGTGCGTTCTACGGCTTCTCTGCCGTGGGCAGCCCTGAGTTCTATCGTGCCCTGTTCATCGGCACGATCATGACGGCCACCAGCGTGTCCATTACGGTGGCAACCCTGCAGGAGCTGGGCCACCTGAAGAGCTTTCTCGGCACCACCATCGTCAGTGCCGCCGTCATTGATGATGTCATCGGCATCGTAGTCCTCACCTGCGTGCTGGGCGCAAGCTCCGGCACCGGCACGGGTCTGGGCAAGGTGCTCATCAATACGGTGCTGTTCTTTGCCACTGCCGTGGGCGTGGGCGTTGTGGCTCACTTTGCTATGACATGGCTGGACAAGCGCAATCCCCACACCCAGCGCATCACCATCGTGAGCATGGCGTTCTGCTTTGCCATGGCCTACATCGCCGAGGAATACTTCGGCATTGCCGATATCACCGGTGCCTATATCGCCGGTATCGTGCTGTGCACTATGGACGATGCCCCCTATGTGGAGCGCCGCGTGGATATCAGCAATTATATCATTTTTGCGCCCATCTTCTTTGCATCCATCGGCTTGAAGACCGACATCAGCGGCCTGACGCCGGAAATCTTCCTGTTCTGTGTCTGCTTCGTCATTGTAGCACTTATCACCAAGATCATCGGCTGCGGCCTTGCGGCCAAGATCTGCCGCTTCAACTGGGGCGACTCCCTCAAAATCGGCGTTGGCATGATGACCCGCGGCGAGGTGGCACTGATCGTGGCCCAGAAGGGCCTGGATGTCGGCGTGGTGGACTCGGTCTACTTTACCGCTGTGATCCTGCTGATCGTGGTGTCCAGCGTGGCAACTCCGCTGGTGCTCAAGGCACTCTTTACCAAGATGCCGCCGCAGAAGCACCCCAGTCAGGTAAATGGGTAAACAATAAAAAAGATCCTCCGACAGGTCTGCCGGAGGATCTTTTATTTTCAGGATAAGTTACAGTGTCTTGCAGAACTCCTTCAGGTAAGCGCGGAATTCTTCGCCGATCTCCGGATGCTGCAGGGCCAGCTCCACCTGAGCTTCCACCACCTTGAGCTTGTTGCCCATGTCATAGTGCTTGCCGGTGAACTCTACGGCCGTCATGCCGCCGCGGGTGCGGGCATACTCGGCCATGGCATCGGTCAGCTGGATCTCGCCGCCTGCGCCGGGCTTGGTGTGGGCAAGGATATCGTAGATCTCCGGGGTCAGCAGCACGCGTCCCAGAATGGAGTAGTTGCTGAACTCCTGTCCCTTCTTGGGCTTCTCGATCATGTCGTCCACAAAGAAATAGTTGTCGTGGATGGGGGTGGTCTTCAGGCTGCAGTACCGGCTCACATCTTCCCATGGCACTGCGGAAACGCCTGCCACCGGGCGGCCGAACTCCTCGTAGGCGCGGATCAGCTGAGCACAGACCGGGTCCTCGCCCCAGATCACGTCGTCGCCATAGATCACCACGAAGGGATCATCACCGGTGAAAGCCTTGGCAGTATTTACAGCATGGCCCAGACCCAGCGTCTGCTTCTGGCGCACAAAGAGGATGTTTGCCATGTTGGCGATGCCAAGGCACTCTTCCAGAGCCTTTTCCTT
The DNA here is from genome assembly GCF_009679665.1 of Faecalibacterium sp. BIOML-A4. Lineage (NCBI taxonomy): Bacteria > Bacillati > Bacillota > Clostridia > Eubacteriales > Oscillospiraceae > Faecalibacterium > Faecalibacterium sp. BIOML-A4. The sequence goes on along the minus strand of NZ_WKZG01000014.1, from coordinate 62,609 downwards.
GCCGGGCTTTGCCAGCTTTTCTTCCAGCTCAGGGCTGCGGTCAAAGTGATCCTCAATGATGCTCTGGTTGCGGCCCAGAATGATGAGGATATCGGTGATGCCGGAACGCACAGCTTCTTCCACCAGATACTGGATGGCAGGCTTGTCCACAATGGGCAGCATACCCTTGGGCATGGCCTTGGTAGCGGGCAGCACGCGGGTGCCAAGACCGGCGGCAGGAATGACAGCTTTTGTGACTTTCTTCATCATGATCCATATTCTCCTATTACTATTTTGAAATCCGCAACGCCAGCCTCTGCAGGCGGCATTGCAGATCAGAGCATCCCAGCCAAAGCGTCCAGATTCGGACCCATCAGCACGGTAGCGCAGGCACCCAGCACCATCAGCAGCACACAGGCACCGATCACACCGGCGATGCTCACGCCGCCCTGCGCAGACAGGACCGCACGGCGCTGGGCAGCGTCCGGGAACTCAGCACGGATGCGGCGGATGCGCTCGGCTGCGCTTTTGCGGTACAGCCACTTGGCGTACAGGGTGCGCAGCATCACCAGCGCAAAGCTGAACACCGTCATAATGCGGGAAAGCACGACGATGGCAGTGCTGCTGATGCCCGCAGTGAGCGGACTGCCGGTGGCCTGCATCATGCTCAGCAGGGTGGGCAGGGCCACCACCAGCTCTGCGGCCAGAAAACCAAAGGCCGGCTTCCACGCCTTGCGGTAGAAGAAATAGAACGGGCCGAACACCAGCGCCGAGAAGCACATGGAAATTTTGGTGTGCTGCAGCTGCATCCGGCTGTAATCGTTCAGGTAGACGGGCGCGGCCTTGCCAATATAATCGTTCCAGTCGCTGTAAGGGATGCCGTCGATCAGCTCTTCCTTGCCAAAGGCCGCCTGCACGTTGCGGCGGGTGGGCTCCTCCACCGTCTGCTGATACTGGCGGTAAAGGTCGTTGTAATCAAAGCGTCCGTCTGCGTCGGTGCCGGGCTGGCTTTGGGTGGGCGGCTCCGGGCACTGGCTCTCCGGCGGAAGAACGGCACCGCAGCAGCGGCAGCGCTCTTCGGTGCGCAGGGTGCGCTCACCGCAGCTGGGGCAGGTGCGCAGAGCATCGTCTTTGTACGGGAACGTCCATTCATAGCCCGCGCCATGGGCGGGGGTGTGGATGCAGCGGCCAAGCTTTTCGTAGCACTCGCGGTGATAGGGTGCGCCGCAGTCCGGGCAGACCACGATATCATCGGTCAGCGCCAGCGGTCTGCCGCAGCCTTCGCAGGGACAGCCATAATATTTCGGCATGATTTCCTCCTGTTGTATGGTTCATACTGGTATTATACTCCCCTGAAAGAGAAAAGAAAAGGTGAAAATCTTCAAAATTCCAGCAGGATAATCCATTTACCCCTTTACTTTAGCATAGATTCTCGGTATACTAATGAAGTATCTGTGTATAAACTGTGTCTTTTGGCAAGTACAAAGGACTTTACCTTATTTATCATTTCGAGAGGGATTTAGAGAATGATCACGATTGACGAACTGAAGGTGCAGCTTGCCGATTACGGCAAGGCGGTCAAGGACTTGGAAGAAGCCCTTGCCATTGATGCCTCCCGCAAGCGCGTGCAGGAGCTGGAGCACACCATGAGCCGCCCCGGCTTTTATGATGATGCAGACCTGAGCAAGAAGGTCTTTGACGAAGTGGGCGACCTGAAGGGCAAGCTGAGCCGCTTTGAAAAGCTGCAGGGCCTGTACGATGATGCCGAGACCATGCTGGAAATGCTGGATGAAGAATACGACCCCGCCATGATCCCCGAAGCAGAGGAGTCTGTGAACGCTGTGGGCAAGGCAGTGGATGAGCTGCAGCTGATGACCATGCTGAACGGTGAGTACGACCACAGCAACGCCATCCTTACCTTCCACGCCGGCACCGGCGGCACCGAGGCACAGGACTGGGCCGAAATGCTGTACCGCATGTACAATAAGTGGGCTTCCAACCACGGCATGACCGTGGAGGTTCTGGATTATCAGGACGGCGATGAAGCCGGCATGAAGAGCGCTTCCATGATGGTGAAGGGTGCCAACGCCTACGGTCTGCTCAAGAGCGAGAACGGCGTGCATCGTCTGGTGCGTGTGTCGCCCTTTGACGCCAATGCCCGCCGTCAGACCAGCTTTGCTTCGCTGGAAGTGATGCCCGAGCTGGACAACACCATTCAGGTGGATATCCGCCCCGAGGACATTGAGATGCAGGTGTACCGTTCCTCCGGTGCAGGCGGCCAGCACATCAACAAGACCTCTTCCGCTGTGCGTCTGATCCACAAGCCCACCGGCGTCGTGGTCAGCTGCCAGACCCAGCGCAGCCAGTTCCAGAACCGTGACTACGCCATGGAAATGCTGAAGGCAAAGCTGTATCAGATCGCAAAGCAGCAGCACATGGATAAGATCGACGACATCAAGGGCGTGCAGAACGAGATCGCATGGGGCCATCAGATCCGCAGCTATGTGTTCATGCCATACACCATGGTCAAGGATCACCGCACCAACTACGAGACCGGCAATGTGGATGCCGTGATGGACGGCGATCTGGACGGTTTCATCTTCGCATACCTCAAGGCTGCAAGCCGCGGGGAACTGCAGGATACCTGATCTTGAACGTATAAAATGCAAAGGCCGTGCTTCCTTTTATGGAGGCACGGCCTTTTTTGCGTTCTTACGCCAGATCGGGCAGAATGGTATCCCAGAGATTTTCCTCCTGCCGCAGGGCGTTGAAGCAGCAGTCCAAGTACATTTTGTTTGCCGCTGCAAGGATCGTGCTGCGCAGAAGCAGCTTTTCATCTGCGGCATCCACGGCAAGGTCGCGGATCTCCCTGGTGCAGCCGAATACGAATGGCAGGCAGTTTTCCATCTCGTCGCAGAAGTAGTCGTAAGCTGCCCCGGCGGAACAGTGCGCCCGCTGCATTTTAAACAGGGCATCGATGTTTTCCATTGAGAGCACCGTTTTGGAGACTGCAATGTACATCAGGGATGCGATCTGATCGCGGGCGTACTTCTTGCGCACCGGGTGGGACAAAATGCCCTTTTTAACGTAGTTGCTGACCATGGAAGAGGTGAGCTCCACGCCGCAGAAGGTGCGGAAATAGCTGTTGACGTACTGCACGGTCTGGTCAAGATAAAGCCCCATCTGCGGGAGATCGGCGTACCGGGGCAGGGCAAACCCGGCGGCGCAGGCCGCAACGCGGCATTTGGTTTCAGTTTTCATATCGTAAGCAGTTTTCTAAGGTTGGTGCAGCAGGGCTGCGCGGGATACAGAAAATGGTTTTCTGGCGGTATTATAGCGCAAATCGGTTCTCTGGTCAACGGATTTTTAAAACTTTTGAAAGAATGCATAAAATCCCTTGACAGGTTTTTGAAAAACTGCTATGATGTCTGCAGTGAACCGAAAAACCATGCAGGCGGAAGTGCGTGTAAGGCACGGAAAATAAAAAAATGACCTGCTATCACAAAATAGATTTGGAGCGTGCATTTTATGAAAACCAAGATCGTTGTGGATTCTTCGTCCAGCCTGTATGCCCTGCCGGGCGTGGATTTTGCCTGTGTGCCGTTGAAGATCGTCACGGATGAACAGGAATATCTGGATGACGGTACTCTGGATGCTGTGGGCATGGCCCGGTCTCTGCGTACTTACAAGGGCAAGACCAGCACCTCCTGCCCCAATGTGGCAGACTGGCTGGCTGCTTATGAGGGTGCGGAGCAGATCTTTGTTGCCACCATCACGGGCACACTGTCCGGCAGCTACAATGCTGCACTGCTGGCAGCGGAAGAATACAAGGAAACGCACCCGGAGGCCCGTGTTTTTGTTCTGGACAGCCTATCCGCCGGGCCGGAGCTGCGTCTGCTGGCAGAGCGTCTGCGGGATCTCGTCCGGATCGGGATGGAGTTTGACGAGATCTGCGAGGCAATCTTGGCTTACCACAAGCACACACATCTGCTGTTTTCGTTGGAATCGCTGGCCAATCTGGCCCGCAATGGCCGTGTGAAGCCTGCTGTTGCCGCTGTGGCACGGATGCTGGGCATCCGGGTCATTGGTCAGGCCAGTGAGAGCGGCGAGCTGGAGGTGCTGTGCAAGACCCGCGGCGAGCACGGAGCACTGGAACGCATCGTGCTGGAATTGAAGAATCACGGCTTTACCGATGGCAAAGTGCACATTGCCCACTGTGATAACCCGGAAGCTGCCAAGCGCCTGAAGCTGATGATCCACGCGGTGTTTGCAGGGGCGCAGGTGGATGTGGCCGAGTGCGGCGGCCTGTGCAGTTACTACGCTGAGCAGGGCGGCCTGATGGTGGGCTATGAGGACGGAAAAACAGAGTAAAAGAGTTTTTGATATTGCAAGCAAGCCGGGCCTGCGGGTCTGGCTTGCTTTTTTTTGAACAACGCAAAACTTGAAAAAGTTGTAAAACCGCGCTATACTTACACATAATTATAAATGGGAAAGGAGGGCAGGCCCATGCTTTTTCGTTCACCGGTCGTGCGCTTTTTCAGCCGCATTCTGAACCGCATCACCATCACGGTGGTGTTGGTGGCATTGCAGCTGCTGTGGCTGTGCTGGGTGGCGTTTGCCATCACCACCGGCACGGGCCGCGTGTGGGTGAACGGCCTGCTCAACGCACTGAGCCTGCTCATCGTCCTGTACCTTGTGCGCAAGGATGAGAACAGCGCCTACAAGGTGGGCTGGATCGCGCTGATCGGCATTCTGCCGCTGCTGGGCGGTGCGCTGTATCTGGCCTTTGGCAACAAACGCCCGGCCAAGCGTCTGCGCCTGAAAATGCAGGCGGTGGAGGATGCCCACAAAAAAGACCTTGTACAGGAGCCGGGTGTGCTGGAAGGTCTGGATGCCCGTGAGCAGGGGCAGAGCCGATATGTGGCAAAGTACGGCCCCTATCCGGCGTGGCAGAACACTCGCACGCAGTATTTTGCCTGCGGCGAAGCCATGTATCCGCAGCTGCTGGCCGATCTGGAAAAGGCTGAAAAGAGCATCTTTCTGGAATTTTTCATCGTGAGCCACGGCTGCATGTGGAACGGCATTGAAAAGATCCTGCGCCGCAAGGCTGCGCAGGGCGTGGATGTGCGCCTGATCTACGATGATTTTGGCAGTCTGCTGGGTCTGCCCGCCGATTTCATCGTGCGCATGGAGCGGGCGCACATCCGCTGCATCCCGTTCAACCCGGTGGTGCCGCTGCTCTCGCTGGTGATGAACCACCGCGACCACCGCAAGATCGTAGTCATTGACGGTACGGTGGCCTACACCGGCGGCGTGAATCTGGCAGATGAGTATATCAATGCGGAGCAGCGCTTTGGCTACTGGAAGGATGCAGCCCTGCGTGTGGAAGGCGATGCCGCGTGGAACTTTACGGTGATGTTCCTCAACTTCTGGAACGCCTTCCGCCCCAGCGAGACGGATTATGATGCATTTCGTCCCATGCCGCTGGTGACGCCGGTATCGGACGGCATCGTGCAGCCCTACGCGGACAGCCCGCTGGACGAGGAACCGATGGCTGAGACGGTGTACCTGAACATCCTTGCGCAGGCACAGCGGTATGTTTATATCTACACGCCCTACCTTGCCGTGGGCGAGGAAATGCTGGACGCACTGAAAAACGCGGCCAAGCGCGGGGTGGACATCCGGCTGGTGCTGCCGGGCATCCCGGACAAAAAGCTGGTGTTCCGGCTGAGCCGGTCGTACTATCTGCCGCTTTTGAGGGCAGGTGTACGCATTTACGAATATACGCCCGGCTTTCTGCATGCCAAGTGCTGGGTAAGCGACGATGTAACTGCCGTAGTGGGCAGCATCAATATGGACTACCGCAGCCTGTTCCTACACTTTGAGTGCGGTGTACTGCTGCAAAAGAACAGTCAGGTGGCAGTTCTGCGGGACGATGTACGGGCCACGCTGCCGCAGTGCCGCGAGATACAGGTGATGGAATGCCGCACCAGCCTGCCCGGCACGGTGCTGGACAGTGTGCTGCGGCTGCTGAGCCCCTTGATGTAAAGAAACTCCCTCAGTCACCTCCGGTGACAGCTCCCTCGGAGAGGGAGCCTCTGGCGAAGAAGAAAAGCTTTCTGCACTGCCAAAGCCTCCCTCCGGGAGACAGACTTCCCCCGGCCGGGACAGATTCTCCCCGCGCCGGGGAGAAATGTCACCACAGGTGACAAAGAGAGGAACAGATGTCACGTAAGTGACAAAAAGGGGAACAGGTGGATGCGAACGAAGTGAGCAGACGGAAGGAGTTCCGTTTTATAAAACGTTCCTTTTCCGGGTAAACTAGCCCAAAAGCCCCTTTACGATGGGGGCAGGAAAGGGAGCGTTTTATTATAATGAAAAAGATACCTCGCATGATCCTGGACTGCACGCTGGCGGCAGCTCTGGCCCTGACCGCCTGCAGCCGAAGCGATTCCGGTTCCTCCGGCAGCATGAGCACGAACATGGGCGGCAGTTCATCGCAGACGGGGCAGGCGGGCCAGAACGCCGCATACCGCACCGGCCTTGGCATCCTGACCGAAGCGTCTGATCAGGAACGCACGGGCAAGATCGATACCATCGCAGCTGCCGTTCTGCTGGATGCCGAGGGCAGGGTGGCAGATGTGATGCTGGACGAGGTGGAGATCTCGGTCACGGGGGACAGCACCGGCAAGGTGACGATGCCCACCGACGATCGCACCAAGCGCCAGAAGGGCGATGATTACCCGCTGGCGGCGGTGTCCTCGCTGAAAAAGGGCTGGGCAGAGCAGGCGGATGCCTTTGGCAATTATCTTACCGGCAAAACCCCGGATGAGGTGAAGAAGCTTGCCACCGACGATGACGGCAAGCCGAAGGATGCTGACCTGCTCTCCACCTGCACCATTGCGGTGGACGGCTATCGGGATGCTGTGGTGCGCGCCTGCGAGAATGCAAAGGCAGTCGGCTCGGCCCGCGGCGACCGCGCTGTGCTGGGCGTGTCAGTGCGCAATGACACCAAGGAACTGACCGCCGACGATGACCACGATGTGACCGCGCAGGTGGACATCACAGTGGCAGCCCTGACGCTGGATGCTGACGGCCGTGTGACCGGCGCAGTGGCGGATGTGGCAGAGCCTGCCCTTACCGTGGGCGCGGATGGTACGGTGTCGGCACCGGAGATGGTCAAAACCAAGGTGGAACTGGGCGACAGCTACGGGATGCGCGGGGCATCCAGTCTGGACAAGGAATGGTACGAGCACAGCGAGGGCTGGTGCGATTACCTGAAGGGCAAGACCCGTACTGAGATCGCAGGCATCCCGGACGATGGTTCGGATGCCGACCTTGCGGCACTGTGCACCATCTCGGTGACGGAGCTGCAGAAGGCTGCGCTGGCGGCGTTTGCGGAAGAGTAAAGCGGAGAAAAGAGGGAAGGCGCAAAGCTTTTCCTCTTTTCTTTGTGCAATCAGACCAAAGAATTGGCGCAAAAGAGCCTTGAAAAAGACGAACTGCACTAACTTTTGCATTTCCTCTTGCCAAATGGCTGCAAACGCGCTATTCTATAGTCACAGTTTAACACTTTAGCATGATAAAATGCTAAACCGAGAGGGAGCACATTTGGGAAACAAAAAAGGGAGGAACCTTTTATGAAACGTCTTGTCTCTGCTTTTCTGGCAGGTGCCATGGCACTGAGCCTTGCCGCCTGCGGCGGTGCCGCATCCACTTCCACCGTGGCATCTTCTGCCTCTGCCTCCGAGACCGCAGCCAGCGATCTGGACTACATCAAGGAAAAGGGCAAGATGGTCATTGGCTACACCGTCTATGAGCCGATGAACTACACCGATGCCGACGGCAACTTTACCGGTTTTGATACCGAGCTGGCAACTGCCGTGTGCGAAAAGCTGGGAGTCGAGCCGGAGTTCGTGGAGATCAACTGGGATACCAAGGTGGTGGAGCTGGATGCCAAGAGCATCGACTGCATCTGGAACGGTATGACCCTGACCGATGACATCATGGCCAACACCGCCACCACCAAGGCCTACGCCAAGAACGCACAGGTCGTGGTCGTGAAGGACGGCACCGACTACAGCTCCACTGCGGATCTGGTGGGCAAGACCGTGGTTGCCGAGGCTGGCTCTGCCGGTGAAGCCGCCATTGAGGGCGACGAGAACCTTGCACAGGCCGATTACGTCTCCAAGAGCGTGCAGACCGACTGCCTGATGGAAGTTGCCGCAGGCACTGCTGATGCCGCTGTGCTGGATCTGACTCTGGCCAACGCCATGATCGGTGAGGGCACCGACTATGCAAGCCTGAAGATCGTGGACGAGCTGAACGCTGAAGAGTACGGCGTGGCCTTCCGCAAGGGCAGCGATACCGCCGCAGCTGTGGATGCCGCCTTTGACGAGCTGAAGGCTGACGGAACCATGCAGGCTCTGGCCGACAAGTACGATCTGGCTCTGGCCGACTGAGTTCTATAAGAATGTAATTACTCCTTCCGTCATCGCTGCGCGATGCCACCTCCCTCGGTGAGGGAGGCTTTTTGTTGCCGATATGCGTGAGGCTCCCTCATTGAGGGAGCTGTCACCGAAGGTGATGGAAGGAGTTCAAAAAACGGATTGATGGGTGTGTTCTTGTGTCTGTGATTCTGAGTCGCCTTTCCGGCGCGTTTCTGCTCAACTGTGAGCTGTTCGCTCTGACCCTGCTGTTTGCGCTGCCGCTGGGTCTGGTGGTGGCTTTCGGCTCCATGAGCCGGTGCAAGCCGCTTTCCGGCGCGGTAAAGACCTTTGTGTGGGTCATCCGCGGCACGCCGCTGATGCTGCAGATCATCGTGATCTACCTTGGCCCCGGCCTGCTGGGCATGAATAACCCGTGGCCCTCCGGCTCCGGCGGACGCATGGTGGCGGCGGTGGTGGCTTTTGCCATCAATTACGCCTGCTACTTCTCCGAGATCTACCGCGGCGGCATCGAAGCCGTTCCCAAGGGCCAGACCGAGGCCGGTCAGGTGCTGGGCATGACCAAGACCCAGATCTTCTTCAAGGTGACGCTGCTGCAGGTGGTCAAGCGCATTCTGGCCCCCATGGGCAATGAGGTGATCACCCTCGTCAAGGATACCTCGCTGGCAAACACCATTGCCAACAAGGAGATCATCATGATGGCCAAGGAGTACAGTGCAAAGGGCTTGATCTGGCCGCTGTTCTCCACTGCCATCTTCTTCCTAGTGTTCGTGGGTGCACTCACCCTGCTGTTTGGCTGGGCCGAAAAGAAACTGGATTATTTCCGCTGATGAAAGGGAGGAAATTGGATCATGGCACTGCTTGAAGCCTCCGGCATCGGCAAAAACTTTGGCGATACCAAAGTACTCAAGGATATCTCACTCACGCTGGAACAGGGCGAAGCGCTGGCGATCATCGGCTCGTCCGGCTCCGGTAAGACCACCCTGCTGCGCTGCCTGAACTTTCTGGAACGGCCGGACACCGGCATCATCAAGGTGAACGGCGAGACCATGTGGGACGCTGCCGACCCCGCCACCCAGCGCGAGAGCGAGATCCGCAAAAAGCGGCTGCACTTTGGCCTGGTATTCCAGAACTTCAACCTCTTCCCGCAGTACACCGCCCTGCAGAACGTAATGCTGGCGGGTGAACTGCTGGCGAAGGAGCGCCCGGACTACAAGGCGAACAAAAAGGCCATCCATGCCGAGCTGGAACAGCAGGCACAGGAACTTCTGGCCCAGATGGGCCTTTCTGCCCGGGCAGGCCACTACCCGCACCAGCTTTCCGGCGGTCAGCAGCAGCGTGTGGCCATTGCCCGCGCACTGGCTCTGCACCCGGACATTCTCTGCTTCGACGAGCCGACCTCGGCCCTCGACCCGGAGCTGACCGGCGAGGTGCTGCGCGTCCTGCGCGACCTTGCCGACCGCAAGACCACCATGATCATCGTCACCCACGAGATGCACTTTGCCCGTGACGTGGCCGACCGCATCATGTTCATGGATGGCGGCGTGGTGGTGGAGGAAGGCCCTGCCAAGCAGCTCATTGAGCACCCGCAGGAGGAGCGCACCAAACAGTTCCTTGCGCATTACTCGGAATAAGCAAAATCACCAATTCTTGCGGCAAAAATTCGTAAATGTTGATGCAATGCAAATCTTGTAAATCCTGCGTCACTCCACTATAATATCATTCATGAATGTACACGACGTCCTGCCCCTTTCCGGCAGGGCGTTTTTCACGGCAAAAATCACGACATCAAGCCGGTTCCCAGTGTGGCAGGAGGATTTTATACTATGACAAAGGATATGACCCAAGGCAGTCCGCTCAAGCTGATCCTTGCGTTTGCGGTGCCGCTGATGCTGGGCAGCCTGTTCCAGCAGTTCTACAATCTGGCCGATACCATCATCGTGGGCCGCTTTGTGGGCGTGGAAGCGCTGGCCGCTGTGGGCAGCGTGGGCGGTTTGAACTATCTGGTGCTGGGCTTTGTGAACGGCATCGCCTGCGGCTTTTCCATCCCCATCTCGTGGACTTTCGGCGCAAAGGACTACAAGGAGATGCGCCGCTACACTGCCAACACCGTGTGGCTTTCCATCTTCTTTGCGGTGGTGCTGACCATTGTCACTGTGGCGCTGACCCGCTCGGTGCTGGTGTGGACGAACACCCCGGAAAACATCATCGACCTTGCGGATATCTATATCCGCACCATTTTTGCAGGCATCCCCTTCACTCTGCTTTATAATGTGACCAGCGCGCTGATGCGTGCACTGGGCGACAGCAAGCGCCCGCTGTATTTCCTGCTGGTGGCAAGCTTTTTGAACATCGGGCTGGATCTGGTGTGCATCATCGTGTTCCAGATGGGGGCATTCGGTGCGGCATTTGCCACTGTGGTCAGTCAGGCTGTGGCGGGTCTGGGCAGTCTTATTTACATCCTGCGCCACTACCCGGAGCTGCGCTGGAGCAAGGAAGAGGGCTGTTTCAGCCTGACCCACTGCGCAAAGCTGTGCAGCATGGGCATTCCCATGGGCCTGCAGTGCAGCATTACGGCCATTGGCAGCGTGGTGCTGCAGGGTGCGGTGAACGGTCTGGGCAGCGACATCGTGGCCGCGCAGACCGCCGGCGGCAAGGCGGCGCAGTTCCTGTGCGTGCCGCTGGAGAGTATCGGCACAGCGATGACCACCTATGCCAGCCAGAATATGGGCGCAAAGGACCTGAACCGTGTGGACCGGGGTGTGTACACCGCCCTCGGCATCGGCTGCGTATACAGCATTGCGTCCTTCCTCATCCTGCGCGTGACGGATAAGCTGCTCATCGGCCTGTTTTTGGACGCAGGCGAGACCGCCATCATGGCCAATGCCCAGAGCTTTATCTTCTGGAACAGCGTATTCTACATCCCGCTGGCGGTGCTCATTATCTACCGCTACACCATTCAGGGTCTGGGCTTCTCCGGCCTTGCCATGTTTGCCGGTGTGGCCGAGATGATCGCCCGCGCCATGGTGGGCTTCTGGTTCGTGCCGCTGTGGGGCTACTTTGCGGCCTGCATCGCAAGCCCGGTGGCATGGTTCTTTGCCTGCTTCTTCCTCATTCCGGCCTACTTTGTGGTGCGCAAACGCCTGCAGAAGGAAATGGACATCGAGAAGGAACACGATGCCCGCACCGCAAACGCTTAAAGAATGTTCGCAAGCTCTCCTGCAAAGGGGAGCTTTTTTGCTGTTCGGGCTGTAGAGTAGGCCGCGTGCTGGGAGCTTTCTCCGCGAACAGCCCGGAACCCACGGTTCCGCCCCTGTGCTTACGCACGGGGCCCCACTTCCCGGACATTCGCTGGAGAAACTCCCAGCCCACAGCCCTTGGTTTCAGGGAACTTTATCAGGTGCTACTGTAGGAGCGTTATCTGAGAAAGTGACTGATTTTTGACGAATAAACGTGCAAAAAGTCACTTTGTCAAGCTGATAAACTGACGACGGCGTGGCAAACAGAGTCACTTTGTCAGCAGGGGTCACTTTGTCAAATTGACAAACAGACGATTATAAACATAGATGCGTTATAATTTTGCCACTTTGTCACATATTTCTCCCCGGTAGGGCTGCACTGCAGTCTGCCCGGATGATTTACAAATCCCGCCAAAAGCGTTATACTACTTATGATTGTGTAATTTGGCAGGAGGTGAGCGCATGGCAGAGCAGCAGCTGGAACAGATCGAGGGCACCGTGGAGAACATCATCTACGAGAACACCGACAACGGCTATATGGTGTTCGAGGTGTCCGGCGGCGGTGTGGTCACAGTGGTGTGCGGCATTGTGGGTGAACTGCACGCGGGCGAAAGCGTGGTCTGCCGCGGCCGCTACGAGAACCACGCCACCTATGGCCGCCAGTTCCACGCGCAGGAGTGCGAGACCGACATGCCCAAGGATCTGGAAGCGGTGTACGCCTTCCTTGCCAGCCGGTCACTGCCGTACATCGGGGCCAAGACGGCGGATAAGATCATCGACCTGTTCGGTGCCCAGGCGCTTGAGGTGATCGCCAACGACCCGGCCCGGCTCACGCAGGTGCCAGGCATCTCGGCGGACAAGGCCGACCGCATCCAGCAGGAGTTCAAGCGGATGTTTGGGATGCGGGAGCTGATCGCCTATCTGGCGCAGTTCGAGATCAGCCCGCGCCGCGCGATGGAGGTGTTCCGCACCTTCGGCCCCGGGGCCATGCAGGCCATTGCGGCAAATCCCTATCTGCTCTGCGGCGAACCGCTGCAGCTGGATTTCCGCCACGCGGACAGCATTGCCCAGTATTACCACATGGAAGGCGACTGCGCCCAGCGGCTGGAAGCGGCCCTGCTGCGCACCCTGCGCCACAACGCGGGCAACGGCCACACCTGCCTGCCGCGCACCCAGCTGCTGGAAACGGCATCCAATTTTATCCATCAGCCGCCGGAAAAGCTGGCTGCTGCGCTGGACGAGTGCATCCGCACCGAAGAACTGCGGGTGAAGCTGTTTGACGGCACACCGTATATTTATCTGCCCGACCTGCTGGAAGCCGAGGAGGACATTGCTGCCCGGCTTGCCATGCTGACAAAACGGGGCAAGAATACCGCCCACGGGCTGGATAAAAACATTCAAATTCTGGAACTGACGCAGGGCTTTGCCTATGCGCCCCTGCAGAAGGAAGCCATCCGCAAAGCCATGACCGAGAACTGCCTTGTGCTCACCGGCGGCCCCGGCACCGGCAAGACCACCACCGTCAACGCCATTCTGCAGCTGCTGGAAGATCAGGCGGAACGGGTGGCCCTGTGTGCGCCCACCGGCCGCGCGGCTAAACGGCTGAGTGAGCTGACCGGCCGCAAGGCCAGCACCATCCACCGTCTTTTGGAGGTGGACTACACCGGCGGCGTGGTCAGCTTTATCCACAACGACAAGAACCTGCTCAAGTGCGATGTGGTCATTCTGGACGAAATGAGCATGGTGGATGTGAAGCTGTTTCAGGCCCTGATCGCAGCGCTGCGCTACAGCTGCCGCATTATCATGGTAGGTGATGCCGACCAGCTGCCCAGCGTCGGCCCCGGCAATATTCTGGGCGAGATCATCCGCTCCGGGCTGGTGCCCACCGTGTGCCTGAACGAGATCTTCCGGCAGGCAAAGCGCAGCCTGATCGTGGAGAACGCCCACCACATCATCTCAGGTGAACCGCTGCAGAAGGGCGGTAAGACCGACGACTTCTTCTTTTTGGAATCGGACGGCGATGCGGCCCAGCGGTTGGTGTGTGATCTGGTCACCACCCGCCTGCCGCGCAGCTACGGCTTCGATCCGATCCGGGACATTCAGGTGCTGTGCCCCACCAAGCTTGGTCCTACCGGCACACAGGCACTGAATGTGGAACTGCAGAACCTGCTGAACCCGGAACAGACGGGCAAGCCCCAGCTGCAAAGCGCCGCCCGGGTGTTCCGCGTGGGCGATAAGGTGATGCAGGTGCGCAATAATTACGAGATCATCTGGAACCGCATTGGCGGGGAGCAGGGCGTGGGTGCCTACAATGGCGACATCGGCATTGTGGAGAGCATCAACACGCGGGATCGCTCCATGGTGGTGCGCATGGATGACAAGCGGTTGGTCTACCCGGCAGAGAACCTGGGCGAGCTGGAGATCGCCTATGCCATCACGGTACACAAAAGTCAGGGCAGCGAGTTCCCGGCGGTGATCCTGCCGGTGGCGCAGGTGCCGCCGCGGCTGTGCTACCGCAACCTGTTCTACACCGGCGTTACCCGTGCACGGAAGCTGTGCATCGTGGCGGGCCGCAGGGACGTTGTGAACCGCATGATGGGCAACATCCGCCAGAACCTGCGCTACAGCGGCCTTGCCTATCTTTTGCAGGCAGAGCTGCCGCCGGAACAGACGGAAGCAGAATAACTCCTTCTGTCACCTTCGGTGACAGCTCCCTCGGAGAGGGAGCCTCTGGCGAAGAGGAAAAGCTTTCTGCACTGCCAAAGCCTCCCTCCGGGAGACAGACTTCCCCCGGCCGGGACAGATTCTCCCCGCGCCGGGGAGAAATGTCACCACAGGTGACAAAGAGAGGAACAGATGTCACGTAAGTGACAAAAAGGGGAACAGGTGGATGCGAACAAAGTGAGCAGACGGAAGGAGTTCAAAACCGGTATACTTTTTACGGCAACTATGCTATACTGTAAGCTGGTATGATTTCCGGCCTGCATCAATAGGCCGTTGTTTCGATAGAGGAACCAAAGAAAGGAAAAAGAGAACTTATGGCACAGAACGATATCGGTATCGATCTTGGTACCACTACCATTATCATTGCGCAGGAGGGCAAGGGCGTTGTGCTCAACCAGCCCAGCGTTGTGGCAATGGATACCCGCAAGAAGACCGTGCTGGAAGCAGGCGATAAGGCCCTTGCTATGGTGGGCCGCACCCCGAACTATATTTCTGCCATCTTCCCGCTGAAGGACGGTGTGATCAGTGACCATACCATGACCCGTGAGCTGATCTGCCGTTTTGTCAAGCAGGTGTACAGCTCCCACATGGTCAAGCCCCGCGTGGCCGTCTGTGTGCCCGCCGCCATTACCGGCATTGAAAGCGATGCCGTGGTGGAGGCTGTGGTGGCCGCTGGTGCCCGTCAGGTGTACCTGATCGACGAACCCATTGCCGCTGCCCTTGGCTCCGGCATCGACATCACCCAGCCGGAGGGCCGCATGATCATTGATATCGGCGGCGGCACCACCGATATTGCAGTGCTTTCTCTGGGCGGCAAGGTCAAGGCCACCAGCGTGCGCGTGGCCGGCAACCACTACGACGAAGAGATCCTCAAGTTCGTGCGCAACAAGTACAGCGTTGCCATTGGCCAGCGCACCGCCGAAGAGCTGAAAAAGAACGTGGCCTGCTGCCCCCAGAAGACTGATTTCCACGAGACCATGGAGATCAAGGGCCGCAGCCTGCTCACCGGCCTGCCGGTGCGTGTGAATGTTTCCACTGACGACCTGTACGACCCGGTCATGATGCTCAGCGAGCAGATCGGCACCGCAGCCCATCAGGTGCTGGAAAAGACCCCTCCGGAACTGGCAGGCGATATCTTCCGCAATGGTGTCATGCTGACCGGCGGCGGTGCACAGCTGCACGGCCTTACCGAGTACCTGAGCGAAGAGCTGAAGGTGGAGGTGACGGTTTCGCCCGATCCCGTCAACTGTGTGGCACTGGGCACTGCCATGAGCCTTGGCCTGAACGACAAGCTGGAAACCGGCTTTTTGGATGCAACGCCCCGCATTGGCCGCAGATGACCAAAGCTGCACCATTTATCCATGAATCTGAACAAAAGCGCCAAAAAGAAAAAATATCTATTTTTGTTGAAATAAATTGGAAAATAAGGTATAATGTACCCAAATTGATTTTCTGCTGACGATCTTGTATCGGACGCAGTATACAAGAAACAGGAGGAAAACCATGGATTTAGGTTTTGACGTGGTCGTTACCATTACCGGCATCGTACTGGTGTTCTTGATCCTTATCCTGCTGATGGCGATTATCACGCTGGAAGGCAAGATCTTCGATTCGATGAACGCAAAGAAGAAGGCTGCCAAGGAAGCCGCCAAGGCTCCCACTGTACAGCCCGCTGCACCCGTGCAGCAGGCCGCAGCTGCTCCCGCTCCTCAGGTGGAAGAGGGCATTCCCGGTGATGTGATCGCCGCCATTATGGCAGCAATCCATGCAATGGGCAACGGCAAGTACACCCTCAAGGCTGTGCGCCGCAGCAAGAACGGCTGGGGCAATGCGGGTGTAAACGACACCACCGCACCGTTTTAACAGAGGAGGAAGAGCATGACACAGTTTATTGATACTCTGGTCGGTATTTTCCAAAGCTCCGGCTTTGCGAAGTTTGGCGAGCCGGGCGGCTACCTGTACGCAGTTATGATCTGCGTGGGCTGCTTTTTGCTGTACCTGGCCATCGTCAAAGAGTTTGAGCCGCTGATCCTGCTGCCCATGGCATTCGGCATGATCCTGGCAAACCTGCCCGGCAGCGGCGTTATCCACATGCAATATTTCGTCGGTGACGGTCTGGAACACCCCATGTGGGTGGAGATCCTGAACAACGGCGGTCTGGCCGATATGCTCTACATGGGCGTTAAGCTGGGCATCTACCCGCCGCTGATCTTCCTGGGCATCGGCACCATGACCGACTTCGCACCCCTGATCTCCAACCCCAAGAGCCTGCTGCTGGGCGCTGCCGCTCAGTTCGGCATCTTCGGTACTTACATGGGCGCTCGTCTGCTGACCGCTACCGGTCTGGTGGACTTCACCCAGAAGCAGTCCGCTGCTATCGCCATCATCGGCGGTGCAGACGGTCCTACCGCTATCTTCGTTACCTCCCGTCTGGCTCCTGAGCTGCTTGGCTCCATCGCTGTGGCGGCCTACAGTTACATGGCGCTGGTGCCTGTTATCCAGCCGCCCATCATGAAGGCACTGACCACCAAGAAGGAACGTACCGTCGTGATGAAGCAGCTGCGCACCGTCTCCAAGACCGAGAGGGTCATCTTCCCCATCATGGTCACCATCATCGTTTCCCTGATCGTTCCGGATGCCGCCGTTCTGGTGGGTATGCTGATGCTGGGCAACCTGATGAAGGAGTGCGGCGTGGTGGATCGCATCCAGAAGACTGCCGGCAATGAGCTGATGAACATTATCACCATCTTCCTGGCACTGTCTGTTGGCTGCACCACCTCTGCAAACACCTTCCTGAACACCCGCACCCTGTTCATCATCGTGCTGGGCCTGATCGCATTCTCCTTCGGCACTGCCGCAGGTGTGCTGTTCGGCAAGCTGATGTATGTGCTGACCGGCGGTCAGGTGAACCCGCTGATCGGTTCCGCAGGCGTTTCCGCTGTGCCTATGGCCGCTCGCGTTTCCCAGAAGGTTGGCCAGAGCGAGAATCCCTCCAACTTCCTGCTGATGCACGCAATGGGCCCCAACGTGGCCGGTGTTATCGGCTCTGCCGTTGCTGCTGGTATCCTGATCAACATTTTCAGCTAAGCGCTTTCTGAAAAGCATTTTTTCCGCCCGTCGGTTCGCAAGAGCTGCCGGGCGGTTTTTGTTTTACGATTTGAAATGCCCGCCGCGTTTGCTTTGGGCATAAAATAAGGAAATTATATTATTTATTTCGTGTTTGTCGCAGCCTGCGGGCTGCTCCAAACACATTTTCACAAAAAGGCCGTAACGAAAAACGGCTGCTGTTTTATCAGATGCAATTTTTCTCTACGACCTCTTTCGTGAAAAAGTAACTCCGAAAAGCCCGCAGGCTTTTCGGAGTTATAAATTATAAAAATATTTTTTCCGCTGAAAATAGCCAGAGCGAACGCGGCGGCTATTCTCAATCGTTTTGAAATGTGGTATACTGTATTTTGATAGTATAAACATAAAAGGAACAGGGGAAACCATGGCAACAGATCTCACACAGGAATTCTGCGCTCTGCGCGATACCTATATCGAAAAACAGTTTGGCCGCCTGAACGATATGCAGCGGCAGGCAGTGTTCACCACCGATGGCCCGCTGCTCATCCTTGCTGGTGCAGGCAGCGGCAAGACCACCGTGCTGGTAAACCGCATTGCAAACCTCATCCGGTTCGGCTCGGCCCACGGCTCCAAACAGACACCGCGCCCGGCCACGGAGGACGATATCAAGGCTCTGCGCAACGCCATCATGACCGGCACTGCCGCCCCCAGCTGGCTGGACGGGATGCTGCGCCAGAACGCTGTGCGCAGCTGGAACGTGATGGCCATTACCTTTACCAACAAGGCAGCAGGGGAGCTGAAGGAACGTCTGCGCCGGATGCTGGGCGGCGAGGAGGGCGACGAAGTGTTCGCTTCCACCTTCCACTCGGCCTGTGTACGCATCCTGCGCCGCTGGGCGGAGGAGATCGGCTACCCGCGCAGCTTTACCATCTACGATACCGATGATTCCCAGCGCGTGATGAAGGCTGTCTACAAAGACCTGAATGTGGACGATAAGTTCCTGCCCATCAAGGCTGCGATCAACCAGATGAGCCGATGGAAGGATCAGCTTGTCAGCCCGGAACAGGCCCTTGCCAGCCCCGCAAAAGATACCAAAGGCGCGCTGACGGCCCGCATCTACGCGGCCTACGAAAAGCGCCTGAAGGAAGCCGGAGCATTCGACTTTGACGACCTGATCTACCAGACTGTGCAGCTGCTGGCCGAGCACAAGGATGTGCGGGATTTCTACCAGAACAAATACCGCTATCTGCTGGTGGACGAGTATCAGGACACCAGTGTGGCGCAGTTCCGTCTGGTGAGCCTCCTCACCGGCCCGGAAAAGAACATCTGCGTGGTGGGCGACGATGACCAGAGCATCTACCGCTTCCGCGGCGCTACCATTGAGAACATCCTTAATTTCGAGCGCATTTACCCGGGCACCAAGACCATCCGTCTGGAACAAAACTACCGCTCTACGTCCAATATCCTGAACGCTGCGAACTGTGTCATTCAGCACAACACCGAGCGCAAGGGCAAGACCCTGTGGACCAGCAATGGCGAGGGCGATAAGGTGCAGGTGTACACCGCCGAGAACGAGCAGGACGAGGCCAGCCACATCGCGGATGTGATCGGCCAGCACCTGAAAGAGGGCGGACATCTGGCCGACCACGCTATCCTCTACCGTATGAACGCCCAATCGGCCCCCATCGAAAGCTACTTTACCCGTGCAGGCATCCCCCACAAGATCGTGGGCGGCCAGCGCTTCAACGACCGCAAAGAGGTCAAGGATATTCATTCCTACATGTCCATCGTGGCGAACCCCCGCGATGATGTGCGCCTGCGCCGCATCATCAACGAGCCTGCCCGCAAGATCGGTGCCACCACCGTGGAGGTGATTGCCGATCTGGCCGCGCAGGAGGGCGTGAGCATGCTGGACATCATCGGCCATGCCGACCAATATGCAAAGCTCAGCCGCGCCGTAATGCCGCTGCTCAAGTTCTGGCAGATCTATCAGCGCCTGCAGGATTCTTTGGAGACCCGCACGCTGGACGAATTTGCAGCCGATGTGATCGAGCTGACCGGCTATAAGGCCATGCTGGAAGCCGATGCAGCCAAGGGCCACGAGGATGCGGCTGACCGCCTGCAGAACCTTGGTCAGCTGGTCAACAACGTCAAGAACTACTGCGACCAGCACGGTGAGGAAGCCACGCTGGAAGGCTATCTGGAAGATATCGCCCTCATCAGCGATATCGACAGCTATAACGAGAGCGCCGATCAGGTGGTACTCATGACCATCCACTCCGCCAAGGGTCTGGAATTTCCGTATGTGTTCCTGATTGGCATGGAGGAGGGCGTATTCCCCAGCGAGATGAGCAAGTATTCCGAGGCCGATCTGGAAGAGGAGCGCCGCCTTGCCTACGTGGGCATCACCCGCGCCAAGAAGGAGCTGTACATCTCCAACAGCGTTTCCCGGATGCTGTATGGCCGCACCCAGCGCAACGAGCCGAGCCGCTTTTTGCGGGAGATCGAGCCGGAGTATATCGAGGAGACCCGCAGCCCGGTACTGGAACAGCGCTCCCGCTTTGGCGGCTGGGGCGACAGCTATCGTGATACGGTGCCCGGTGGTGCATCCGGTTACTCCGGGCCATCTGGATGGGGCCGCAGCGCCAGTGGGTACGGTTCGGGCGGTTACGGAAGCGGCTATAGCAATCGCAGCGGCTACCTGAACCGCGAATACAACGCGGGCGAGGGCCGCGGCTTTGGCTCGGCCTATGCAAACCGGGGCCAGAGCCAGAGCGGATATGGTTCCGGCTATGGCCGCAGCGGCGCAGGTGCGGGATATGGTTCTGGTTACAGTTCTGCATATTCTGACGGAACAACGCAGAAAAAATCTGCAAAGCAAATCTCCTTTACAGGTACACCGGCAGCAAAAACCGCTGCAAAAGGCGCAAAACACTATGAGCCGGGCGATCTTGTGGAGCACAAGGTGTTCGGACGCGGTCAGGTAGTGGCTGTGAAGCCTGCCGCCGGAGATCAGATCGTGGAGATCAACTTTGAAAAGGTGGGCATCAAAAAGACCATGGCCAATTTTGCGCCCCTGACCAAAATCACTGCGGAGGAATAACACACTTATGATGACTGTTCGTTTGATCGCACATACCCCGGAACCGGAAAAGGTGGTGGCTGCAGCGGCAAAGCTCTGCTATTCCGATGCGCACATCACCGACCTGCTGGACGGCCTGACCGAGGAAAAGACCGCGAAGTTCCTGACCATGCTCAGCGATCTGGGCCATGCCAGCCCCATTGAACATGCCAGCTTCACCTTTGGCATCGAGGGGGTCAGCCGCACTTTGCTGGCGCAGATCACCCGCCACCGTATTGCATCCTTCAGTGTGCAGAGCCAGCGCTATGTGCGGCTGGACGATTTCCGCTATGTGGTACCGCCCGAGATCGAAGCCATCCCGGAAGCAAAGGAAGCTTTCCTTGCCAGCATGGAAGAGGACGCAAAGCGCTACCTCGACCTTGCCCACAAGCTGGAAGAAGGCCACACCGCCCGCCTGATGGCTGAAGGAATGCCGGAAAAGCAGGCCCGCGCCAAGGCCAGCAAGCAGGCCAACGAGGATGCCCGCTTTGTACTGCCCAACGCCTGCGAGACCAAGATGGTGGTCACCATGAATGCCCGCAGCCTGCAGAACTTTTTCCACCTGCGCTGCTGCAGCCGCGCCCAGTGGGAGATCCGGGAGCTGGCCGAAAAAATGTTTGAGCTGGTGTACCCGGTGGCACCGCATATCTTTGCAAAGTCCGGCCCGGCCTGTGTATCCGGCCCCTGCCCGGAAGGCAGGATGTGCTGCGGCAAAACCGCCGAGGTGCGTGCAAAATATGCATCCATCAAGGAGGCTGCAGGCGTATGAGCAAGGGAAAACTGATCGTACTGGAAGGGCTGGACGGCAGCGGCAAGGCCACGCAGGCAAAGCTGCTGGCAGCACATTTAAAGGGGCAGGGCTTTTCTGTGCGGGAGATCACCTTCCCGAATTATGAGAGCGACTCCAGCGCCCTTGTAAAAATGTATCTGGCCGGGCAGTTCGGCCAGCACCCGGACGATGTAAACGCCTATGCAGCCTCCAGCTTTTATGCGGTGGACCGCTACGCCAGCTACAAAAAGGACTGGGGCAGTTTTTACGAGAATGGCGGCATCATCATTGCCGACCGCTACACCACCTCCAACGCGGTGCACCAGTGCTCCAAGCTTCCGCCGGAGCAGTGGGAGAGTTTTCTCGGCTGGCTGTTTGATTTTGAATTCCATCTGCTGGGCCTGCCTGCGCCGGATGAGGTGATCTACTTACAGGTAGACCCCGCCGTGAGCCAGAAACTTATGACCCAGCGTTACCACGGCGACGAGAGCAGGAAGGATGTGCACGAGAAGGATACCGAGTATCTTGCCCGCAGCCGCTGCGCCGCCGAGTATTGTGCCGTGCACCTTGGCTGGGCCGTCGTGCATTGCACCAGCGGGGACAACATGCGCAGCATCGAAGACATTCAGGCCGAAGTGCAGGAGATCGTGTTGAAGCAGCTGACATAATTTTCGATAAGAGGGGGCATCCTGACAGATGTATCGTTTGATGCAGCCGGAAGATAAACCGGCAGTGCTGGCTTTATGGCAGAGCCAGCGCAATGAATCAGAAGAATTTGCCAAAAAGGCCATTGAGCAGTTTGCAGGCGAGCAGAACGTCTATGTGGCCGAGGAAAATGACGAGATCGCTGCGGTGGCGCTGGCTGTGCCGGTCACGCTGCAGGGCCGCAGCGGCACCTACCTGTACGGTCTGTGCGGCGAGGGCAGCCTGATCCTGGCGGGCCTTGTGGACTATCTGTGTGCCCAGCAGAAGCTGCGCGGCGCAGGCTTTACGGTGGCGGTGCCCACCAGCCCGGAGCAGGCCGCACTGCTGCAGGATAAGGGCTTTGCATGGGCCTTCGCCCTGCGCTGCCTGCCGCGCGAGGTGGAGCGCAACCTGTGGAGTCAGGCGGAGTTTGATTCCGTCACCGCCAAAAAGCTGTGTGAGCTGCGGGAGCGCTTCTGGCCCGATACCGTGCAGCTGACCCCGGAGCGCATGGCCGTGGTGCTGGGAGATCTGTACTCCTCCGGTGCCACCATCGTTTCCAGCGCCCACGGCTATGGTATTTATTTCCGCAAGGAGGATACGCTTTACTTTGTGGAGCTGCAGGCCGACAATGACCGCGCCGCCGAAGTACTGATGGAAGCCGCCCGCGAAAAGGAAGTCATTGTGGAAAAGGCGGTCATTACCGTGGGCGCATCCCAGCCGCTGTTCCTCGGCGAGGGCACCCGGCAGGACTACGGCATGATCCGCTTTGATGCCGAACCCTTTGATGTAGCCGAAAGCTACATGCGCCTGATGCTGGAAAACTAAGATAAAAGGAAGGTGCTTATGGCACACGAAAAAAACACCCGCAAAAAAGGCGGTGTAGGGAAGATCCTGCTGGTGCTGGTGGTACTGCTGGCGCTGGCCGTTGGCGGGGCGCTGCTGTTTGCGCACAACGAGATCAGCGGCAATGGCAGACCCGGCACGGAGGTAACGGTGAGCATCCCGCAGGGCAGCGGCGTTTCCGTCATTGCGCAAAAGCTCAAGGATGCGGGTGTGATCCGCTCGGCCTATCTGTTCCGCTGGTATGTGGGGCAAAAGGGTGCGGCATCAAAGCTGCAGTATGGCGATTTTACCCTGCAGAAGAGCGCCTGTTCTTACGATGCCATTATTGCGGTCCTGTCCACCTACGCCAAGGCCGAAACGGTGCGCGTGACCATCCCAGAGGGAACCACGGCCATTGCCATTGCCCAGAAGATGGAAGCCGCCGGGCTGTGCAGCGCCGAGGATTTCCTGAAGGAAGCCAACGAGGGCGATTTCAGCGAATACACCTTCTGGCAGTACGTGCCGGACGATGCCGACGCGCCGGACCGCTTTATGAAGTGCGAGGGCTATCTCTTCCCGGAGACCTACGAATTCTTAAAGGACGACACCGTGCACAACTATGTAGCCACCTTCTATGCCCAGTTCGATGCACAGATCACCGATGAGATGTATGCAGAACTTAAAAAGCAGGATATGACCCTGCCCCAGCTGATCACACTGGCATCCTTTGTGCAGGAGGAAGCAGGCAACAGTCAGGACTCGAACGTGGCACAGGTGTTCCGCAACCGTCTGGCTGCGGATTCGCCCTACCCGCGCCTGCAGAGCAACACCTCCAGCTATATCCAGAGCGACAGTGACAACAATTACCTCTGGAACTGGGTGGCACCCTACTATGGCGGCTGGGATCATATCCCGGAAAATATCGTGGCTGCGTATGATACCTACAGCTGCAAGGGCCTGCCTGCCGGGCCGATCTCGAACCCCGGCATTGCGGCCATCAGGGCAGCGCTGGCCCCCCAGCCCAATGAGGAGGCCAAGGATGCCTATTTCTTTGTGACCGACCTCAAGGGCAGCTATTATTATGCCCGCACCCTGAGCGAACACAGCGCAAACTGCCAGAAGGCAGCACAAGTGAACAAAACTGTGAATACGGAAAAATGAGAGGAATTTGAACTATGCTGCAAATCCCGGAACTGCTGGCCCCGGCAGGCGATCTGGAACGCCTGCGCTATGCCATCAACTACGGTGCCGATGCCGTTTACTGCGGCCTGCCTGAATTTGGAATGCGGTCTGCTCCGGCCAACTTTACGCCGGAACAGCTGGCCGAGGGTGTCATCTACGCTCACGCCCGCGGCCGCAAGGTCTACCTGACCATGAACACCCTGCCCACCAACGAGGAAGCCGACCGCCTGCCCGAGGCCATCAAGGAAGCAGCCAAGGCCGGTGTGGATGCCTTTATCGTGGCAGACCTTGGTGTGCTGGATGCCTGCAAGACCTTTGCACCGGACATCGATGTGCACATGTCCACCCAGACAGGCATCACCAACTGGGCTGCGGCCCGCGCCGCCTACAACATGGGCGCAAAGCGCGTGGTGCTGGCCCGTGAGATGACCCTGCAGGATATTGCGATCCTGCGCGATAAAACACCGCCGGAGCTGGAGATTGAAGCCTTTGTGCACGGTGCTATGTGCATGAGCGTTTCGGGCCGATGCCTGCTTTCCAACTACATGGCGGGCCGCGACGCGAACCGCGGCCAGTGCGCCCAGCCCTGCCGCTGGAAATACTATCTCAGCGAGGAGACCCGTCCGGGCCAGCTGTACGAGATCGGCGAGAACGAGAACGGCAGCTACATCCTCAACGCCAATGATATGTGCACCGCGCCTTTCCTTGATCTGATCTGCAAGGCCGGTGTGGACAGCCTGAAGATCGAGGGCCGTGCCAAGACCTTCTACTATGTGGCAAGCGTTACCGCCGCCTACCGCAGGGCGCTGGACGCTTATCTGGCCGACCCGCTCAACGACAACTTTGAGCTGCCTGCTGAAGTGTACGAGGAGCTTACCCGTACCAGCCACCGCCACTACTCGCCGGGCTTCTACTTTGGCCGCGAGCAGGCCAGACAGGCCACCGACAGCGCTACTTACATCCGCGAGTGGGAGTTTGTGGGCACGGTGGACGGCTGGGAGAACGGCGTTGCCTCCTGCCAGCAGCGCGGCAAGTGGAGCCTAGGCGACACTCTGGAAGCCCTCTGCCCGGATGGCCGCAGCATTCCGCTGAACCCTGAGTGGATCGAAAACGAAGCCGGTGAGCGGGTGGAGAGCACCCCGCATGCCATGGAAAAATACACCATTCCCACGCCGGAGCTGCCGCCCATGAGCCTGCTGCGGCGCAAAACGGTATAAGGAGACCACAATGGAAGCAACACGCCTGTGTCCATACTGCCTGCAGCCGCTGCCCGGAGCAGCACAAAGCTGCCCGCACTGCGGCAAAAGCTTTGCCGGGCGCAACCCCGGCGGCACCCTGCCGGTGGGCACCGTGCTGGCCGGGCGCTACACCGTAGGGGAAATGCTGAGCATCGACGGCGAGGGCATCCTCTACCGCGGCGCAGAGAATCTGGGCCGTTTCCGGGTGACCATCAAGGAATATCTGCCCATTACCCTCACGGCGGAGCGCACGGCAGAAAGCACCCTGCGGCCCAAGACCGGCAGTGAGGTGCTGTTCAAAACCACCCGCATGGATTTTGCGGACCTGTACCGCTCCATCCAGCGCATCACTCCGGCCAATGGTCTGGAAGCCGTGCTGGATGTGGTGGAAGCCAATAACAGCGTTTACGCCATTCTGGAAAATCTGGGCGGCACCCCGCTGGATCAGTGGCTGGAAAACCACCCCGGCACCATCCGCCCGGACGATGCCTGCACCATGCTGCAGCCGGTGTTTGAAGGCGTAGCCGCCATGCACAAGATCGGTCTGGTGCACCGCGGTATCTGCCCGGAGAACATCCGCGTGATGGAAAACAACCGCTGCCGTCTGGCAGGCTATGCCACGGTGGGCCTGCGCACGGCGGGCAGCGGCCTGCACGAACAGCTGTACGAAGGCTATTCCGCCCCGGAGCAGTATTCCACCGCAGAGTTCGAGGGCCGCTATACCGATGAATACAGCCTTGCGGCCGTGTTCTACCGCATGGTGTGCGGGCAGGCCCCGGTGCCTGCAGCGCAGCGCATAGTGGCAGACTCCAACCCACGCGCAAAATCGGTGAACGGCAGCCTGCCGCTGTACGTCTCGCAGGTGCTGCAGCTGGGCCTGCGCCTGCGGCCCATGGAGCGTATCCAGACCGTGCCGCAGCTGTATCAGGCCCTTTCTTCCAAGGAATACACCGCCGAGCTGACCCGCACCATGAAGCCGGAGACTCCGGTGCGCACAGCCCAGCCGGAGCCGGAACGCAAGGAGCATCTGCTCAGCTTAAAAGCGCTGCTGGCGGGCATCGTGATCCTGCTGTCCATTCTCATTCTGCTCACGCTGTGGAGCGTGCTGAGCCAGCACATCCACCAGCCTGCCGCGTCGGCTGCGGAGTCGGAACCGGCCAGCAGCGAGGTGATGGTGCCGCAGAACCTTGTGCCGAACTTTATTGGCATGGACTACACGCAGGTGCAGAACAACCGGGAATATACCAGCATGTATCTGTTCTACGTCACCGAGGAATACAGCGATACCGCCCCGGCGGGCCAGATCATCCAGCAGGAGCCGAGCGCGGACACTGTGCTCAAGGCAGGGGAGACCATACAGCTGGTGGTGAGCAAAGGCCCGCAGATGGCCGAGATGCCCAATATCATCGGCTTTACGCAGGATAGCGCGGTAAAGGAACTGGAAGCGCGGGGCCTTGTGGCCAGCTGCTTTATGGTGGTGAACGATGGCTCCTATGCATCCGGCTGCGTGGTGCGAACCAGCGAGGAGCCGGGCACCAAGGTGGAAGTGGGCACGGTGATCACCGTGTATATTGCGGCAGACCCCAGTGTGCAGATCACTGTCACACCGGAGGAACCCGCCGCTACCGAACCCACCACAACAGAGCCGACCCCTCCGGAAACAACAGATCCTACCCCCACGGAACCGGAATACAATACAGACTAAAAAACAAAAGCAGAAGCGGGAGCCTTGCAAAGGCCCCCGCTTCTGCTTGTTTAGGATAGGAAAGAGAATGGCTTAGTTAGAGGTTGGTGTAGCCCATCAGGTAGCGGTCTACCTCGGCGGCGCAGTCGCGGCCTTCGCGCAGGCCCCACACCACAAGGCTCTGGCCGCGGCGCATATCGCCGCAAACGAACACCTTTTCCACGTTGGTCTTGAAGCTGTGGTCTGCCACGTTGCCGCGGGCGGTCAGCTCCACACCAAATGCATCGGCCACGTAATTTTCGCAGCCGGTAAAGCCTGCGGCGATGAACGCCAGCTGGCAGTTGTAGGTAAATTCTTCACCGGTGGGCACCATGCTGGTACGGCCGGTCTCGGGATTTCGCTCCGGCTTCAGGTAGGAGATGATAGCACCGGTCAGATTGCCTGCATCATCCTTCAAAAATTCCTTCACGGTGGTCTGGTACACGCGCGGGTCCTTGCCAAACTTTGCAAGGCACTCGGTCTGGCCGTAGTCCACCTTCAGCACACGGGGCCACTCCGGCCACGGGTTGGAGGCTGCACGCTCCTTGGGCGGCTGCGGCATCATTTCCAGTGCCACCAGATCGGTGCAGCCCTGCCGCAGGGCCGTGCCCTGACAGTCGTTGCCGGTATCACCGCCGCCGATCACCAGAACATTCTTGCCCTTGGCATCGATGGCCTTGCCGTCCGCGAACTGGCTGTCCAGCAGACTTCTGGTCACGCTGGTCAGGTAGTCCACGGCAAAGTGCACGCCGTTTGCATCGCGGCCGGGCACATTCAGGTCGCGGGCCTTCTTGGCACCGCAGCACAGCACCACGGCATCGTAGCCGTTCAGCAGCTCTTCGGCGGCAACAGCCCCGCCCACATCCATGTTGGTGCGGAACTCCACGCCCTCAGCCTGCATGATCTTGATGCGGCGCTCGATGACGGATTTGTCCAGCTTCATGTTGGGGATGCCGTACATCAGCAGGCCGCCCACGCGGTCGGCACGCTCGAACACAGTCACGGCGTGGCCGCGCTTGTTCAGGTATTCGGCCACCGAAAGGCCGGAGGGGCCGCTGCCCACCACGGCTACGCTCTTGCCGGTGCGGGAGGGCGGCGGTGCGGCGTGCAGCCAGCCCTTGGCGTAAGCCGTTTCGATAATGGCGTGCTCGTTCTCGCGCACGGTCACGCTGCTGCCGGTCACATCGCCGCAGGTGCAGGCCGCTTCACACAGGGCAGGGCACACCCGGCTGGTGAACTCCGGAAAGCGGTTGGTGGCCATCAGCCGATGCATGGCCAGCTCCCACTTGCCATGATAAACAAGGTCGTTCCACTCCGGGATGAGGTTATTCAGCGGGCAGCCGGAGGCCATGCCGCCGATCATCATGCCGGCCTGACAGAAGGGAACACCGCAGTCCATGCAGCGTGCTGCCTGCGTCTGCTGCTCCTCGCGTGAGAGCCAGACGTGAAATTCGTTAAAGTTTTCAATGCGTTCCAGCGGCGGAACATCCGTGCTGGTCTTGCGCGTATAGTCGATAAATCCAGTTGTCTTACCCATAACGCTGCCCTCCTTACTTCTTCTTCTGCACCGTGTAGAATGCTTCGATCTGTGCCTGCTCGCCGTCCAGACCGCGCTCCTCAACGGATGCGATCACACGCAGCATACGGTCATAATCGTAGGGCAGAACTTTCTTGAACTTGGGCAGGAATTCGCTGAAGTTGTCAAGGATTTCTTTGCCGCGGGGAGAGCCGGTGGCCTCCACATGTTCGCGGATCAGCTCTTTCAGGGTGGCAACATCGTACTTGTGCTCCACAGGCTCCAGGCTGACGGTCTCCTTGTTCACGCGCTGGTAGAAGTCCCAGTTCTCGTCCAGCACGTAGGCGATGCCGCCGGTCATACCGGCTGCAAAGTTCTTGCCGGTCTGGCCCAGAACCACCACCGTGCCGCCGGTCATGTACTCGCAGCCGTGGTCGCCAACGCCCTCCACAACGGCGGTGGCACCGCTGTTGCGCACGGCGAAGCGCTCACCGGCCACGCCGGAAATGAACGCCTTGCCGCTGGTAGCACCGTACAGGGCCACGTTGCCGGTGATAATGTTCTCCTCGGGCTTGAACGTGATGCCCTTGGGCGGACGCACGACGATCTTGCCGCCGGACAGGCCTTTGCCCATGTAGTCGTTGCAGTCGCCCACAAGGTCCAGCGTCAGGCCGCCCGGGATGAAGGCACCAAAGCTCTGGCCGCCTGCACCCACACAGTGGGCGGTGTAAACATCATCCGGCAGGCTGTTGCCGTATTTGCGGGTGATCTCGCTGCCAAAGATGGCACCAAAGGCGCGGTCGGTGTTGGAGACATCCAGCGTCACGCTCTGGGCATTCTTGCTGCTGAGCTTGAACTTCTTCATCAGCACCTTCATATCGAGGGTGTTTTCCAGATGGAAGTCGTAGGTGTCCTCCTTCACGAAGTGAACATTGCTGTTCTCGATGGCAGGGTTGTGCAGGATGCAGTCGAGATCCATCTTGGAAGCGCGGCTGCCGGGTGCGGCAGGCTTGACCTTGAGCAGGTCGGTGCGGCCCACCAGTTCATCGATGGTGCGCACGCCCAGCTTTGCCATGTACTCGCGCAGCTCCTCGGCCACAAAGGTGAGGTAGTTGATGATGTATTCCGGCTTGCCCTTGAAGTTCTTGCGCAGCTCCGGGTTCTGGGTGCAGATGCCCATGGGGCAGGTATCCAGATTGCACACACGCATCATCACGCAGCCCTCGGCCATCAGCAGGGTAGTGCCGAAGCCGAACTCCTCTGCGCCCAGCATACAGCTGATGGCAACATCGCGGCCGGAGAGCAGCTTGGAGTCGCTCTCGATGCGCACGCGGGTGCGCAGGCCGTTCAGGATCAGGGTCTGATGGGTCTCGGCGATGCCCAGCTCCCACGGCAGGCCAGCGTGCTTGATGGAAGTACGCGGTGCTGCACCGGTGCCGCCGTCGTAGCCGGACACCAGAATGACCTGTGCGCCGCCCTTGGCAACACCGGCCGCAATGGTGCCAACGCCGGCCTCGCTCACCAGCTTGACATTGATGTTGGCGCTGCGGTTGGCGTTCTTCAGGTCGTAGATCAGCTCTGCAAGGTCCTCGATGGAGTAGATATCGTGGTGCGGCGGGGGAGAGATCAGGCCCACACCGGTGGTGCTGTGGCGGGTCTTTGCAATCCACGGATATACTTTGGCACCGGGCAGATTGCCGCCCTCACCGGGCTTTGCGCCCTGTGCCAGCTTGATCTGGATCTCTTCCGCAGAAACGAGGTATTTGCTCGTTACACCAAAGCGTGCGGAAGCCACCTGCTTGATCTTGGAATTGCTCTCGCTGTGGTAGCGCTCTTCGGGTTCGCCGCCCTCGCCGGTGTTGCTGCGGCCGCCCAGACGGTTCAGGGCAATGGCAATGGTCTCATGGGCTTCACTGCTCAGGGCACCGTAGCTCATGGCTGCGCCCTTGAACCGCTTGACGATGGAGCTTACCGGCTCCACCTCTTCCAGCGGGATGCCGCCGTCAGGAGCATAGTTGAAGTCCAGCAGGCTGCGCAGATGCACGCCGTCAGCACCCATATTGTCCACGGTGCTGGTGAACTGCTTGAAAGCCGAGTAGTCGTTCGTCCAGCAGGCTTTCTGGAACAGGTGGATGGTCTGGGGGTTGAACAGGTGTTCTTCCTTGCCGCTGCGGAATTTGTGTGCGCCGCTGTCGGCCAGCTCCATGTTGATGTCCAGACCCAGCGGGTCGAAGGCTGCGTTGTGCTGGGCTTCCACATCGGCCTGAATGTCCGAAAGGGTAATGCCGCCCACACGGCTCACCGTGCCGGTGAAGTATTTGTCGATGACATCCTTGGAGATGCCCACAGCCTCAAAGATCTGGCTGCTCTGGTAGCTCTGGATGGTGGAAATGCCCATCTTGGAGGCAATCTTCACAATGCCGCTGAGGATGGCGTTGTCGTAGTCCTCCACGGCTGCATAGTAATCTTTGTCCAGCAGGCCTTCGTCGATGAGCTGGCCGATGGTCTCATGTGCCAGATAGGGATTGATGGCGCAGGCACCGTAGCCCAGCAGAGCGGCAAAGTGGTGCACCTCGCGCGGCTCTGCACTTTCCAGGATCAGGGCCAGTGCGGTGCTCTTCTTGGTGCGGATCAGGTACTGCGAAACCGCGGAAACTGCCAGCAGGCTGGGAATGGTCACGTGGTATTCATCCACATCGCGGTCAGAAAGGATGATGATGTTTGCACCATCCTTGTAGGCGCGGTCGACCTCCAGAAATACACGGTCGATGGCCTTTTCCAGACTGGTATTCTTATAGTAGTTGATGGACACCGTGGCTACCTTGAAGCCGGGCACGTTCATGTATTTGATCTTGAGCAGGTCGGTGCTGGTCAGGATGGGGTTGTGCACCTTGAGCACCTTGCAGTTCTCGGGCTTGTCCTCCAGCAGGTTGCCGTGTGCGCCAATATACACGCTGGTGGAAGTGACCACCTTTTCGCGGATGGCATCGATGGGCGGGTTGGTGACCTGCGCAAAGCGCTGCTTGAAGTAATTGAACAGCGGCGGATGCTGGTTGCTCAGCACAGCAAGCGGGGTGTCGGTGCCCATAGCGCCGGAAGGCTCTGCGCCTGCCCGTGCCATGGAGAGGATCATGGTGTTCACATCCTCATACTTGTAGCCGAACACCTTCTGCAGGCGGGTGAGCTGATCGCCGGTGTAGCTTTCCACCTTCACGTTGGGAATTTTCAGTCTGGCCAGCTCCACAAGGTTGCGGTCGATCCACTCGCCGTAAGGCTCACGGCTGGCGTAGAACTCCTTGAGCTTTTCGTCGTCCACCACTTCGCCCTTCACGGTGTCCACCAGCAGCATTTTGCCGGGGCGCAGACGATCCTTGACCAAAATATTATCCGGCTCGCATTCCAGCACACCCACCTCGGAGGACAGGATCATGCGGCCGTCCTTGGTGATGTAATAGCGGCTGGGGCGCAGACCGTTGCGGTCCAGCACAGCGCCCATCACGTCGCCGTCCGAGAAGAGGATGGCAGCGGGGCCATCCCAAGGCTCCAGCATGGTGGCATAATACTGGTAGAAATCGCGCTTTTTCTGGCTGATGTTCTTGTTGTTCTCCCACGGCTCGGGAATGGTGATCATCACGGCCAGCGGCAGATCCATGCCGTTCATCACCATGAATTCCAGCGCGTTATCCAGCATGGCGGAGTCGGAGCCGGAAGTGTTGATGATGGGCAGGATCTTGTTCATGTCGTCCTGCATGATGGAGCTGGAGATGCTCTCTTCACGGGCCAGCATGGCATCCGTGTTGCCCTTGATGGTGTTGATCTCGCCGTTGTGCAGGATGAAGCGGTTGGGGTGTGCGCGCATCCAGCTGGGGTTGGTGTTGGTGGAGAAGCGGCTGTGCACCATGCCGATGGCAGACTCGTAATCGGGGTCCTGCAGGTCGGTATAGAACAGGCGCAGATCATGCACGAGGAACATGCCCTTGTAAACGATGGTGCGGCTGGACAGGCTGGGCACATAGGTGCCGTTGCTGGCCTGCTCGAACACGCGGCGCACAATGTACAGCTTGCGGTCAAAATCGATGCCCTTGCTCACCTTGGCGGGCTTTTTGATGAAGCACTGCCAGATAGCAGGCATACAGTCGCGGGCTTTCTGGCCCACGGCATCCGGGTTCACGGGAACCTTGCGCCATGCCAGAAATTCGAGGCCTTCCTTGCGGGTGACCACCTCGAACAGCTTCATGGCCTGCGCACGCAGGTGTTCGCTCTGGGGGAAGAAGAACATGCCCACACCGTACTCGCGCTCGTTGCCAAGGCTGATGTTCAGTTCTTCGGCCACCTTGGAGAAGAACTTGTGGCTGATCTGCAGCAAAATGCCCACACCGTCGCCGGTCTTGCCCTCGGCATCCTTGCCGGCACGGTGCTCCAGCCGTTCCACAATGGCCAGTGCATCGTCCACGGTCTGGTGGCTTTTGCGGCCCTTGATATCCACCACAGCGCCAATGCCGCAGGCATCGTGCTCAAACTGTGGATCGTACAGACCAAGGGTGTTTTTCTGCTCTGTAAAGTTTTCCATAGACTTTCCCATCCTTATCTAAAATCCTCACCGGTGCGGCACCCTCCGCATTCTGACAAAAAAGAAAAGCGCCCCGCAAGGGCAGACTTTACCCTTGCGGAACGCCTTTGTTCCGGTACTTATTATTATAGCGAGCCGTGAAGAATCTTCAAGTGACAGCTGCACCAAATATAACAACAGCTTTCCACTGCTTCTTGTGCGAAACGCCGCGTACGGCGGTCAGTTGTAGCTATAGTGAGAACAGTGCAGGCTCAATGTCTGCCCAGAATGGCCCGCAGGTCGGCTTCCGGGGTGGCAATGGGCTTGAGGCCGTACCGTTCCTGCAGGGTGCGCACCACCCCCGGCGAGAGGAACGGGGGCAGGGTAGGCCCCAGCCGGATGTTCCGGATGCCCAGCGCCAGCAGCGCGATGAGGATGCACACGGCCTTCTGCTCAAACCAGCACAACACCAGCGAGAGGGGCAGGTCGTTGACGCCGCAGCCAAAGGCGTCGGCCAGCGCCAATGCGATGCGGATGGCGCTGTAGGCGTCGTTGCACTGGCCCACGTCTAGGATGCGGGGCAGGCCGGTGCCCGGCACGGTGCCAAGGGGCAGGTCGTTCAGGCGGAACTTGCCGCAGGCCAGGGTCAGCAGGATGGTGTCGGGCGGGGTAAGGCGGGCAAACTCGGTGTAGTAGCGGCGGCTGGGCCGGGTACCGTCGCAGCCGCCCACCAGAAAGAAGTGCCGCAGCTTACCGTCCCGCACCGCCTGCACGATCTCGTCCGCGTGCTGCAGCACGGCGGTGCGGGCAAAACCGGTGGTCACCGTGGAGCCGCCGTTCAGGCCGGGCAGCAGGGTGTCCTGCGCGTAGCCGCCCAGCTCCAGCGCCTTTTCGATCACCGGGGAAAAGTCGCGCCCTTCGTCGATGTGGGGCACGCCGGGGTAAGCCACCACCGAGGTGGTGAACACCCGGTCGGCGTAGCTGGCGCGCAGGGGCATGATGCAGTTGGTGGTGAACAGGATGGGCGCGGGGATGTCCTCGAACTCCCGCTGCTGGTTCTGCCATGCGGTGCCAAAGTTGCCCTTGAGGTGGGGGTAGCGGCGCTTCAGCTCCGGGTAGCCGTGGGCGGGCAGCATCTCCGAGTGGGTGTAGACGTTGACGCCCCGGCCTGCGGTCTGTTCCAGCAGCTGCTGTGCGTCGTAGAGGTCGTGGCCGGAAATCACGATGAACGGCCCCTTTTCAATGGTCAGGGGCACCTGCACCGGTTCCGGATCGCCAAACGCGCCGGTGTTGGCCGCGTCCAGCAGCTCCATGCAGCGGTAGCTGGCTTCTCCTGTGGCCTGCACCAGCTGCCACAGGGCGTCGGTGGTCTGGCCGGGGTCGCCCACGGCCTGCAGGGCGGTACAGAAGAACCGGTCCAGCTCCGGGTCGATGCGGCCCAGCACCCGGGCGTGGTAGTTGTAGGCGGCCATGCCCCGCAGGCTGAACAGCACAAAGCATTTCAGGCTGCGCCGGTCGGCGTCCGGTTCCCGCCAGAGGGCCTGCATGTCGTAGTCCGAGCCGGTGCCGGGGCTGGCGTCGTGCACCCGGCGGGTCAGCGCGTCCACGTCGGCGGGGTCAAAGTTCACGTTGGTAATGGTGGTGAACAGCCCCTGCATCAGCAGCCGGGCCTGTTCCGGGGTCGGGCCGCGCCCCGCCGCGATGAGCTGCCCGGCAAACGCGATGAGCGCCCCGGTGAGCCGGTCCTGTGCGGCGGCTGTCTCGGCCGACTTGCCGCACACCCCCGCTGCGCCGGTGCAGGCGGTGCAGCCCGCCGCCTGCTCACACTGAAAACAAAACATCTGCTCGTCCATACAAAACTCCCTTTCTGCCATAAGATACTGCCAGTGTGGGCAGAGCGGGGCGGGGTTATACCAAAAAAGAGCCACACCCCTGCGGGCGCGGCTCTTAGACGACGCGGTATGACTTAGTAGGTGATGCCCTGTGCCATCATGGCGGTGGCGACCTTCAGGAAGCCGGCGCAGTTTGCACCGACCATCAGGTTGCCCTCGGAACCGGCAGCCACAGATGCATCGTAGGAAGCATGGAAGATGCCCTCCATAATGCCCTTCAGCTTGGCATCGACCTCTTCAAAGGTCCAGCTCAGACGCTCAGAGTTCTGGCTCATCTCCAGACCGGAGGTGGCCACGCCGCCTGCGTTGGAAGCCTTTGCAGGTCCGTACAGGATGCCGTTGGACAGGTAGACCTCGATGGCCTCCGGGGTGCTGGGCATGTTGGCACCCTCGCAGACCACGGTGCAGCCGCCCTTCACCAGAGCCTCAGCGGACTCCTTGTTGATCTCGTTCTGGGTTGCGCAGGGCAGGGCAATGTCGCAGGGGACAGTCCAGACCTTGGTGCAATCTGCAACATAGGTTACACCCTCGTGGGTCTCGGCGTACTCCTTGATGCGGCCGCGGCGGACTTCCTTCAGATCCTTGACGTAGGCCAGATCGATGCCGTTGGGGTCGTAGACGTAGCCGTTGGAGTCGGACATGGTCACGACCTTGGCACCCAGCTGGGTGGCCTTCTCGCAGGCGTAGATCGCAACATTGCCGGAACCGGAGATGACCACGGTCTTGCCCTCAAAGCTGTCGTTGCGCATGCACTTCAGAGCTTCAGCGGTGAAGTAGCACAGGCCGTAGCCGGTAGCCTCGGTACGGGCCAGAGAACCGCCGAAGGTCAGGCCCTTGCCGGTGAGCATACCGCCCTGGAAGCTGTTGGTCAGGCGCTTGTACTGGCCGAACATATAGCCGACCTCACGGCCGCCGACACCGATATCACCGGCGGGGCAGTCCACGAACTGGCCGATGTGGCGGTACAGCTCGGTCATGAAGCTCTGGCAGAAGCGCATCACTTCCATGTCGCTCTTGCCGTGGGGGTCGAAGTCAGAGCCGCCCTTGCCGCCGCCCATGGGCAGGGTGGTCAGGCTGTTTTTGAAGGTCTGCTCAAAGCCGAGGAACTTCAGGATGCCCTGATTGACAGAGGGATGGAAGCGCAGGCCGCCCTTGTAGGGGCCGATGGCGCTGTTGAACTGCACACGGTAGCCGCGGTTCACCTGAACCTTGCCCTGGTCATCGACCCAGGGCACACGGAAGGTGATGATGCGCTCAGGCTCGACCAGACGCTCGATCAGAGCGGCCTTCTCGTACTCAGGGTGCTTCTCCACAACGGGCTGGATGCTCTCCAGAACCTCGCGCACAGCCTGCAGGAACTCAGGCTCGTTGGCATTGCGCTTTTCCAGACCTTCGTAAACGCGCTTCAGGTATTCATTTGTCAGCATAGTAGAATACTCCTTTTCCCAATTACTCTATAAAATTTGAAAAAGACGAGACCACCCGGCCCGCCGCACAGCGGACGCGCTGCTAAAACGCTTTGGGACGATCCCGGATTTCCGTTCTTACACACCGGCCTGCTTATGGCTGCAGACCGCTTTATTATTATAAAGCATTTCTGTGGGTTTGACAATAGCGAGAAAGCAGAAAATGCTTCAAAAAAACAGATGAAAAGTTGAGACCGCTTCACAAAACGAAAAATAAAAGAAAAAAACGGCACAGAACCTTGTTTTTTAAAGCGTTGGCAGAACAAAAGAAATACGGAAAAGAACGTCTTTTCTCCATTTTGCTGCATTCTGCAGGCGCAGAAAGCCATATTTTCTGCAAACAAAAAGCCCTGCACCACGCAAACGGCACAGGGCAGAGAAACGATTTTTACTTCTTCAGCAGCTTTTCGCAGGCATCTGCGGCACCTTCCAGATACTCGCCGCCGTAGGTCTCGATCATACCGGCATCGGAAAGCGCAGCCAGCTGGGGATCGATGGGGCACTTGGCCAGCACGGGCAGGCCGTGCTTTGCAGCCACCTCATCCACATGGCTCTCACCGAACACATTGATGTGCTTGCCGCAGTCGGGGCAGACGATGTAGCTCATGTTCTCCACGATGCCCAGCATGGGCACCTTCATCATCTCAGCCATGTTCACGGCCTTGGCCACGATCATGCTCACCAGCTCCTGCGGGCTTGCCACCACAACAATGCCGTCCACCGGCAGGCTCTGGAACACGGTCAGGGGCACATCACCGGTTCCCGGAGGCATGTCCACGAACAGAAAGTCCACGTCCTTCCAAACCACATCGGTCCAGAACTGTTTGACGGCACCGGCGATCACCGGGCCGCGCCACACAACGGGGTCTTCCTCATTTTCCACCAGCAGGTTGATGCTCATGACATCGATGCCCATGCGGCTCTGGATGGGCCAGCAGCCCTTGTCGTCGGCCATGGCACGGCCATGGATGCCGAACAGCTTGGGAATGGACGGGCCGGTGATGTCGGCATCCAGAATGCCGCAGTGGTAGCCGCGGCGTGCCATGGCGCAGGCCAGCAGGGCGCTGGTCATGCTCTTGCCAACGCCGCCCTTGCCGGACACAACGCCAATGACTTTTTTGAC
Organism: Faecalibacterium sp. BIOML-A4; assembly: GCF_009679665.1. NCBI lineage: Bacteria > Bacillati > Bacillota > Clostridia > Eubacteriales > Oscillospiraceae > Faecalibacterium > Faecalibacterium sp. BIOML-A4. The sequence continues at coordinate 25,066 of NZ_WKZG01000014.1, read as the reverse complement.
GCTGCTGTTGGGGTTGGGGGCATCGTGCTTGGGTGCTGCATCGCGGGAAGAACATGCTGCTCCACAGCTGGAGCAGTCATGAGTACATTCTTCGCTCATTCTCTTTTTGCGCACGGCTGGCTCAGAGGCATTGGCCGTGTGCTTCCTCCTTAAACAGAATACGGCCATATAAAAGCCGCCCCTTTACTATACCATAAAAGCGCTCAGGAAACAACCCGCCGCGCCGCTCTGCTTTTGCATATCCTGTTCCGCCGCTTCATATGCTGGAACCGGAACATTCCGGCAGGAGGTGCGCCATGCGGCAGAGCTATTTGAAAAATGCGGCGCTGCTCACCGGTTCAGACGTGGTGCTGCGGCTGGCCGGCATGGGCCTGCGCATCTGGCTGGCAAACGAGCTGGGCGGCGAGGGGATGGGCCTTTACCAGCTGGTGCTGGCGGTGTATTCACTGTTCGTCACGCTGGCAACGGCGGGCGTCTCGGTGGCAGCTACCCGGCTCATGGCCGAAGAACTCAGCGGTCCGGACTCTGCCCGCGGTGCGGCCCGCGGCATGCTGCGCCGTTTGCTGGCGGCGGGACTTGTGCTGGGGCTGTTTGCCGCTTTGCTGCAGCTGGCGACAGCGGATCTTGCGGCCCGGTTGTGGCTTGGCGATGTCCGCGCCGTCGGTGCTTTGCGCGTTTCAGCGCTGGGAATGCCATGGATGGCGGTCTCGGCGGTGCTGCGCGGTTTTTTCATCGCCCGACGGCATGTAGCTCCCAATGTGTTCAGCCAGCTTACGGAGCAGACGGTGCGCATCGCGCTGGTGGCACTGGCGCTTACCCGCACCGAGGGCCTTGCGGTGGGCGTGCGCTGTATGCTGGTGCTGGGAGCTACCGCCGTCAGCGAAGCGGTGTCGGCGCTGTGCATGCTGGCCTTTTACCGGCGGGATGCCCGCAGTGCCTTTGCGGGGCAAAAAGCCGTCCGCCCGGCAGACCCTGCCCGCCGTCTGTGGGAGATCCTGTGGCCGGTGGAGGGCGGGTGTTGGCAAGCGCCCTGCACACGGCGGAGAATATGCTGGTGCCCGCCTGCCTTGCGGTCTATCTGATCAACGCGGGCGGGCGCACCGCCGCGCTGGAGCAGTACGGAGAACTGAAAGGCATGGCTCTGCCGCTGCTTACGTTCCCATTTGGCCTGCTGGGCAGTCTTTCGGTGCTGCTGATGCCGGAGATCACGCAGGCTCATATTCTGGGCCAAACCGAACGGCTCAACGCACTTTTGGACCGGATGCTGCGGCTTACCGGCTATTTTTCCGCGCTGGCAGGGGTGCTGTTCTGGGTGTGGGGACGGCCGCTGGCACAGCTTTTGTACCAAAGTGCGGATGCCGGGTTTTATCTGGAAACGCTGGCTCCTGCCATGCCGCTGATGTATCTGGAAAGCATGGTGGACGGTGCCATGAAAGGGGTAGGGGAGCAGAAGGCGGCCTTCCGCTACAGCGTGTGGGATTCCATCCTGCGCATTGGCGGGGTGGTGGCGCTGCTGCCGCGCTTTGGCATGAAGGGCTTTTTGGCAGTGATCCTGCTTTCCAGCCTGTACACCTGTGCGGCCAACACCGGGCATCTGCTGTTTTCCAGCGGCACGCAGCATGCATTCCGCCGCTGGCTGGGTGCACCGGCACTGGCAGCTGTGCTGGCCGCGGCGGCTGGCATGGCGCTGCGGAAGCTGCTTGCGGATGGGTTTGCGGCTCGGCTGCCTTTGCAGCTGGCCGCGTTGGGCATAGGCGGCTGCGCTACCACAGGAGTGTTCCTGCTGGCGGCATGGCCGCTGGGCCTTGGAGAGGAAGCAGCCGCGCTCTGGGCTGCGCACCGGCCCGGCAGACCGAAAAAATAGAGGGAGTTTGGCAGCGGATTCAAATTTTCTGGACATTCTGCAGTGTTCTGAGTATAATATAAAGATAGGGCTGTCCGGTGTACCGGATACTCTGTGAAACCGGAAGCTTTTCCGGCCAAAACTGCGGCTTTTGTGCCGTATGTAAAAGAGGACTTTTTTGTGAAAGATAAAAAGAACACACCGCAGGTGCTTGCGCGCCGGGCGCTGCTTGTGCTGCTGGATGCAGCCATTGTTGCATTCAGCTTTTATTTTGCGCTGCTGCTGCGTGCAGACGGAGCAGTGGAAGCTGCTTGGTGGCCGCATAACCGTGAGCTTCTGTACGAAAATCTGCCATGGATCGTGGCGGTGTACATTGCCAGCTTTCTGTTCAGCGGGCTGTACTCCGTACTGTGGAAGTATGCCGGTGAACGCGACCTGATGCGTCTGGCGGGAACGGTGGCTGTGCCTACCGTTGTCGTCTACTGTGTCAACCGTCTGTGCATCCACGGCGTGCTGTTCAACTCCGCCAACTGTATGGCGGCGGTGCTCATCTTCCTGCTGGTGGGCGGCAGCCGTCTGGCATGGCGGCTGTTCCTGAACCACCCGCTGGGCGAAAAGCTGCGCGGCGCTGCCAGCAAGGACCCCAACCGCCCGGTGATGATCGTAGGTGCAGGCGAAGCCGGTGCATGGGCCATCAACGTGTGCAAATCCAATAAGGAATATGGTCACGCGGTGGTGGCGGTGGACGATGATCCCACAAAACTCAACCAGACCATCCACGGGGTGCCGGTGAAGGGCACGCTGGAGGATATCCCGGACCTGTGCAAGCGCTACGGCATCCACAGCATCATCATCGCCATTCCTACCCTGAAGGGCAGCAAGCTGAACCATGTCATCGATCTGTGCGTCAGCACCCATTGTGCGGTGCAGCTGCTCAGTGACCCGCAGCTGGTGGGCAGCGGTACACCGCAGCAGGGAGCCTTCCGCGAGTTGAACCCGGCGGATTTCCTTTCCCGTGAGGAAGTGACGCTGGATACCGATCAGATCTCCGGCTACCTCACCGGCAAGACCGTTCTGGTCACGGGCGGCGGCGGCTCCATCGGCAGCGAACTGTGCCGTCAGGTGATGCGCTTCAAGCCCGGCAAGCTGCTTATTTTTGATATCTACGAGAACTGCGCCTATGAGCTTTTGATGGAGCTGCAGCAGAAGTACGGCCGGGATATCCCGGTAACGGTGCTCATTGGCTCCATCCGCGATAAAAAGCGTCTGGATGAGGTTTTTGAAACCTATCATCCCACTGTGGTGTTCCATGCGGCAGCACACAAGCATGTGCCGCTGATGGAGGTCAGCCCTGCAGAAGCGGTCAAGAACAATGTTCTGGGCACCAAAAATCTGCTGGTGAGCGCCAGCGAACACGACGTGGAGCGGTTCGTGCAGCTTTCCACTGATAAGGCTGTGAACCCCACCAGTGTGATGGGCTGTACCAAGCGCATCTGCGAAATGCTCATCCAGACCTTTGCGGGCAACACGGATATGAAGTGTGTGGCTGTGCGTTTTGGCAATGTGCTGGGCAGCCACGGCAGCGTCATTCCGCTGTTTGAGGCTCAGATCAAAAAAGGCGGGCCTGTCACCCTGACGGATCCCAACATTGAGCGCTACTTTATGACCATTCCGGAAGCGGCCCAGCTGGTGCTGCAGGCTGGTGCGCTGGCCGAAAGCGGCAATATCTATGTGCTGGACATGGGCGAGCCGGTCAAGATCATGGATCTTGCCAAGCAGCTCATCCGCTTTTACGGCTATGAGCCGGGCGTGAATATGGAGATCAAGATCGTGGGTCTGCGCCCGGGCGAGAAGCTCTACGAAGAGCTGATGATGGACGAGGAGCAGGATAAGATGCGCCGCACCCAGCACAATAAAATTTTTGTGGCTTCGCCGCGCAGCATCGATCTGGCCGAGTTCTACGGGCAGCTGCAGGAGCTTGCCGCTGCGGCAGAGCACAACGACGAGGGTGTGGTGCAGCAGCTGGCAAAGATGATCCCGACCTTCACCCCCACCCGCCAGAATCTGAAGCTGTAAACTCCCCCAGTCTGCTGCGCAGACAGCCCCCTCAAAGCGGGAGCCTGTCCGTGCGGCAAAGCCTCCCTCTTTGAGAAAGACTTCCCCCGGCCGGGACAGATTCTCCCCGCGCCGGGGAGAAATGTCACCACAGGTAACAAAGAGAAAAACAGATGTCGCGCCAGCGACAAAAAGGGGAATGGGTGGCATCGCATCAGCGATGACGAAAGGAGTTTCTACTGATGTCACTGCGGCGATCGGCCGCGTGCATATAAAATGAGAGGGATGTTACTATGGAAAAGAAACCGTTTCTGACCGAGGCGATGGCACAGGAGATCATTCAGGATGTGCCCACGCCGTTCCATGTCTACGATGAGAAGGGCATCCGTGAAAATGCCCGCCGCATCAACAAGGCATTCAGCTGGAACAAAGGCTTCAAGGAGTATTTTGCCGTCAAGGCTCTGCCAAACCCTGTCATCCTGCAGATCCTCAAGGAGGAGGGCTGCGGCGTGGACTGCTCGTCCCTGACTGAGCTGATGCTCAGCGAGGTGTGCGGTTTCTCCGGCAGTGAAATCATGTTCTCCTCCAACCAGACTCCCGTGGAGGATATGAAGAAGGCCTACGAGCTGGGCTCCTACATCAATCTGGACGATGCCACCATGGTGGAATTTCTGGAGCGTGTCGCCGGTGTGCCGGAGAACATCTTCTGCCGCTATAACCCGGGCGGCACCTTCAGTCTAGGCGAGAGCGAAGAGGGCTTTCAGGTCATGGACAAGCCCGGCGATGCCAAGTACGGCATGACCGAGGAGCAGATGATCGAAAGCTACAAGAAGCTGGCCGCCAAGGGTGCCAAGAACTTCGGCATCCACGCTTTCCTTGCTTCCAATACCATTTCCGATGAGTATTACCCGGAGCTGGCAGGTATCCTGTTCCAGCTGGCTGTCCGGGTGCAGAAGGCCACCGGTGTGCACATCGGTTATATCAACCTGTCCGGCGGTGTGGGCATCCCGTACCGCCCGGAGCAGACCGAGAACGATATCATGGCCATCGGCGAGGGTGTGCGCAAGAAGTTTGAGGAAATTCTGGTGCCCGCAGGCATGGGCGATGTGGCCATCTTTACTGAGATGGGCCGCTTTACCACCGGCCCCTACGGCGCACTGGTGGCAACTGCCATCCATGAAAAGCACATCTATAAGGAATACATCGGTCTGGATGCCTGCGCAGCCAACTTGATGCGCCCGGCCATGTACGGCGCTTACCACCACATCACCGTGCTGGGCAAGGAAAATGAGCCTTGCGACCATATGTACGATGTGGTGGGCGGTCTGTGCGAGAACAACGACAAGTTTGCCATTGACCGGATGCTGCCCAAGATCGACATTGGCGACATCGTTTATATCCACGACACCGGTGCACACGGCTCTGCCATGGGCTACAACTACAACGGCAAGCTGCGCAGCGCCGAAGTGCTGCTGTGCGAGGATGGCACCCACCGTTTGATCCGCCGTGCCGAGACGCCGCGCGATTACTTTGCAACGCTGGATTTCCTGCCCCTGATGAAGCCGCTGTTTGAAGATTAAGAGGTATCATAAATGTTTTTTGGCTTTCAGCTCACCCTTGGTCTGATGATGGTATTCTACGGCTATTCGGTCATGAAAAATCCCCGTGTCTGGGGAGATCAGGGCCGCCGTGCCGTCAAGGCGGAGCACTTTGAGGAATACTGCCGCCAGAATGGCCTGTTCTTTTTGAAGGCAGGCTGCGTGGTGGCGGTGATTGGTGCACTGGATGCACTCATCACGCTGGATGCCCTGCTGTACGCTCTGCTGTACCTCTTCGGTCTGGCTTTCGCCTTCTATCCGCTGGTCAAATGGTGCCGCGAAAATGAGGGCTTCAGCTGGCCATGGCCCCATGTCCAGAGCGAGAAAAAGCGCATCAAAGAGCTGCGCCGTGAACAGGAATCGCAGGAAAAGGCGGAGCAGGACTCCGACAAAAAGTAAAGAATAAAGAGAAAAACGGCTGCTGTACGGTAAAGTACAGCGGCCGCTTTTTTGTTTCCGCTTTATGCATGGTCGTTTTTCTCCGCTGCCTTGCTCTTATCCAGCGCATCGAACTGCTTTATGATCTGCGGGTCCTTCAGCTTGACGACCTTGCCGGAGAGATAATGCAGGGTGTTTTCCTCGGGAATATCAAGGAAAGTGACCCGCACAGCGCACAGGGCCTGCGTTTTGGTGCCGGTGCGCTCGTTCATCTTGCGGTTGCCGTACTTGATGTCGCCCAGAACCGGACGGCCCAGATAGGCCAGATGTGCACGGATCTGGTGGGTACGGCCGGTGACAAGGCCGATCTTGCACAGGGCGAACGGCCCGGCGGTGCGCAGTACGTCCACGTCCGTAATGATCTGCTTGCGGCGCTCGTCCTGCGACTGATGTGCATGGATGCTTACCTTGTTGTTCTTCTCGTCGTGCTCCCACCATGCGGTGAACCGCCCGGACTGCGGGATACCCACCGTGATGGTGTAGTACTCCTTTTTGAGTAGGTCAGTGCGGATGATCTCGTTCATGTCCCGCAGGGCGGTGTAGCTCTTGGCGGCGATCACAAGGCCCTCGGTGCCGCGGTCCAGCCGGTTGCAAATGCCGGGCTTGAACCGGTTCTCGCCGTGGGGGTCGTACTCGCCTTTTTCGGCCAGATACTGGGTAAAAGCGTCCACAAGGTTTGCATCGCCGGTGCGGTCGCTATGGCACAAAAGGTGGGTGGGTTTGTACAGCACAGCAATGTTTTCGTCCTCATAAATGACATTGACCTTGGGCTGATTCTGCTTTTTTTTCGGCGCGGCTTTCTGCACGGTTTTTGCGCTTTCCGGCGGGAAAAACTCGTCGTTGATGTACAGCTCGATCAGGTCGCCTGCCTGAATGCGGTACTCCGGCACGGCCTTTTTTCCGTTTACCTTCACGCGCTTATTGCGGAAGCTCTTGTACAAAAGGCTGGTGGGAAAATCGCGGGTCACGCTCTGCACAAAGCGGGAAAGACGAACGCCGTCGTCGTTGGCGGTTGCGGTATATTGTTTCATAAATGTTCCTCAATTTTCAAGAGATACCTTTATAGTAATACAGCCTTGGCTGCAAGTCAACGCGGAAACGCCCCGGATCAAAACTATTTTACCGCAAAGCCTTGAGTTCCGGGCGCAAAATGGGTACTATTATAAGGAATGAATCAGAAGGAGAGTACCGCAATGGCAGAACACAAACGGCATCAGGGACACCGCCAGCGGATGCGCGAACGGGTGCAGAACTACGGTCTGGACAGTCTGGCCGAGCACGAAGCGCTGGAATATGTGCTGTACCTCACCAACGCCCAGAAGGACACCAACGGCATCGCTCACGACCTGATCGACCGCTTTGGCGATTTTGCCGCTGTGCTGGAAGCCAGCGAGGAAGAGCTGTGCACTGTGGAGGGCGTAGGCCCGGCCACAGCCCGGATGCTGCATCTGCTGCCGGAGATCAGCCGCTACTATGGCCGCAGCCGTACCAGCACTACCCGCTGCATCAGAACTACGGAGCAGATGGGCAGCTATCTGATGGCGAAGTTTGCGTGGTCGGATTACGAGCGTGCAATGCTGGTCAGTCTGGACAGCCGTAAGCGGGTGCGCGCGGCGGTCTGGCTGCGGGAAGGCACCACCGACCGGGTAAGTCTGGACATCAAGGATGTGGTGTCTGCGGCCATCAAGGGCGGCACTGACACGGTGGTGCTCAGCCACAACCACCCCAACGGTGCGGCCTTGCCCTCCATGGAGGATCTGGAGGCCACAGGCAATATTGCCCGGGCATTGGGCCTTGTGAACATCCATCTGCTGGATCACTTCATCCTGACCGATACGGAGTATTTCTCCATGCGGGACGCAAACCGCCTGCCGATCTATGACTTTAAAACAGGTACGCTTTTCTGGCCTTGATCTGTGAAACAACAAAAAAGTGTTTACATTATAAAACTGGTGTGCTATAATCAAACCGTAAAATACAACTGATTGTGGTTCTTTGCGCGAGGGCCGGAGAGGAGAGGGAAGATGGCAGACGAAAAATTTGAACTGGTATCCTCTTACCAGCCCACCGGCGACCAGCCGCAGGCCATTGAAACACTGGTGAAAGGCGTGGAGCGGGGCGACCGCTGCCAGACCCTGCTGGGTGTTACCGGCAGCGGAAAGACCTTTACCATGGCCAATGTCATTGCAAAATGCAACCGGCCCACGCTGGTTCTGGCCCACAACAAAACGCTGGCGGCCCAGCTGTGCACCGAGTTCCGGTCGTTTTTCCCCAACAACGCGGTGGAGTATTTCGTCTCCTACTACGATTACTACCAGCCGGAAGCCTATATCCCCAGCACGGATACCTATATTGAAAAGGACAGCGCCATCAACGACGAGATCGACCGCCTGCGCCATTCGGCCACGGCGGCGCTTTCGGAGCGGCGGGATGTGATCATTGTAGCATCGGTTTCCTGCATCTACTCGCTGGGCGACCCCATCGACTACCGCAGCATGGTCATCAGCCTGCGCCCCGGCATGCAGATGGAGCGGGACGAGCTGTGCCAGAAGCTGGTCACTCTGCAATATGAGCGCAACGACGTGAATTTTGTGCGCAACAAGTTCCGTGTGCACGGCGATATCGTGGACATCTATCTTGCCTATATGAGCGAGCTTGCCATCCGGGTGGAATTTTTTGGGGACGAGATCGACCGCATCACGGAGTTCAACCCTCTCACCGGGGCCAAACAGAATGTAGTCAAGCATGTAGCCATCTTCCCGGCCAGCCACTATATCGTCAGCGCCGAGAAGAAGGCCGCAGCACTGGAAAAGATCCGCGCCGAGTGTGACGCACAGGTGAAGCAGTTCACCGCCGAGGGCAAGCTGATCGAGGCGCAGCGCATTGCCCAGCGCACCAATTACGACATGGAGATGCTTAACGAGGTGGGCATGTGCAAAGGCATCGAGAACTATTCGGCGGTGCTTTCGGGCCGTGCGCCGGGCAGTATGCCCACCACTCTGCTGGATTATTTCCCGGATGATTTTCTGCTGTTTGTGGACGAGAGCCATGTTACCCTGCCGCAGGTGCGCGCCATGTACGGCGGCGACTATGCCCGCAAAAAAACGCTGGTGGAGTATGGCTTCCGCCTGCCGTCCGCCTTCGATAACCGCCCGCTCAAGTTCGAGGAAGTGGAGTCCAAGCTGAACCAGATGATCTTCGTTTCGGCTACGCCCGGCGACTACGAGCGGCAGAACAGCACGCAGGTGGCGCAGCAGGTCATCCGGCCCACCGGCCTTTTGGACCCGCTCATTTCGGTGCGCCCGGTGGAAGGGCAGGTGGTGGATCTGTTGGGCGAGATCAATACCCGCATCCAGCGGCACGAGCGCGTTCTCGTGACCACGCTGACCAAGAAAATGGCCGAAGACCTGACCGACTACCTTACCGAACAGGGCATCAAGGTCAAGTATATGCACCACGAGGTGGATACCTTTGAGCGCATGGAGATCATCAAGGACCTGCGCCTTGGCTCCATTGATGTTGTGGTGGGCATCAACCTGCTGCGCGAGGGTCTTGACCTGCCCGAGGTGAGCCTTGTGGCCATTCTGGATGCCGACAAGGAGGGCTTTCTGCGCAGCGAGACCAGCCTGATCCAGACCATTGGCCGCGCGGCCCGCAATGCCGAGGGCCTTGTCATCATGTACGCGGATATCGTCACCGACAGCATGGACCGCGCCATCACCGAGACCGAGCGCCGCCGCGCCATCCAGATGGCCTACAATAAAGAACATGGCATCGTGCCAAAAACCATCGTCAAGGCCATTGCAGACAGCATTGAGATCAGCGATAAAGCGGAGAACGCTAAGCTGAACACCCGCCGCATGGGCAGGATGGAGCGGGAGGCCGCCATCGAGCGCCTGACCCGTGAGATGAAGGAAGCGGCGAAGCTGCTGGAGTTTGAACACGCGGCCTTCCTGCGTGACCAGATCGACCGACTGCGCCGGGGCGAGAACCCGACGGTGGACTCTGCGGCAGAAACGGAGCGCAAACAGAATCATTCACAGACACAACGAAAAGGGAGAAAATACCTTGGCAAACGATAAAATCGTCATCAAAGGTGCCCGCGAGCACAACCTGAAAAATGTTAACCTGACCCTCCCGAGGGAAAAGCTGATCGTCATGACCGGCCTTTCCGGTTCGGGCAAGTCGAGCCTTGCGTTCGACACCATCTATGCCGACGGCCAGCGCCGCTATGTGGAAAGCCTTTCCAGCTACGCACGCATGTTTTTGGGCCGCATGGACAAGCCCGATGTGGATGAGATCACCGGTCTGTCACCGGCAATTTCCATCGACCAGAAAACCACCAGCCACAACCCGCGTTCCACCGTGGGCACCGTGACGGAGATCTACGATTATCTGCGACTTCTGTACGCCCGCGTGGGCGTGCCCCACTGCCCGGTGTGCGGGCGGGTGATCAGCCAGCAGACCGTGGACGAAATGGTGGACGCGGTACTCAAACTGGACGAAGGTGCGAAGTTTCAGGTGCTGGCTCCTGTGGTGCGCCAGCGCAAAGGCACCCAGCAGAAAGAGCTGGATGCTGCCCGCCGCGGTGGCTATGCTCGTGTGAAGATCGACGGCAACCTGTATGATCTTGACGAAGAGATCAAGCTGGAAAAGAACATCAAGCATACGGTGGAAATCGTGGTGGACCGCCTTGCCATGCGCAAGGGCATCCGGGGCCGTCTGGCAGATTCGCTGGAAACCGCGCTGGCGCTTACCGGCGGCATCGCCGAAGTGGACGTGATCGGCGGCGATTGTATGACCTTCAGCCAGAACTTTGCCTGCCCGGAGCACGGCATTTCCATCAGCGACCTGTCACCCCGGCTCTTCTCCTTCAATAACCCGCTGGGAGCCTGCGAAAAGTGTACCGGCCTTGGCACTTTTATGCGAGTGGACGAGGAACGCATCCTGCCCAACCGGAACCTTTCCATCCGTGAGGGTGCCATCAAGGCCAGCGGCTGGTACTATGCCGAGGGGTCTGTATCCGAAATGTATTACCTTGGCCTTGGCAAAAAGTACGGCTTTACGCTGGATACGCCCATCAAAGAGATGAGCACCGAAGCTGTCAATGCGTTGCTGTACGGAACCAATGGCGAAAAAATTGAGATGCATCGCACGAATGAGTTCGGAAGCGGTGTGTATTATAATACCTTCGAGGGCATCGTGGAGAACCTTGAGCGCCGCTTCCGCGAGACCAACAGCGAGTGGATGAAGGAAGAAATCGGCAGCTTCATGTCCGGCGTGGAGTGCCCGGACTGCCACGGAAAGCGCCTGAAACCCGTGGTGCTGGCTGTGACCATCGGGGATAAGAACATCAGCGATTTCTGCGAAATGTCCATCCGGGACGAGCTGAAATTCATTGCCGAGAACGAACCGAACCTGACCGAAAAACAGAAGCAGATCGGCGGCCAGATCATGAAGGAGATCCGGAACCGCCTGCAGTTTTTGCAGAGCGTGGGTCTGGATTATCTCACGCTGGCCCGCTCAGCAGGCACTCTTTCCGGCGGCGAGAGCCAGCGCATCCGCCTGACCACTCAAATCGGCAGTGCGCTTTCCGGCGTGCTCTATGTGCTGGACGAGCCGTCCATCGGCTTGCATCAGCGCGATAACGACAAGCTCATTGCCACCCTGAAAAATCTCCGCGACCTCGGCAACACAGTCATTGTGGTGGAGCACGATGAAGATACCATGCGCAGCGCGGATTATATCGTGGATGTAGGCCCGGGCGCAGGCGTGCATGGCGGTGAGATCGTAGCCGCTGGCAGCGTGAAGGACATCTGCAAGGCAAAGCGCAGTATCACCGGCGATTATCTCTCCGGCCGCAAACGCATTGCCGTACCGCAGACCCGCCGCACCGGCAACGGCAATTACCTTACTGTACGGGGTGCACGGGAAAATAACCTGCGCAATATCGACGTGAAATTCCCGCTGGGAGAGTTTATTTGCGTTACCGGCATTTCCGGCTCCGGCAAGTCCAGCCTCATCAACGAAATTCTGTATAAGACGCTTGCCTGCGAGCTGAACGGTGCGCGTTCCCGCGCAGGCAAATGCGATGGGGTAGAAGGGCTGGAATTTGTGGATAAGGTCATCGGTATCGACCAGCAGCCCATTGGCCGTACGCCGCGCTCCAATCCGGCCACTTATACCGGTGTGTTCAATGATATCCGCACGGTATTCTCCCAGACACAGGATGCCAAAATGCGCGGTTACGGCCCGGGGCGTTTCAGTTTTAATGTCAAGGGCGGCCGCTGCGAAGCCTGTGAGGGCAACGGTATTCTGCAGATCGAGATGCACTTCCTGCCGGATGTGTACGTACCCTGCGAGGTATGCAAGGGGGCGCGTTACAACCGCGAAACGCTGGAAGTGAAGTATAAGGAAAAGACCATCTCCGATGTGCTGAACATGACCGTGGAGGAAGCAGTGGTATTCTTTTCCAACCAACCCAAGATCGCCCGCAAGCTGCAGACCCTGCTGGACGTGGGTCTTGGTTATGTAACACTGGGCCAGAGCGCCACCACCCTTTCCGGCGGCGAAGCACAGCGCGTGAAGCTGGCCAATGAGTTGGCCCGCCGCAGCACTGGCAAGACCGTGTATATTCTGGACGAGCCTACTACCGGCCTGCATATTGCAGATGTGCACCGCCTGATCGAGGTGCTGCAGAAGCTGGTAGATGCGGGCAACACGGTTATTGTCATCGAGCACAATCTGGATCTTATCAAGTGCGCCGACCATATCATTGACCTTGGCCCTGAAGGCGGTAGCGCAGGCGGCGAGATCGTGGCCGAAGGCACGCCCGAACAGGTGGCAGAGGTGCCAGGCAGCTTTACCGGTCAATATCTGAAACCGCTTTTGGAAAAAGACAAGCTCCTGCAAGCGAAAGAACAAAAATGAATAAAGCGCGTACTTTCGCAAAAATCAGACTTTTTACGAAAAAAGCAAAGAAAATTGTAAAAATCTGTTGACAAAACTGCTGTATCTGAGTATAATATCTCATGTCGCCACGCTTCGGTAGGGAAGCGGCGGTCGATATCCGGGTGTAGCGCAGTTTTGGTAGCGCGCTTGAATGGGGTTCAAGAGGCCGTGAGTTCGATTCTCGCCACTCGGACCAAACAAAAATAATCCGAACTTGTTTCCAATAGGGGATGGGTTCGGATTATTTGTTTTCTTCGGAAAATTAGCGTTTGCGAAGCAATGAAAGCCCCAGAGGGGCTTTTAAGCGACAGAACGGTCTGCGTTAGCAGATGGAGGGGCTTTGCTCCGACAAGTTCCATGCAGGTGTCCGTGGAAGATGAAATCCGAAATCATAGATTGACCGACATAAGCCACAACATGATTTCAGGAAGACATGAACATGAAGTACGATGAAAGAGCCTGCAAATTCAACATGGACACCGGGTGCGTGGAACTGCTGCTCCGGGATGGGAGAAAGATTTCCATCGACTGCACCGGGGTCGAGAATGCACTGGACGTGACCATGGCGCAGAGGTCGAAATTGGATTACCTCATCTACAATGATCCGCTGGGCTATGCGGACTTGATTCTGAACGGTGACCCGGAGGGATACTTGAAAAACGTAACCGGGAGCCATGGGTTAGAAGATTAAGAGAAATGCCGTTCCAAAAGCAACTGGAACGGCATTTCTTATTTTTCGCCATTCGGAATCTTCTGTCCCCGCAGCTCCTGTCGGATGGCACGGAACTGCTCCGGCACATCCGCATCGGTCATTGCACCGGGGACATCCACTGTCCCAGCGGCTTTGGCGGCTTCATAGAACCAGCATTTATACTCCACGGTCTCCAGCGTGTGCTGTAACTGCTGGATTTGCTGGGTGAGCACCTCGCGCTGATGCCGGAACATTTCCAGCCGGGTGTCAATGGTGTCGTCTCCCTGTATGGAAAGCTCAATATACTGCCGGATATCCTTGATGGACATTCCGGCTTTTTTCATGCAGCGGATGACCTGCAGCCACTCGAAGTCGTTTTCCCGGAACATCCGAATGCCGCCGGAGGAACGCTCCACAAAGGGAAGTAACCCTTCTTTGTCGTAGTAGCGCAGGGTGGAGGCAGGTACGCCCAGCTTTTGTGCCATTTCACCTACGGTATAGATCATCTGAAACCTCCGTTTTTTCAAAAATCCCTTGACTTAAAGTGCGCTTTAAGTTGTATGATAAAATCAAACTTTATCAACATCATAATGCGGATGCACTCCGCTGTCAAGGAGGTTCCTATGAGCAAGAAGGTATTGATTTTGTCTGGCAGTCCCCGGAAGGGCGGTAACTCTGATATTCTATGCGATGAATTTCTGCGTGGAGCACAGGATGCCGGGCACAAAGCAGAAAAGATCCGGGTCGCTGAGAAAAAGGCGGCTCCCTGTTCCGGCTGCTACTACTGCAGCACCCACGGCGGAGCCTGCGTCCACAAGGATGATATGGCAGACATCCTGCAAAAGATGATCGATGCCGATGTCATTGTGCTGGCAAGCCCGGTATACTTCTACTCCATCAGTGCCCAGTTGAAAGCGGTCATTGACCGCACTGTGGCACGGTGGCAGGAAGTTAAAGACAAAGAGTTCTACTATATTACCACTATGGCAGACGAGGAAAAATCCTCTGCAGATACTACGCTGGCCTGCTTCCGGGGCTATGCAGACTGTGTGGAAGGTGCCGTGGAAAAGGGAGTCCTTGTAGCATGCGGCGTTTACGAGCCGGGTGCGGTGCGAAACACCTCTGCAATGGCACAGGCTTACGAGATGGGGAGGAATGTGTAAAATGGCAGTGAAACAGACAGCAGGGCGGGATGCTCTGGGCGAATTTGCACCAAAATTTGCAGAACTTAACGATGAGGTACTATTCGGGCAGGTGTGGAGCCGAGAGGATAAACTCTCCCTCCGGGACCGCAGCCTTGTGACGGTGATAGCACTGATGGCGCAGGGACTGACGGACTCCTCGTTTCGGTATCACCTGACGGCAGCGAAAAACAACGGTATTACCCGGACTGAGATTGCAGAGATCCTGACCCATGCGGCGTTTTATGTGGGTTGGCCCAAGGCGTGGGCGGCTTTCCGTATGGCAAAGGAAGTCTGGGCAGAGGACGCTGCAGAGGATGCCAAGGCAAAGCACCAGAGTGAAATGGTGTTCCCCATCGGTGCATCCAACGACGGTTTTGCACAATATTTCAGCGGAAAAAGCTATCTGGCACCCTTGTCCACCGCACAGGTTGGCATTTACAACGTCACCTTTGAGCCGGGCTGCCGGAACAACTGGCACATCCATCATGCCGCAAAGGGTGGCGGGCAGATCCTTGTCTGCGTGGCAGGCCGGGGCTACTATCAGGAATGGGGCAAAGCGCCGCAGGAGCTGCATCCGGGCGATGTGGTGAACATTCCCCCGGAGGTCAAGCACTGGCACGGTGCTGCACCCGATTGCTGGTTCTCTCATCTGGCAGTGGAAGTACCCGGCGAAGGCACCTCTAACGAGTGGTGCGAGCCGGTGCCGGAAGAAACCTATAAGGAGTTGCGGTGATGCGTTTTGACGTACACCCAACCACGATGAAACAAAAATAGGGTGCGTCCACCCGGACGCACCCTGCCAAAAGCCACATGCGATAGCGATATGTACAACAGGGAGTTCCCCAGCGGGAACTTCCTGTTTTTCGTTGTTTGCATGATGAGCCTGTTCCGCCTGCCATAGGCAAGCTCGCGTTTGCGCAGCGCAGCGGAGCAATGAAAGCCCCAGTGGGGCTTTTAGGCGACCGAACGGTCTTGCGTTAGCAAGATGGAGGGGCCTCCGCCCCGACAAGTGACCGCTGGCCTTCCGCGCTGTTCCAGCAGACAAGGATGGCCGGGTAGAATGCCCGCGCCAGACGGTCAATGACTTCATCGGGATAAGGGGAAGTGTTTGTGGACTTTTTCTTTTTGTTCAAACGCACGCTCCTTTGATCCTCCCACCGCAGCAAAGTCGGGCGAGAAAATCAAAGTTCCAATTTTTATCAGGCGCAAGGGCGCGGAAGTTTTCCACCCTGCACTTGCGGCTGGTGGCTCATTGATGGCTTAAAGCAAAAAGCTCTAGGCTTAACCCCTCTTCTTTGCGGATCTTTCTAATCCGTTCTCCAACAAGGGATGCTAGTTCGGCTGGTTCAGATTCAGGCTGATCTTTCGCTTTTTTCACAGAGAACACCTCGTTTGCGGGCAATCATCAGATGCCACGGAACGTAAAGGTGAACTCCACAGGCTTGGTTACATCAGGAATATACTCCGGGTGGACATTGGCACCCCAGCTGTCATCACCGCCGACGCCCATCTGCTCGCCGATGGCACGAATCACCGTGTAATGGACCGGGGGCAGCTCGTAAGGATGCTTGGCACTCTCCATTTCATGGGGAGTGTAGGGCAGCGCAGAGAAGAACATGGGCTTTGCGGCATCCGCGGTAAACAGCAGCCCGCGACCCTTGCGGTCCACTACCTTTGCCCAGCGCACAGCGGTCTTTGCACCGCACTCCTGCGGCACAAGGTACTGCGCCATGTTGTCTGCGACCTTGTTCTGGTAAATGCCCAGCTTTGCACCATGCTGACGATCCCAGTAGGTCTCCGCAGGGCCGTTTCCGTACCACTCCACCGTGTCGTAGTCAGCGTCGATCTTGAACAGTACGCCGAACTCCGGCATTGCTGCAAGTCCTTCCACCGGGTCATAGTGTAGGGTGGTCTGGATGCGGCCATCACCGAACACACGGTACTGCAGGCTGCACTCTGCCGCGGGGCTGGTCTGGAGGTTATAGAGATAGGTTACGACCACGCTGTCGGCTTCCACCTCGCAGGTGGGGTTCTGGAGGATGGTGCCGCCATGAACAGACGGAATCTCCTTGCCGATGCCCTTGGCGGTAGCGTACAGGCTTGCCAGCTTCCACTGACCGCGAACGCCGCCCATGTTGTTGCCGCAGTCGTTGTCGGTGGGAGCGCGCCAGAAGTTGGGACGGGGAATCTCCTGAATCATCTCCTTGCCGGCGTAGCGGTAGGAAGTCAGGCCACCATTCAGATCGGAGAACAAAACATCGAAATTCTCGCCCCGGACACCGATGTTGTGCGTACCGTGCATAACGGTAAACGGCGTGACCTTCTTGCTGGGAATGGAACGAACCACAGCGATCACACCCTGTCCAAAGGCGACTTCATGACCTTTCTTTGCCCAGCTGGTGTCCTCCTTCAAACGGAAGCTGATGGTCACTGCATATTCACCGGGGAGCGCAGGAACCATAAACGGCAGCGGGAAGCTGGAACGCTCTTCGGGAGCAACATCAATATTGATCAGTTCCTGCTGCTGATACAGCTTTCCATCACGATGCAGCAGAGCAACGCAGTCGAAAGCATCCGTAGAGGTGAACAGGTTCTTATTCCAGACTTCGAAGCCAGAGTTGTCGATGGAAACGGCGATGTTCTGATAGCAGAACTTGACCTCCTGCATCTTGGGAGAAGGAGCACGGTCACCACCGTAGGCAATGCCGTTTCCGCTGAAATTATAGTCGGTAGGACGCTCACCGAAGTCGCCGCCGTAGGCTTGGAACCACTTGCCGTAGCGGTCTTTTTTCCAGATGGACTGGTCGATATAATCCCAGATGAAGCCGCCCTGATAGCCGCAGTTCTTCTGGTCGGCAAGTTCCGTGTACTTGTGCAAAGCACCGTTGGAGTTGCCCATAGCATGAGAATATTCGCACTCGATATAAGGCCGCTTATCGCCCTGTGCCAGATACTCTTGAATGTCCTTCACAGTGCTGTACATATGGCTCTCGATATCGGTGGTTTCGAGGAAGCGGGGATCATTGACCACACCTTCGTAATGCACCAGACGGGTGTCATCAAAGCGGCGGACCATCTCTGCCATCTGGAGCAGGGTCTCACCACCAAACGATTCGTTGCCCAGAGACCAGATCAGAACAGCAGGATGGTTTTTGTCACGCTGGTAAGTGGAATTCATGCGGTCAAACAAGACAGCTTTCCACTCCGGCTTATCATTGGGCAAAACGCCCTCGATGCCGCGAATGCCAGCCTGATGAATATCCCATGTGCCATGGGATTCCAGATTGTTCTCTGCGATCAGATACAGACCATACTCGTCGCACAGGTCGTACAGTGCATCCTGATTCTGGTAATGGCTGGTACGGATGGCATTGATGTTGTTCTGCTTCATGGTGATGATATCCCGAAGCAGTTCCTCATGGGTGTGTACGCCCACAGCACGACCCGTAATGGAGCTGAACTCATGACGGTTGGCACCCTTGAACACGATGCGCTTGCCGTTGAGCAGCATCCGATTGTTCTTCAACTCGAACTTGCGGAAACCGACTTTCTGCCCGGTCACCTCTACCAGATGGCCTGCATTGTCCAGCAGCTCGATTTCCAGTTCATACAGAGCCGGGTCCTCTGCACTCCACAGGTGGGGGTTCTCCACCGCATGGCTGAACAGAGCAGAACCGCCGTTCAGTGCGATTTTTTCGGAGAACACTTCCAGCTCACTGCAGCGCAGGGTCAGACGGGCCGCGCCCTTTCCCTCCACCTGCAATGCAACTTCCAGCGTGGAATGCGTAAAATCATCCCCGGCAAACAGCGTTTTGACGGATATATCTTCCAGATGCACGGTGGGGATGGCGTACAGCCACACGCTGCGGAAGATGCCGGAGAAGCGGAAGAAGTCCTGATCTTCGCACCAGCTGGAGGAAGTCCACTTGAACACCTGCACAGCAAGTTTGTTCACACCCAGCTGGAGATAGGGAGTCAGATCGAATGCGTGTGCGGAGAAGCTGTCCTCGGTGTAACCCACATAAGACCCGTTCAGCCAAAGAGCCATGCCGCTTTCCACACCCTCGAACTCGATGTGGACGGGCTTGCCCTGCATGGATTCCGGCAGCTCGAAGTATTTTACATAGCTTGCCACCGGATTGAACCGCTGCGGGATCTCACCCGGCTGTACTTCTTCACGGCCATCCCACGGATACTGAATATTCGCGTACTGGGGAATGTCGTAGCCCTCCATCTGGATGTGTGCCGGAACATGAATGTCATCCCAGCCGCTGCAATCGTAATCTGTCTTTTCAAAGCCGGGGATGGCACTGGTGTAGTTTTTTGCGTAGGCGAATTTCCAGATACCGTCCAGCTTCAGCGCCAAAGAAGAGGAGCCTGTCCGATATTCTTCGCGGGAAGCGTAAGTACGGAAACTTGCATGAGCATTCAGCACGTTTTCCTTGAAAAAGGTGGGGTCTTTTACTTTTGCAAAATCAAATGCAGCCATAGTATTTCCTCATTTACCTTTTATAATTTTATAATATTTCTCCAGCCTCCCCGGAGGAATCGCTGGATTCCTCCGGGGAACAGCAGATGAAGGAGAAATGATAATGGCTTGTTATCAGACTGCTGCACGCAGTTTTTCATTTGCTTCTTCAACTTTCAGATGAGACAGAATGAAGGTGATGATGGCATCCAGAGCAAACGGAATCACCAGATACATGATCTTCAGCATATTGATGCAGGAATCCGGCTGAACGGTCAGAGCGCTGTCAAAATGGCTTGCTGCCAGCAGCCAGCCGGTGATGGCAGTACCCAGACCGCCGCCCAGCTTCACACCGAGAGAAGTGCAGGAGTACATCGTGCCATCCACGCGCTTATGCTTCGTCAGCCAAGTATATTCAGAGCAAGCAGCAATCACAGCGTTCATATCGCCCTGCCAAGGACCCTGACCAAGAGCTGCGATTGCAGTAAAGAGCAGCATCAAGGTCACATTGCCGCTGCCCATGTAACCAGCTACAGCAACCAGTGCACGAGAAATCGTTGCCAGAGTATAGCTCATTACATTCAGCTTATACATTCCATTCCACTTTGCAACCAAGGTCGGGGTGAACACCAGTGCGATGATCAGAGGAATGTTGATTGCCCAAGAGAATACACCGAACAGATTCTGGTTGCCAAGGATGTAGGTTGCATAGTAGGTGCCCATGCTGATCATGGCACCGTAGATCTGCTGCAAAATGTAGGTGACGCAAATCATCATATAATATTTGTTACCAGCAAGCAGCTTTGCAGCCTGAACCAGATTGTACTTTTCGTCCTGCTCGATTTCCTTTTTGTCGGTGGTATCCACCAATTCGCCTTCCGGCAGTTCCTTCACGGAGAAAACGGAGAGGGTGTTGACAAGCAGACCGATGATGGCGTAGGTGATTGCAACAGTGCGCCAACCGGCAGCACCACCGCCCAATGCCGTAACAGCACCCAGCGTGATGGACTGGATGAGCAGGCTGGTGGCAAAGGCGAACATGAAACGCCAAGAACCCATCTCGACCTGTTCGGCACTGTTCTTCGTGACGAGAGCAGTCAGTGCAGAGTAAGCAATGTTGTTGGCAGTGTAGAATACAGCGTTCAGCAGAGTATATGCGATCAGGAACCATGCGTACTGTGCAAACTGTCCCAGATTGGTCGGGATGGCGAAAATTGCCACCAGCGTAATGGCACAGCCAATGTAGCCGTACAGCATCCAAGGACGGGCTTTGCCCATCTTAGAATGCGTTTTGTCAATCAAAGAACCAAAGAAAATGTCCGTCACACCGTCCAGCAGTTTGGAAACTGCAATCAGAGTGCCGACAATACCGGGGTTCAGGCCAACGGTGTTGGTCAGATAGATCATGACGAAGGAGGACAGGAATGCATACACCACGTTGCCTGCAATATCGCCTGAACCATAGCCGACTTTATTATACCACTTTAGATAACGCTTCTCAGTCATTGTGCTTTCTCCCATCTTGCTTGTTTTGTGTGGGCGCGACCAATCTGCTGCGCACTTCAGACTGGAATTCTCATTACGCAAGTTGCCCAAATCTCTTGCGTTCCGTCTGAAAATATTATAGAATCTAATGGAACGAAAAGATATAGACAAGATGGAACAGAATATGCACAAAATCAAAGAGTTTGTAATTTTTTGATAGAACATTTCCCAAATCACTGTAAAATCTCTGAAGATGAGGAGGATGCAGGAATGTATTTCAACTCAGGATATTTGAACAACTCCCGTTTGGATTTCAAAGACTACTCAAAGCCGCTGGTCGTAGGCAGCTGCGGCACTTATCGCTTGAAAAAACGCCCTAAGCTACCTACTTTTTGGGCAAAGGGTCGCAGAGACTATCAAATCCTCTATGTGGCATCTGGTAAAGCACACTTCTGGTTCGATGGTGTTGAGGAAGTGGTGACTTCTGGACACATGGTGCTTTATCAGCCGAAAGAAATCCAGAAGTATGTCTACTATGTAGAAGACCACCCGGAGGTGTTCTGGATTCACTTTACAGGATACGATGTCAAAAACATCCTGAACTATCACGGAATACCCTTGGACAAGCACGTTTTTTACAGCGGCACACTGCCGGATTACAAAATGCTGTTCCGAAAGATCATCCGGGAACTGCAACAATGCGAATATGGCTATGAAGACTATATTGCTTCTCTCTTCAACATCATTCTGCTTTTAGTAAGCAGGCAACAGCAGGAAAGCGAGAAAACAACTACAAGCATCCCCGAAGAAATCGAAGCCGCCGTTGCCTACTTTAACGAGAATTATAATACAAAGGTCAGTGTGGACGATTACGCAGAATCGCTGCATATCAGTACGAACTGGTTTATCCGTAATTTTAAGCTGTACATGAAAATAAGCCCTGCACAATACATCCTGTCCCTTCGGATGGTAAATGCACAAAGCTTATTGGAGAACACCGAATACAATATTGGAGAAATTGCAGAGATCGTAGGGTATGATAACCCACTCTATTTTAGCCGGGTATTCAAGAAAGAGTATGGTGTCAGTCCGGCACAGTACCGAAAGAATCTGGAAGAATCTACTGAAAAATGAGAAAGATTCCTTATAAATAAGGAGAGTAGAACCATGCCGATAAAAAATGCGATCCACAGCCAACAAGTCTACGACCCAACGGATGATTCCATCATGGCAGAGCAGGAACTTTGCATGGAACGGCTATTGGAACAGCTCCCGAATGGATACAGCGACCATTATGTGCCGGATGGCTTTGTGCGAGATTAGAGTGTATACAAGGAGGTCTCTTTATGTTAGAGCATTTTTTCAAATCGCTAGTTGCAACAGTTTCTGACCCTTACCAATGCAATCGCATCACGGATGCGTTGGCAGCAGCTGGAATTAAATTCTATTGTAAATCCAAAGATGTCAATCGGCATAACACATTTGACCAAGCGAGAATTGGAACCCTCGGCATAAAACCGAGGTATGTCACAGAGGTGTTTGTGGACAAAGAAAATGCTGATATGGCTCTGCACATTATACATACCCTGTCATAAGCACGGAGTTCCCCTGCGAACAAAATATTCTGATATAAAAAGGACGCTGCCGCCTCTGGGTGAGAGGTTGCAGCGTCCTTTTGGCATCAGAGGGCGAAAGGTCTGTTAGATCGAACGGCTTCCAACGAATAATATACTTTCAGCTTGCGTTTTCCTGTTCGTCAAGAATGCGCCAGCCGTCCATCAAGTCTGAATTTTCCATAATAAAGGTGTGGGCGGTATCCTGTCCCCACGAGTTGTCGTATTTCAGCATCAGATAATCGCTCAACTCGGTCCGATTTTTGAACTTCAACAAGCGATACGGCTCCTGAAAAGCGACCTTTTCGACGAAATATACTGCATCCGATGTGGAAAGCATAACGCCGACATGACCGATCATAAGAGAATTGTCCGTTTCAGAGAACTGATCGTGCAGGACCACGGAGACGAGACGGATCTTATCATCGTCCACGAAGGAGAGACCGCGTTTCTTCCATTCCTGCTGAATCGTTTTCAAATGGGTAGGAATATCGGTCGTATTGGTGGTTTTAACCGGGGCGAACAGCGCATCAAACTTTTGCCGTTCGTCGCCGCAAAGGGATTCTGGGTCAGAATCCAGTGTTTCATAGTCCATAAACAGGGTGTCCTCGGCTGAGTCAAGGTCTGCCTTGCCCGTGACAGTGATAAAATCACCGAACAGCCCACAAGCGGTAATCCGACAGTTCCAGCCGGGGAAGGTGTCATATTTTTCCGTCCATGCGTCCTGCATGGAGTAAGGATCGTATTTCAGATCCGAAGGCTTGGCATTTTCAAACCCTGTGGTGAGCCATGCCGGGTCTACAGCATTGTTGAACTTTTGCACATGATCAAAGAAGGTCTGTATCCGTAGGTCGGATACGCCGGCATCCTGCAAAAGCTTGGAAAGAAGAGCTTGTGTATCCGAATCTGCCAAATTGGAGTATTCAATTTGCTGAAGGACGGGCTGAGAAGTTTTTTGAGTGCAGCCTCCTGCCAGAAGCGCACCGCAAAAAAGTGCAGCGGTGCAGACAAGAAAAGTTCGACGTTTCAAAAATGGTCACCTCGTTGTGTTTTTCGGAAAATTTCTTTGAGTGCCGGAGTCTCCACCATAGGCGAAGATAGCAACGCCGTTGGTCTCGTAACGAATGGTATCACAGATAAACAAAGAAAATCAATGACTTCTGTCGTATTTGACCATATATAATGTTGATGTATCCATATCCCATACGGCTAACGCCCATTTGGGGAAAGACAATGCGGCAGTTTTCTGAACGATTTTCTTCATGTCGGACACAACAGGAGTATACCCAAGTTGAAATAAGAATTTTCCGTTTTTTCCGAATGAAAGGTTCAAATCGCTTTCCAGATAGACGGAGGATACCAACTTGCGAAGCGCGGCACGGCGATTTCGGCCAACCTCGTTTCCGCCGCCTTGATGGAATCGCCCATGGCATGATAGCGTTCTGTCGCCGTCGTTGCTCGTTCCCACAGTTCGTCGGCACTGCTGATCTTCTGCTCCTTGCCCTTCGCCGCCGTGTGCTTGCCACGCTTCACCTCGTAGCCCTGCTGTATCAGCTTTTGAAGAAAAACTTCAAAGTCCTTCGGCTGCTCTGCAAGGATGGTGTCGATGATTCCGCACAGGCGGTCACGGTTGCTTTCTCTCGGCGGGTAAACGATCGAGTTGCGCCGAGCACACAAAGTAATCTCTCCAACCCTACAGCTCAGTTTCCACCGCAAGCTGCTCCTGCTTTTCTTTTTCGTCAGCGATTTGGACATCAACATCTTCGCGCATCTTTTTCAGAAGTGCAAGGACTCGCTTGATTTGATCCTTGGTGTTTTCCACCCTGCTCTGTGCCTGATTGATGTGATCCAGAACCGCCCAGTCTGCAAAGAGACCGTCAAAGAAGAAATCTGCAAATTTCAGAAAGCTGTCCACCGTAACCTGAAGGTCTGCGGTGATCTCAACGTCGGCAAGCTCAGTTTTGAACCGCCGCAGTTCCACTTGGAGCTGTTCGATTTGTTCCTGTGCATCGTCCAGTTCCTCATACTTGGCAAGATCGGCCATCAAACCGCCGCCCATTACGTCCCATGTGCTCCAGCCCTCGGCATTGTCGAGGGTTTCCAGAACTTCATTGACCGTATGCAGGGCGGTCTTTCCGGCGTTGATAGCTTCCAGCAGCTCCCGTTTTTGGACTTTCAGCGCGGCAATACGGCTTTCGCTTTCCGCAACCTGCTGTGCGGCAGGGTGGGCAGATGCTTTGATGCTTTTGATTTTTTCGGAAAGAGCAGCTTGATACTGCCTTTCGCAATCGGACAGCCGTGCCAGTCTATTTTGAATCTGATCCAAGTCGGCATCAACGGAAGAAAGGTCATGGAGAGCAGCATCGTACTTAACACGGGCTGCATAGGCTTCCTGCCGTTCCTTGTCCAGCTTCTCATCCATCTTTCCGATGACCTGATAGAAAAATGCGGCAAGGCTGTGTCCCTCCAGACGGTCCACATCAGCCTGCTCTGCCAGCTTGGATTTTTCCAGCTTTTTCAGGCAATCAGCAAGCGTATCTCTCTGGGCGGTCAGTTCTTTCTGTTTTGCTTCGCAGCTTTTCTTTTCAGCGACCTGCTGCCAAAGCTCTTTCAACGTAGAATCACTCATATGGAATGTCCTTTCCCGGCATTACGTTTCTTCGTTCAGAAGCTGGTTCAAAAAATGCTGCCGATTATTTACAAATGTTTTGGTGATAACGTAGCTGTCCGTATCTTCATA
>NZ_WKZG01000013.1:0-89668 GCF_009679665.1 Faecalibacterium sp. BIOML-A4 | reverse complement strand
ATTTCTTTTTTGTTACTGGACATCAGTAACAACAGCACCGCCCAGAGAACCATGATGCCAACCCCAATGACTGCCAGCAAAGGATTCGGGGCTGTGGTTGTTCCGGCATATCCACTCATGTCAAAGCCCACTAAAATCAGCGCAGCAGAAAACGGATAGATGCTGGCAAGGATACCGCCTTTGAAGAACAGCATGCTATATCCAAGGAAAAACGCCAGAATGGAACCGCCCAGATATGCCCCTCGGATCTGCCCAAAAATCAAGATCAGCGGCATACAGACCAAATAGGTCGTCAGAGCTGCCAACACGATCTGTGTACCTCCATGAAAAAACACTTCCACTGTCAGTCCCGATAATCCAACCGTCAATCCAGTAATCAAGGTAACGCCGACGCTGTATATTCCCAGCAGGACTGCAAAAATCCCGACCCAAAAGAGCTTAGCTCCCAGCATTTTCGGCATGGAAACAGGAATTGTCATGATGTTTTTCAGCGTATCATGGGTGGATTCTCTGTCAATCAGCCAGCTGCCAATCATCACCAGTGAAATCGGAAAAAACATCTGCGTATTGCCCCAGACAACATTCTCAAACAGAGTGGAAAAATCATAGTTTGGATTTCGGTACTCCGCCTCCACAATCAGCTGGCTCCCATATTGCACCAACGGACAGAGTGCAAGCGCCACCAGCCCCACCCAAAGTATTTGGCACCGGCGTAGCTTGAGCAATTCCGCTTTTAATAAATTCCACATAATTACACCCCCTTAGATTTCCTGACGCCGATAAACCATCGCAATCAGCGCAAGAAATACAATCGCCTCCACAATAATCACGCCGAACACCTGAACACTATTCAGGAAATACGGACTGATCCGTTCCAACAAGTCTGCCAATTCCGCACTGGTCTGGCTTTGGTCATAAAATTGGAATGTCCAGCGGAAAGCCAGCGGTCCCGGAAGCAGGGTTCCGATATTCAAACCAAAAGGCTGTGTGAGGAACGCATCGCTCATCGAAAGGATATAATTTGCAGTCGTATAGAAAAAGGTAATCACGACCGACACGATATAGTTTTTATTAAGAAGAACAACGAGCAGGATACATGGAAGTGCGCCTACCCACATAATCAGCCCTTCTTCTATCCCAACGCCAAACAAGGTCCAAAACCCAACCGGCTCCCAGCCCTGAAACAGCAAAACCGCAAGATTTACCAATCCTCCAACTGCCATAAAGCCAACGGCAAACAATAGTAAAACCAGCATCTTGGACAGCACCAACTTGGTTCTATTTATTGGTATGGTAACAAGGTTTTTTAGTGTGTCATTGTCCAGCTCCTCAAACAGCAGATTGGAAGCCAGTATCACAAGAAGCGGCATCAAAAGCAAATAGGCACTGAGCTGGAACAGGCTGGACATCACTCCATTTACAGCATCCACATCAGTGTTTACATCTGCCAGAAAGAAAGCATAAGCCAATGGCATGAAAACAGAAAGCAGTAGGGAAATAAATACCAATGGCTTCCGTTTTAATTTCAAAAATTCGCATTTGATTAGTTTAAGCAATTCCTTCGCCCCCTGTCACACGCTTGAAGTAATCTTCAAGACTTTCTTCACAAGTATGCGCCTCCGAGACCTCCAATCCGTTTTCCACAAAGGCAGTTACAATTTTCCCAACAGGCAGATCAAGGTTGTGCAGGCGCAGATTGTGGTCGTCCTGTATAGAAAAATGGTTTTCATGGAAATTGCGTTCCAAAATCCTTGCCGCCTGTGCAGTATCAGAGAGCGTAAAACGAATATGTTTGCTGCTTTTTTGCTCCAGCTCAGCAAGGCTTTCTTCTTCCAGCAATGCGCCGTGGTCGATAATTCCAATATCGTCAGCCAGCAGAGAAATCTCCGAAAGAATGTGACTGGAAATCAAAATGGTTTTTCCTCTTGCATCGCAGAGCTCCCGAATAAAGGAGCGTACTTCTGCAATACCGATGGGATCGAGACCGTTGATCGGCTCATCCAAAATTAAAAGCTCCGGATCGTGCATAACGGCAAGGGCAATCGCAAGCCGCTGCTTCATACCAAGGGAATACTGCGAAAAGAGCTTCTTATCTTTGTAGGGCAGTCCTACCAGATCCAGAGCGTCTTTGACGGCATGATTGTTTGGTACACCCCGCAGGGTGGCAAAGATACGCAAATTTTCTGTGCCGGTCAGATTGGGATAAAAGCCGGGGGACTCGATCAGACTGCCAATACGGGGCAATAACTTCTTTTCGTTTCCCTGCAAGGACTTTCCCCAGATTTTGACCTCCCCGGAAGTCGGATTTGTTAAGCCCAACAGCATCTTCATGGTTGTGGTTTTTCCGGCTCCGTTTCTCCCCAGCAGACCATAAATTCTCCCACGCTTCACATGGATATTCAAGTCAGCCACACTCTTTTGCGAGCCGTATTGCTTCGTCAGATTTTTTGTTTCAATAATGGTATTTGTGTTCATATTCAAACCTCCTGTTCTGCAAGGTATTCTATCACGCCAACCTTGCATTAACCTTGCCGCAACCTTGCATTAACCTTGCAATTTAGAATCCGGCTAAAATGACAAGGGTTCCCGCCGCAAGGACGGGAACCCGCTTAAATCTCCAAAGGAAAAAGCAACATAAATTTAGTTCCTTTTCCCGGTACACTTTCAACTGTTATATTTCCACCCATCTTTTCTACTAACTGATGGACAATAGAAAGGCCAAGACCGCTGCCTTTTTCAGACCGACCCTTATCACACTTATAAAGCCGTTCAAAAATGTGTTTCAAATCTTCTTTTTCAATCCCCACACCATTATCCGCCAGCAGCAGCTCCATGTGATTTCCCTGCTTTGACAGGGCAATTTTAATTTTGTCCGCATGGCTGTGAGCAATTACATTTTGAATGAGATTGTTGATAATCCTCATATAGCTGTCCATATCCAATTTTACCCGGACAGGCTGTTCTGGAATGTCAATGTCATAATCGACCTGTTTATCCTCAAAAATCGGTATCCAGTCGATCAGGATATTTCTTGTCAGCTCTGCGGCCTCAACGCTCTGGATCTCCAAAGCAAACTCATTGGAATTTAACTTGAACCAGTCAAAGAGCACATCAATATATTCTTTCAGATCATGGGCTTTCCGGCGGGCGCTTTCAATATAATCATCCCGATCTTTCCCTGTAACAAGCCCTTTATGTGCAGCGTCAAGATACCCAATAAGGGTTGTAAGGGGCGTCCGAACATCATGGGAAAGGCTCGTCATAAGCTGGCGGTTGGTTTCTTCTGTCTGCCGTACAATCGAAAGTCTGCTTTCATAGGACACAACGATCTCATTGATTTCATAGGCAAGAGGCGCTGTCAGTTCATTTGTTGCAGACAAAATACGCCGGTTGCCATTTCCGTTTTTCACATCAACCAGTGCATCGGTCATTTCTGCGATTTGCTTTTTTACGCGCCGAACGAGAACGATGGAAGTCAGCACAGCCACAACAGCAATCACAATGGACAAGAAAACGATGATTTCCATACCAGCTACACCTCCTTATTAAAGCGGTAGCCAATCCCTTTGACCGTCTGGATATACTTTGGACTGGAAGGATTGACTTCTAATTTTTTACGAAGCCGGCTGATAATCGCCATGATATTGCTGTCATCATAGAAATATTCTTCGCCCCAAACTTCCTCATAAATCTGCTGTTTTGTCAAAATTTTACCTTGATGTTTTGCACAGTACAGGAGCAGATCAAATTCCTTTGGCGGAAGTTCAAAAGTGCCGTTTGCCGTCGTAACAGAACGATTTTCAAGGTCAATCTGCAATCCGTCAAAATCCAGTTTTTGCATGGCTCCGGCTTGCTGATTAAAGCGGGTGTAGCGGCGAATGAGGGACGCAATACGGGCAATCAGTTCGTCCATATCAAACGGTTTTGTCAGATAATCGTCCGCCCCGGCCCGTAAGCCCCGCACTTTAGAAATGCTGTCATTTTTGGATGTAAACATCAAAATCGGCAGGCTGTTCTCTTTACGGATTTCTTCCAGCGTTTCAAAGCCATCCATACCGGGCATCATCACATCCAGCACCACAAGCTGATACTCCTGTTCTTTTAATTTCTGCAAGCCCTCTTTTCCGGTATTACAAAAATCGGCTTCTATATGTTCTGTTTGTACGCTGCGTTTGATCAAAGCGCACAGTTCTCTGTCATCATCTATAATCAAAATTTTATTCATGGTTCAGCTCCTTCCCTTGTTTTGTCCGGCCATCAATCGGCTTCTCTGCGGTTTTAGGGATCAGCCAAACACCAGCCATTTTCACAGCACCGTGGATACGCCCACCGGCACAATAATAATTTACCCTGCGAGGTGTCACGCCCCACTGCCCGGCGGCCTCTTTTAGTGTCATATAGTCCATTTTGTACCTCCATAGGATAGATTATAGTTCTTTATCTCGAATAGTACAAGCTGACTATTGTGATTATGCTTACATAAAGAGCCGCAGATCATCTCCGACCTGCGGCTCCGTTCCTATTAACCTGTTAAGTATGTATCCCGTATTTCGCCGTTTGGATGTCCTCTTCACCATGCAGGATTACTCCGCCGCAGGTCTTTGTGCCCTGTACCATGTAGCCCTCAAAAAAGAAGCTGTAAGGCAGGTAATCATCTGTCAGGACGATGCGTTCGTAGTTGTACCAGTTAAAATGCTGATCCAGAAACTTCCCCAGTTTGTGCCGCAGGATAGGATTCTCCACTACGGCCTTGAGATTTTTCCGGCTGTGAAACTCCAGCTTTGGTCTGCTCTGTTCTGGAATGGACAGCAGCCGCCACCGTGTTCCATCAATGTTTTCTTTCTCACCTGCCGCATATGAGCGGAACGGCTCATAAGGCAGTCTTATTCGCTCGGTATAACCGGAAACGCTGTCTCTGCCAGCATCCTTCAGCCATGTGAAGGAAAACTCCAGCACTTTGGCACCGCCTACGGCATCACACAGCCGCAGTTCTGCATAGGAATGGATATCTTTTGTGATCAAATACTTTTTCTCCTCCAGCCGCTGCAATTCCTTTTTCAAAATAATAAAGTGCTGCGGCGAACAGCCACTTCTGGAACGGGTCTTGAGGGAAATACTATCCCGATCCACATAAACTGTTGTCATTGTCCTATTATTCATAATCCACCTCGTTTCTGTTATTTGCCCCTGTATGATGCATGGCAGTCTGTATGACCAGGAATGGATGCTCTACATACTCCTCTTTTGCCGAGGTATATGCTGCTCCGCCCAGAGAGTCCAGATACTGCCATCCGTTTTTGGATTTTGAGATGTACACATAGAACGGTGCAAGCACATACTCATCCCGTTCATAGCAGCCCAGATACCGTCTTGCAAGTACTGCCACAACACCCAGCTCTGCCGCTTTCTGTGTCGTCAGGGAAACTGCCAGTTTCATTACTTCCTCTTTTTCAATATCATTGAGTCCGAAAGTGTAGATACTCTCCAGGAACAGCACAGGCTTCTCACTGGTGACAGGCTTTCCGCTATCCATGTTCTCCTGCGACAGATCAGCAAAAGAAAAATCGACGGCAGGCGGTTTTTGAAATGCACCTTTTGTCAAGCGGAGACAGGCACGAGCCACCACCGCTTCATCCTTTTTCACAAGGACAATCTTCTTATTAGAGTCAAAGGCAGCTAACAGGCACTCCCTCTGGCTTCCAGTACGGTAAGACAAGCAGGTACTATGAGGAAGTTCACCAAGCCGCAGAGTGTGGTAAAAATCATCCACCTCTTCTGCCCAAAATGCACCTCGCGCCAACGAAAGATTTTTCTTCCAGAAGCTCTCCTGCATCTCGCTGACAGGGTAGCGAATCTCACGCTGCAGGTCACCGGCAAAATATTTGAGTTTATAGAACTGACCCATCAATTCAGCCTGTACGATCCGTCGTAGCGCTTCAACAGCCAGCTCCTGCCCGTCCAGTTCCCCATAGAGAGCGCATACCATAGCCGCGCCGCCCTGCAGTAAAAACTCCGTGACAGTCTCCCGGTTCTGCTCCACAAAATCGTCTGAAAATGCCAGTTTTTCTTTTAGATCCAGCCAGTCTGCATCTGTTGTCAGAATATCCTTGCGCACCTGTTTCCAATCCGTCATTTCCAAAAGAGCCATCATATTATTGAGGGCAAATACCGCATCCGACTCTGTAGTGAAATCCGGTATGAATGCCTGCAGCTGCGTATAGTGTTGCAGCAGCCCCATGGCAATCCGCCGGGTCAGCCCACAGATATGTCCAAATGAACCCCGATACCATTCGCTAAACGGCCTTTCCAGCAGACATTTTCCAAGCTGCTCCAACTCTGCATCTCCTGTATACTGGCTGACCAGATCCCGTTTTATCAGCTGCCGCAGTGTCAGCAAACGCTGATCTATGGAAAGAGGTGTCAGCATAGTGTATAACCGGACATAAACCTCTTTCTGATGCCAAAGCTGATACATTTCCTCAAAGGTGTACTGCTGCCCTTCTTCCAGAAGCGTAAAAAAGCTGTCGCTGCGGTTCACAGAATCGCTGGCTTTCAAATTCTTCAGCGTCAGGGAATTGATGTTACAGTGCTCACAAAAGCCCGGCTCAAACAATAGAGAGTATCGCCCCAAGGACAGGAACACTTCACTGTTCTGATCCACCAATTCCAAAAAATGCTTTTTTCTATGCTCCACCGCATAAATGAGAATTGAAAACTGGAATTGCCGGACAGCATTAAAATCCAGATGGAGCCTGCCGGCATACAGAGCATTCAGATAACTCAGTTGGTTGCATAAAATTTCTTCCCTCCGTTCCTTGCTCAAAGGATGTGGCTGGGAGATAAACCAGTTGAGGTCATATTGTCCGGCATGGTTGTCCAGCCAGAGGTCAAAAAAAGCAGACAAATCCTCTGCATCATATTCAAATACAGCCAACAGCCGGCGGAATTTTCCCACATCGGTCATTTTCATCCACCGGAGATCTTTCAGGCGCTCTACTGACAGAAACAGCCGCACACCTTGCCGATAAAGCAAGATGCAGACTCTCTGGAGCGGACGATTCTGTTCCAACAGTTCCAGAGCTTTCCGCTCATTTTGATGCCAGCAAAACAGATACGAACCAAGAAACGGCTGCCGCATCATATCCCGCTGGTGCTCCGTCAGCATGGAAAGTCCCTTCCACTCCGCAATGGGAAAAGTCTGCAGGTTATCCAATATGACCTGCTCCTCTTCTTCATACATCACAAAGGGAAAATAGTATTTCAGGTATTCAAACCGCAGGGAAGGCAACAGTTCCAATTCCATGACTGCCAGCACCTGCTCTTGGGGATACGCTGTCAGTCTCTCTCCATACCCGTCTGCCGACTCTAAGACCGAAGCAATTTCTTCATCACCAATCTCCTGCCTGCACAACGCACCATAGAGTGCTGCAAAGTTCGGCACCCGAACCAGTTCTTCCTGTATCCGCTTTGTCTTTCGGATGTGCAGCCGTTCCTGTAATTGAAGTGTCTCCACCTGTCCACATGCCTGCGCTATGGCATCCTCTGAAAAGCTGCCTGTAAGCGCCGGGAGCAATCCGTCATCTTTCATTCTGGTCAATAGGGTCAGATGTTTTAATGTATTTCTCATGCTGCTTCACCTCCGATCAGTGTCAGTACCATATTCAAAATCTCATGCCTTGGCCGGGGTTCAGACTTTACCAGTTCACCACACAGTTCAAAAAAGGCATGTGCGCCTTTGGCTTCCATCGTCCGTACACAACCGACAGGCCATTCCACCAGCTTGTCAAACGCCATATTCAGCACCTCGTTCTTCTCGTCCTGATGATAATATCCCCCAATGAATTTAACCAGAGATTCGGCGCTGCCGTTATAAAGCTGCTGCAGCTTTTCCCGTTTCTGTATGGTTCGTTTTTCCTGCTCCAGTCGTTTTTCCTGCTCCTTTCTCTCAGCTTCGACTCTGCGCTCATCCTCCAACTCTTCCTTGGAATAGAATGTTTCCTTCAGCCGGTTGATTTCATAGCCGTTATACTCGCTGTGGAGAAAAAACTGCCGCAACACCGCTGCCAGCGCTTTTTTATCATAAAGGCGTTGGATCTCCGGTGCTTTTAAGGCACTTAAAACGAAGTCCTCATATTTTTCCGGCTCAGTTTGGAAAAATGAAAGCTCCACCCAGTCATAAAGCTGTCGCTGCTGCTCTGCAGTTAGGAATGGCCGGCTGATGTATGTTTTATATTCTCTTCTGCTGTAATACCCCTCACTTCTGACAAAGCATTCGTGAAAGTAAAACCGCTCACCAAAAATCGTTTGAAGATGGGGAAAAGTATACTCAGCCAGCAACCTCTCTACAAACCGGAAACATCTCCAGCTCGAAATTCTTAGGGCATACTCCCGCAGCAGTTTCAGTTGTGGCGCGTATTCGCCACCATCCCTGTGCTGCTCAAAAAACTCCCATAAATCGATTTCTTTCCTTTCCACCAGAAAGGCAAACGCCCGCCCACTGTTCTTATGGCAACTTCTGAAATATTCTCCATAATCGGCTCCGGTTAGTTCTTGGTATCTGGAAAGCCACTGTTTCAAAGGGATCGCCTGCCTGGAATGCAGCATTTGCAAGGTAAACAACTCCATATAGTTATCCCGCTCCAGTTCCTTCGCGAGATCATCGTACTGAGGATCAAACACATCAAATCGGTACGGAAAATCTTTCTGTATCGTTTGATTCATCCATAACAGTGTTTTCGGCGCTGTGGGGTTCAAACCATATTGAACCGCTTCCCAGAGTCCCTGAAATCCTTCGTACTTGACCGTAAAGCTGTCATAGAACCGAAACAGCCAGCCAAGATACTCATAAAATTCTTCCGAAAGATCCTTTGGAGCATTCAGAAGCATCCGCCCACACGCCGCTGCGATTTTCTCGGCAGTGATGCTCTTGGAACTCAACCGATCCGGCAGCCTGTCCGCCCATACAGCGAGAGAGTTTGCCAAAATGATTTCATCGCAGCGATACCCTGCTTTAGTCAAAACCGAAAATTCGCGGCTGTCGGGCTTCACATTCATATACGGCAGTTTCATCAGCGTGCGCAGCACCAGGTCGGCTTTCCCGCGGTATTTCTTTGCCTGCTCTGCATAGAACCGGATGAACCATTCCAGCACACCAAAATCATATACCAGAGAAAGTGTTCGATTTTGTGTAAACAGGCGGCTCAGCTGGGTATGCATCGCCTCATAGCCGCGTTCCGTATCATCAAATAGCGACAGTACAAACAGGGCTTCTTCCGTTCTCATATACTCTCTTTCTGCCAGTTTCTCCAACAGGGCATGGCGCTGTGCCGCATCTGTTTCCAAAAGATACAGAGCGCCCTGCAGGTACACATCTTCTCCGGCAGACCGTCGCAATTTCTGGAGGAATGCTCCACGCTGGTTACCCACAAACATATTGTCAGACTGGATCGCACAGGTATTTCCCAGCGCCAGGGCCAGAGCGCGGAACACCTGGACATCATCGCCCAGTTTTTCCTCAAACCGCTCCAACACCTCGCCAGGGTAACGCAAATGGTATGGTTCAAAATAGCCGGACACATCCGTTTCCACCTGCCATATCTGCATCGCCCTTGTTTGTCGGTAAGTCCTTCTCGCCGTATCGTCCTGAGAAGTCTGTACTACCAATTCGGCAAAGGAATGGTAAAGCTCCAAATCAATAGCCCTCTGATATACCCGGTAAACCGGTATCCTGTCGATATGCATTAAAATCCCTCCTACTTGA
This sequence comes from Faecalibacterium sp. BIOML-A4, assembly GCF_009679665.1. Lineage (NCBI taxonomy): Bacteria > Bacillati > Bacillota > Clostridia > Eubacteriales > Oscillospiraceae > Faecalibacterium > Faecalibacterium sp. BIOML-A4. The sequence goes on along the minus strand of NZ_WKZG01000013.1, from coordinate 79,908 downwards.
AATCTTCCATAAAAGATATGGGGAGAGAGCCCTGTTTCGGCTCTCTCCCCATTGATTAACTGACAGCACACCGATGGTATGCTATATTATCTTACTCAGCACCAGCCATACTGAAAAACTCCGCAGGCGACAGCACTGTAACGCCCAAATCCCTGGCCTTGGATAACTTGCTGCCGGCATTTTCGCCGCAGACCAGATAATCCGTCTTCTTGGACACCGAGCTGCCGGCATGGGCGCCCAGTGATTCGATCAGGTCATTGATTCCGTCCCGGGTGTAGGGTTCCACCTTGCCGGTAACTACGATAGTCTTTCCTACAAAGGGATTATCCTGCACCCTGTCTTCGCTGTGTTCTGCCACAGCAGGCTTTTGAATATTCATCATAGTCTGTAACTCCTCCCAAATACAGAAATTATCTTCTACACAGAACCAGTCGTGGATATTGTTATGCAATGTCTCCCCGAAATCCGGAAGCTGCCGAAAATCATAGCCTCCATAGACCGCATCCCGAAACTCATCCAAATCATAGTGGAACACACGACCCAATACCTTGCTGGCAGTGTTGCCGATCATAGGGATGTCCATAGAAATCAGATACCGTTCAAAGGTGGTATTCCGGCTCTGCTGGATAGCGTCCCAAAGGCGCTGCCAGGACTTTTCACCAAACCCATCCATGCGGACGATTTCAGCCCGGTAGCGGTCCAGACGGTAAATGTCCAGATAACTATGGATAAATCCCTGACCAATGAATTTTTCCAGTGTAGCCTCCGACAGCCCTTCAATGTCCATCGCCTTCTGGCTGACAAAATGAACGAACTTCTTCAGCCGGCGTGTTTCACAGTCAGGATTATCGCAGTACAGCGTCTTGATGATGCGATCCTCGCTCTTTTCGCCCTTTCCGCTTGATTCATGGATGCGGGTAGGCTGTCCGCAGCAGGGGCAAACATGGGGAATCGTATCCGCCATAGAGAAACCGCCTCTGTCCAAATTTTCCTCCACATGAGGGATGATCATATTTCGCTTGCTTACCAGAATCCGGTTTCCAGCCATCAGTTCCAGATCCTCAATAAAGGACAAGTTGTGCAGACTGGCCCGGCTGACCTCGCAGCCATCGATTTCCACCGGTGTAAACACAGCTACCGGAGCAATCTCTCCAGTTCTGCCCGGTGTCCATTCAATGTACTGCAGCAGGCTCTCATGCAGGTCATCTTCAAATTTATAGGCCAGACCGTCCTTATAGTGATGTCCGGTGTGGCCGCAGCTCTGGGCATAGGCGATGTCGTTAAACGAAACCACGATACCGTCAATGGGGATATCTTTGTCAGTGGCATATTGCCTCAGCTGATAAATACCGGCTTCCACATTTTCCAATGTCAGTTTCTGCTTTGTGACCAGATACTTGCAGGGCTGGAACCCCAGCGCACGCAATTCCCGCAGCTTATCTGATTTCCGGGTCAGGTGCGGAAAGCCCTCCAGCACACCAAACGGCATGAAAACCAGCCGACGCTCCTGGCATGTCTTGGCATCCATCAGACGGATGGAACCAGCAGCCAGATTGCGGCCGTTTTTATAGGGCTTACCGCTGCTGTCCTGCAGGCTGGTCTTCAGTTCCTCAAAATCACTGGGTCTGATAAAGCCCTCACCCGTCACAACCAGTCTCTCTTTGTAGGTAATGTGGGAAGGAATACCGCTGATGGCTCGGGTGTTATGGGTAATGATCTCCCCTTCGTCACCATCGCCACGGGTAGCCGCCTCCAGAAGTTCTCCATTCTCATAGGTCAGCTTTACAGTCAGGCCATCCAGTTTGAGCATCAGCATCACCTGCTGCTCACCCATGAAATTCAGAAGAACCATACTGCTCTTAGTCTTATCCAAAGACAACAGCGGGATCTCATGTCTGGTTTTCTCCAGTCTGCTTACCGCAGGATAGCCTACTGTCTGGGTTGGCGAATTTGCCATTTGGATTCCCGTTTCCTATTCCAGCTCTTTCAACTCGTCAAAGAGTCTGTCATAGACCTCATCTGACACACTGGGCGCATTGCGGTTATAATACTCATCCCGATAACGGTTGAGCCGGTCATTCAATTCTCTCTGCTTTTCAAAAATATTCCGTTCCATTATGCTGCCTCCTTTTCAAGTACCCGGAAGGACATAACCAGTTCTTCTTCCGTATGCTTCTGTTCACTGTCGAAAACACTGCAAACACCGTCTGTAAACTGCCAGTGGGCGGCTCTGCCCCACCAAAGGATTGGGCCGCGGCCGCCGTTCCCTCTGTTGGCAGACGCATCTGGCTGATTCGCTACGGTACTATAAAAGCCCTGCGTGTTTACCAGCGTAATGTTCCGTATCTGTCCAATACATTCCGGCCGGCAGTGATCCAATATCTCCAACTGCGTCCCTTCCCGAAGTGTCCTGCGCAGCTGATTCAGGTTTTTGATCATGCGCTTTTCTCCTTTCCCCGCCCCACAGGGCAATCCTGCTGTGCGGTATGCAGCCCATTTCTGCCGGCTGCATACCTGCCAAAATTCAATTCATGGACAATACGCTGAATGGCGTCATCATCGTCCCACGCTGCGTGAAGCGTATTCCGCTCTGGTCCGGCTCCCACATGGACACATACCTTTTCACTGCCAACCTGCAGCAGCACATCCTGTCGCCTGGCGCAAACCACTGCCAGATTTCCAATTTGTTTCATGCTCTGCTCCTTCCTTGTTCATCAATAGCCGGACACCCAAAGGATGCCCGGCCATTCTCATTTGTCACGCTGCAGCAGCCAGCGCCGGAGACTGGATGCTATCCGTGTTCTCCATCAGATCTGCCATCAGCACATCCACCAAAAGTTTTCCTGCCAAATGGCCGGTATGGATGATGACCCGATCCTTCTTCAACTGGATAAACTCCTTCTCACGAAGGACACGGCTCTCTGCAGCCAGCGCCTTGTCGCTTTCTGTCAGCCTGGCGGTAACCACCCGCTGCCACTTCTGCAGGAACTCTGTTGCCTGCTCAATGTCCTTCTTCTGCCGGTCATATTCCGTCCGTTTCTGCCGCACTGTTCCATCCGGCTCCACTTCCAGCGTGTAATAGGCATGGAAAGGATCATCCGTTTTACGCAGAAACATCACAAAGCTTTCTCGCCGCTCAATCCGATCCCAGTAGCGGTCGCTGCTTCCTACACAGTGATGGAGCGCACGCCCCTCGGTAATAATATCCAGAATACCGCTTGGCACCACTACCATATAATCCGCATCGGCGTACTCATATTTCGTTTTGATTTCCTGACAGATGGCATTAACATGGGGGAATTTCTCCTCCATCTCCTCGGCCTGCAGTTCAATATCCTTCTCCTGGCATTTGAACACCAGATCATCATGGCGCCGCCGCAGCTTTCTGGTGCGATATACGATCTCATCATAAACATCCATGTGCAGTTTCTTTGCCATGGAAAGATAATCCTCCCATGTACGCAGTACCTCATGGCTGTTTCGCCGGAAAGATGGCATCTGACGCCGCACATAGTTATAGACCTGCACCATGCTCATGCGGTCGGCAATGAACTGGACATCCCTGGGCTTAATATCCTGCTGATACATCCACAAAAGGACATTATCCGGGATTTCCCTGCCGGTGCCCTTTTCATATTGCAGCCACCGCAGCAGATCACAGCCTCCATTATGGAGCCGAAGGCGCTGAAACCTTCTGCTGTCAAGTCCCAAGGCTTTGATCAGGCTCCCTGTACTACGGTTTTTGATAAGTTCACTGACCGTTCCGCAGGAACTGAAACATTCTCTGGTAAGCTTCGGCAGGCTCGCCTTGCTGATCTGTTCCATTTGCGGTATCCGTTCGAGCACAGCCAGATATTTTTCCGGATCAACGCTTTTCTGCTTCCGAATCCAGTTGACCAGCCCTGTGCATCGAAGTTCCTTCTGTTCCAGAGTTGGCAGCGTTTTGCCATAGACCCGTCCATTATGCGAACCAGACCAGTTGTAAGAACAGGGGGATCCGGAAATCCAACGCATATTGCGCTGCTTATACAACCCCCAATAGTAGGTTCTTGGCTTCCTTTCCTTGTCATAAATCGTGCGCCGGATTTCCTGGCAATAAAGTCTGGAGTTTGGAAGGCTTTCTTTTCTGTATGTCCGGTCAGCCTGAAATTCACGAACTACAAAGCCAACTTTGCATCGCTGGATCAGGTAGGCAAAATGTTTTTCTGTCTGCATATACCCCGCTCGTCCATAGGCTTTGAATACCACCGAATGGCGGCAACAACTACAGCGGCCTTTTTGATTGTGATGTGGATGTACCTTGATCGGTACTTCCTTTTCGCAGTAGGTACAATAACCTGTTTTGGCGCCGCCCTTTTTGTAGTGGTAGTAAATGTAATTTTGCCGGATGGCAACCTTATCCACCCATCGACTCCAGTCCTTCGGAAGTTCCGGCACCTGTTCCATATCTTTATCCCATGGATCAGTTTCCCGCCGGTGCCGCTGTTCGAGCTGTTCATCGCGCACATCCCGCTGAAACTGCAGGATGGCCTCTACCGCTTTTTTATCAATGTTCAGATATGTCTGTATAGATGTCTCATCTTCCTCGCTGATCCAGTAGGCTTTGGTATACCAGTATTGCCGCTTCCAGTCCAGTCTGTCCAACTTGGATTCGCACCATTTCTGTATCAGGCTGTTATAGGTAATAAACTGCCGCTTTTCTTTATCCAGATACACTTCATAGGCCGGATTACTCCCATCCAAGCGAAGATGCTCTGGGAAAAAGAAAGCCACCTTCAATATTCCATCCTGTTTGATACATCTCAGATAGGTATAATACTCACAGACTTCCCGAACATATCCGTAGTCAGTTTTTTCCTTTCTTGGCAGGTCTGAAGTCGCGATTTTCTTCATTTCATCCGTCGCTGTCAGATTGGGAAGTGCCATCAGGGCTCTTTTTTTCATCTCAATTCACCATCCTCTTTGTCAAATCTACGCCATACCACACATCAGGCAGTAATGTAACGCCGTCAATCCGGCCCACTGCAACCTGTACGATACTTTCCGAATCCGGAGCTTCCTTCGCAAAAGCAAGGATGTCTCCCAGTCTTCCGGTAGCAACGGGGTCTTTGCCCCGTACCACCGCATAACCGCAGTTCGCCATTGCCCGGTTGGCTGCCACATGGGAGCTCCACACCCTGCGCGGATGATCTACCATGTATGCCAAACCATGTAAAAACAACTCCTCTTTGGTTAGCCGCTTAATCACAGTCAGCTCCGTACAGGCGATTTTGGAGTCATGCTCATCTTCATCGATGTCGCCGCCGGCGTTGACGATATAATATTCCGAATGCTCCAGGCTGGAATAATAACTAAGGCAGTCAAGCGGGTCCTCCGCGCAGTGAAATCCATTTTCCCTGCAATTTGCTTTTTCAGTCGTATTGAGCCCCATCACAAACTGATAGCCACGGCATATCAGCCCGGGGCGAAAGCCCTTATAAGCAATCATTCTGCATTTTTCCTCCTTTGCCGGTTCAGCCTGCCTTTGCCATACCAAAATCCAGCAGCGACATCTGCCCATCCTGAGAAGGCTTTTTTTCCTCCTGCTTGGGTGCCGACTTGGGTTCCGTCTTTTTCTTCTCTGCCGCCTTCTTGGGTTTGTTCTTTGCAGAGGACTTCCCAGCATACGGCTTGGGAACAAACTTTTCCTCATCCTCATGGTCTTCCTTGGCATCAGGGTCACGGAAATAATCTTCCGCCCACTGATAGCACAGATCATCCGGCACATCGCAGCCATACGCCTGCTGTCCGGGACCAGGGCGGGTTCCGCTTGCTTTTAGTTCATCCTGCACATAATCCCATGCCTTTCGGTTGATGTACTGGAAACAGCGGATCATGTTCTTTTTCGGATGCATCGTCAGACGGGCAAACGCCGTATCTTCCATACAGAGCATCTGGATATGCTCGGACACACATTCCTTCATATTTCGCCGTGTCAGTTTTTCCACATCGGTACTCACCCTCTGGGTAGAGGCCGCGATTACTTCTTCATCACTCATCGCTTCCAGACGGGCGATCTGCTCCTGCTCCGCGGCTTTCTTCGCCTGCTGTTTGGCGTCAAATTCCGCTTTGCGCTGGGCTTCAGCCGCCTCATGCTCCGCACGCTTTTTTTCTTCATCTTCTGCGGCGGGCGGTTGTGCCGAATTCCCCTCCTCAGCAGACTTCTCTTCCCCATCAGACGCTACTTCATCCACAGGTTCTTCCTCTGCATCAGCCGAAGCAGTCTCACCGGCAGGAACCGAAGCAGCCGATACCGTGACAGCGTCTGTACCTACAGGCGGCACAGGCAAAGATTCCATCTCCTCCAGCTCAAAGGCTTCATCATCCTCAAAGGCTGCAGACGAATCGAACATACTGTTTTGCTGCTCCATTGCTATTTCTGAAAAAACACCCATTGTAAAATCTCCTTTCGCAAAAAATGGCATGGAGCAGGCCGTTATGACCCTTTCCATGCCATTGTGTGTTGCTCACAGCACATATAAAAGTGTGCTGAAGCTGTCAAAACAGTAGCAGACCACGCCAGTATACTGCCTTGACCATTCCTTGATTTTGTCCTGCACCTCCTGCGCAGTCTTTTGATTGCTCATATTCCAGGGTGGAGGTACCGTTACGGTAAAGTAGCCATTCTCCAGACAACTTCTGACATCTACCGGAAGATTGGAACACTGCTCATACAGTGCTGTAATCTGGCTTTTCTTCTTTTCTGCAATACGCATCTGACCCCTATCCCTTCATTCCTGTTTTTGAGCAGGCTCCGGAAGTCTTTTACACAAGAATGGGGAGAAGCGTACCGGCGCAAAATCCCGGCAGTCATTCACATAGAAGTATGTGCGTTTGCCTTGGCAGTCCAGTTCCACCACATCAGATGGAGCCAACGGACGACCTCTGTAATCTTCCGGCAAATGCTCATTAAAGTCCAGGAACAGGCGCCCCAGCACTTCCATGTCATTCTGCCCCTTTGGGCAACAGACCTCTGCGCTCCATACCGTCTGATAGGCGGCGGCAGGCGGCTGTTCATATCCAGCCTTATGTAGCGCATCCAGTCGCTTGAATGCGAATGGTACTGTCTGTGTCTCACTTAGGCAAAGCTGGTAAATGCAAAACCTCCGGAAAACTCTCTGGCTGTCCAGAATATCCTTCAGCGCCCGATTGCCCTGAGCAAGAAATATCTGATACTCTTCCTTTGTAAGCCCCAGATACTCTGTCAGGTCCAAATCTTTCTCCGCTCTGGTGTGCCAAAGCTCGACGCAGCCATCTATATAGGTAAAGTCACACTTACCGCACAGATATTGCTGCTTAAAATTCATTCTCTGCACCTCCTTTTCCTTCTGTTCTTTCTCCCGAAGGGCAAGCTGCCAATCATCAAACCCTTTATAATTCGGATTCCAGGTCAGCTGACGACATGCCATTCCATTTTTCCGGGCCATCAGATAGATCTTAGATGCCCCGTTGGAGGTCATTTGGTTACTGTACTTATCCATATCATGAGCCTCAATGATCTCCTCAGTGCCATTCTGTGCCAGCAGTGCAAACAGCGTATCCAACTGGCTTGTGTTGTTTGCGCCGGCAATCGCCGCAAAAGTCCGGTTTGTCAGGCAGTGCGAGATGTCTGCTTTCAGCAGTCCCTCAATGACATAGACCACCCGAGCAGATGGATTGCCGATAAAATGTACCGGGCTCCCGGATGTGACACCCATATTTTTGGACGAGGACGAAAACCAGATGTATTTGGCTCCTGACTTATCCGGTGGATCATCTTTTTGCTTGAGCGGACTATCCAAAAGTATCTGCAGGCCATGTATCATACCGTCGTATCCCACAGCCGGAATCAAAATCCCTGCGTTTTTTCGGTAGAAGTTCATGGTCCAGCGCCCGCTGTCATCCAGATAAAAGCCGGGCACCCCCTCCACCTTGCATCCCTGTTTCATCAGCCGCTCGGTAATGGAGCGGCAAAGGAATGGGGGTGGAGTACTCTTGAACCCAATCCGGTCGATCTGTTCATCCGACAGTCCCCGTTTTGGGGAGTGCAGATGGTTGCGGTGGGCAGGCTGAAGAGGCAGCATAGCGAGCAGCAGCGAAAGCGTTTGATGAATTTCCTGTCCGCTGGCCCGTTCTGCTTGCTGCACTGTTTTTAGTTCGCCCCTCCTCTCATATCCCGCAAGGTCGGTCTGAGTCCCCGAAACCGGGGACCCAGTGCCAGCCTGCTGGTTTCCTGCCATCTCATATCCAGAGTTCGGCCGTTCCCTGTGAAAATCGTTGCACAGGGCTTCTCCTATTTCCCAATACGCATCGGATGTAGTCGTATTGTTTAGCCGCGCATAAAGCGCAAGCATACCGCCATGCTCATCACAATAATTGCACCGCCAGACATTTTTGACGAAATTCACATTCATCTTACCGCGGCGGTCACCACAAAACGGGCAATCCACATATACACTGTTTGCCTGTCGGCGTCTGATTCGTAGATGTAGAAGTTCCACTACATCCATAATACCGAACGGAAAATCTCCTGGATATGAGTCCATCTGTTCTCCCTCCCTTCTTGGCCCCATAGATGGGGCTGCTTATCATCCGGCTTTCTGTGCGGCCATACCATCGAGCATGATCTGCGCCGCAGCACGAACGATATTGTTGGTGCTCTTGTTGCCGGGGGTGAGGTAGAATTTCAGACTCACCGGACGCTCCTTGGCAACTGTTGCCATGGTCTTTCCTTTGCTCAGACCGCTATCCACCACCACATTCTGCGCTTCTTCAAAGGTCATTACCTTCAAGATGTCTTCTACCGGAGTGCTCTCCGTATAAGAAGGCGCCATAGGCTGATCGGGTGCTTCCTGTTGGACAACAGGCGCCACAGGCAGTTCTTCCGGTTCATCCGATTGGAATACGGAGGCGGTCGGCTGCTCAGACACATCATCCTGTTTTGGACTGCTATCCAATGTAACCTCGCGGCTCGGTACCGGCAGCTCCATATTGGGAGCATTCTCCTCTACCTTGCCGGCAGGCAGTGTATCCATATTCTCCTTCTCTTCTGCAACCATCTGTTGGACAACTGGCTGTACCGGAGAAACCGGGGACTGTTCATTCTGAACCGGCTTTGCCGCAGGTTTCTGAATAGGCGCCGGACGAGCAGGCGTATTACGGCCCTCTACGGCGTTCTGAGGCGCTCTTTCCGGCCGGGCATGAACTTCCCCACCAGATTGCCGCAGCGCCGCTCCAGGGGCTTCTACGGGCCTCTTCGCCGCATTTGGCATCGGTTGCCGGATAGGAGCCGTCCCGGAAAGCGGAATACTGCTTCCAAACACCTTGCCCGTACTGTCAACAGCAACATCGGCAAACTGCAGACCGAAACCGGCATCCGACAGCGCAGCACTCAATGCCTCATCCTGGGCAGCCTGTACATAGTCAGTACCTTCTTCTGCACTATGCTGCGAGATGTAACTGCTGATGGGCTCTGCATCACTGCGGTCCAGATAGACTCTGGCCTCCATAATCGCAAGCTGTTCCGTGATTCGCAGGGTAGTCAGTTTCATGCGGCCCTGTGGGTGACGCAGACGGAACCACAGTTTCTGATAAGGCAATTCCAACTGCAGCATTTCCTCATTGGTCTTTCTGGATACCTTATGGCGCAGAAATTTGAGCGGGTCAAAGCCCGGCACCTTGTTCAGTTCTGCCACTGCCGGAATTGTTTTGTACATCATAGGCATCGGATTACTTTTTTCGTTCATGTTGGAAACTCCTTTCTGACATAAAAATAGGAGACGCCAAGTGCTATTTCTGCATCTGACCTCTCTTTTTTAACTTGCGTTCTTTAATTGTTCTTCCAACGCAGCCGGAATGGGGATACCGGCTTTCTTTGCGTAGGCTTTGAAATACATCTGAATACGCATACCCAGCAGCGTATTCCGCTTGCCGATCTCATTACGATGGATTGCCATAAACAATACCTGTTTCTGCCCAATCAGAACCACCCGCTTTTTGGCACGCGTGATTCCGGTGTAGAGCAGATTACGGTACATCATGATGGTGTGCGCTTTGAGCAGCGGCATAATAACGGTCTCATACTCAGAGCCCATAGCCTTGTGGATCGTAGTAGCATAAGCCAGATCCACATTGCTCAAATCATCTACGCCGTATTCCAGTGTTCTGCCAGCGCCAAAATCCATGCCGATTTTTTTACCCTGGTCAGTGTCCTTAATATACCGGATGAAGCCCAGATCTCCATTAGAGACCTTTTCTGTGTTCTTGGTCTGCATGATGCGGTCATTGACCCGGAATATCCTGGGGCCAAACTTGATTTCTTCCTCCGCAGAGCGGAATGGGTTGACCAATTCACGAATGGTTTCATTCAGCTGTTCCGACGATGCGGCGCCTTCTGAACGGAAAGGTGAAAGAATCTGCACATTCTCAATGCCACTCTCCTGTATCTCCAAACAATACCGTTCTGTAATCTTTTCAGCGGTGTCTTCCTGACTATCACCAGACACGAAAACAAAGTCCGGTCCATAAAACAGTTTGGTATTGCCCTCGTTGATAAATTTGGCGTTATAGGCAATCAGACTGTCCTTCGACTGACGGAAAATCTGATCCAGCACCGTTACCGGGACGATTTGGGTCTCGATGATCTCACGAAACACATTTCCGGCTCCTACGCTCGGAAGCTGATCTGGGTCGCCTACCAGTACGATTCTGGCATTTGCCTTCATGCGCTCAAAGAATTTCTCGGCAAGCCACATATCCACCATGGAAAACTCATCCACAATGATTAAATCGGCCGACAGTGGCTCTGACTTTCTGTTCCGGCTACCCTCATCCTCTTCACTGGTCAGTCCCAGACCACTGTGTAATGTTCGGGCATCCTCAAAGCCGGTACTCTCCGACATCCTGCGGCTTGCCCGACCGGTAGGCGCCATAAGAGCAATTTTGCCATCAGGGTGCAGCCGCCGGTAAACCTCAAGTATCGTCCGCAGCACTGTTGTTTTACCAGTACCAGGAGAACCCGTAATCACTGACAAGCCATGCCTAAATGCAGCATAGACCGCAGCCTCCTGCTGTGCAGACAGGCGCAGTCCCATTTCAACCTTGACCTGTTCCAGCACCGGCGCAATATGCTCTACTGGCATCTGGGTGACCAGACGCTGGGCGATCCGGCGCGCCGTTTCATCCTCTTGGGCAAACACTCTGGGAAGATAGATATTATCCTTCACGGAAACGATTGCTCCATTCAGGATCATTTCCTGCATCATATCCCTGACTTCCTGCTGATGCAGGCGAAGCTCCGGTACAGGTATCTTCTCATTGAGCAGTTTCAGCGCTGATTTCTCCAGTTCTTCAGAACTGATGTACAGATGGCCTCGTTTACTCTTGCCCTCATCCAGCGCACAAAAGACAGCCCCTTTGATACGCATGGGGTCATGGAGATCGCCCCCGCTCTTTTGTACGATTGCATCTACCCGCCGAAATCCAAAGCCGGAGATCTGGCAAAGCTCAAATGGGCTCTTTTCCAAAATCTCTACGCTGGTCGGGCCGAAATATTGATATATTTTCAATGCCGTCTTGGGAGTAATCTTAAACGGTGCCAGCAAGGTCATAATTCCTTGGAGCATACGGTTTTCTGCATAAGAAGCTTTGATGTCCTCCAATTTATTTTCCGTAATGCCCCGGATCTCCAACAACCGCTCCGGCTGGTGTTCCAGAATATCCAATGTGTCCACACCGAACCGCTCCACAATGTCTGCGGCAGTTTTGGGACCAATCCCTTTGATAAGCCCGGAGGCAAGGTAGCCCTCTACGCCGTTTTTTGTTCTGGGCACAATTTCACGCCACTGCTCCACCTGGAGCTGGACACCATACTTGCCTTTTGCCCATTCACCATCCAGTTCCAACTCTACCGCATCTGTCCGTGGAATCTCATACCCCACAGCTGTAAAGCGGATCAAATGGTCTTTGTACCGCCTGTTTGACCTGGCCTCAGCTGGCACACTCTGGTCTGCGGTTTTTACACTGATGATACAAAACTTATTGGCAGGATTATAAAAAATCGTCCCGTCGTAGGTACCAATACAATTCATCCTTTTTCACCTCACTAAGCGGCCTCCATAATCGAGGCTCTAACACTGAACCGTCTGGATTCGGATACTGTAACAAACTGCTCGTAAATATCCGGATGCTCCAGTTTCAACCGAAGCAGGTTATCCTTGTCGATGACGGACTTGCGAACAGGGGTATAGGTAACCGTATAGTTCACTCCCTCCTGCTCACAGACTGCAGTGCAGCTGGTACCCATTTCCGCAATCAACAGCGCCTTCAGACGCTGAATATCCTTGTCGATTTCTTTGGAGTACACCTCTGCATTTTTCTTTTCATCCAGAAGCCGCAAATACTGCATAAGTTTTGCAGTCATATCCAGGTCGAGTGCAACGGCCGGGGCATTTTTATCTGCCGGGCCAAAGTGTTTGCGTGCGCTCTCAATAATCAAGGCCCCACTTTCTGTATAGGGCGGCGGCACATGGCGCTGGACATGGTTTTCCCAGAAATACTGCTCCAAAAAGACCATCTCAGCCTCATACTCGAAATCACGCTTGACCTCCCGGATAATAACTTCCTCCTCGTTGTTACCATACAGGCAGCAAAAGAAACATCGGTCAAGATCCGTTACTGCCATATAATGACGCCCCTGAGATTCATAGTAGACTGGAACAGTCTCCTTCCCATTCATCCACCAGTTATCTCTGGCATTATAGTTTGTGGTCTTGATCTCAAGGATCGCTGTGGTGCCATCCGGCAGTTCCACAAAGTAGTCCACATCAGCCAGCATCCAAGGATACTGTGGGTGCTGGAACATCTTTTTGATTTGGTAGACCCGATATCCGGTTTTCCGCTCGAATATCTTTGCTACCAGAGGCTCCAGCAAATGCCCCATTTCCATGGCAACCCAGTTGCCCTCATCATCTTCCACTGACGCTATGTTCAGTTTGTCGTAGTACAGATCCCTGGCTGTCCGGAATGGAGAAGTGCCAAAGATTGCTGATACATCGCTGCCGCCGATTCCACGGCGCCGGTAATCCAGCCAGTCTTCTTCTGAAAGATCTGCCGTTTCTACCAGCACCAGCGGTTCATGCCGCTTTCGTTCAGCACTATTGCTGCCAGACATATCAAATCCCCCTTCGTGATCTTCGGGGCAAAATAACTGCCCTCGCCATTGGTGCAACATTTTGGGGCCGGAGCGAAGATACTGCCTGTCTCTTCATCTTCCAGTCCGTGGAGTGTGCCGGCTTGACCCGCCGACCATTCTGCTTTCTTTTCTGCTTCACATTCATGTACATGACCTGCCTTTCTCAGTTTTGATTTATCCTTAAAGCCCTTTCAGGCTTACAGGCAATAAAAAAGCGAGAATGACAGACGGCATAAAGCCTGGCGTCCATAGTTGCCTATGAACCGATGTCATTCTCGCAATGGTGGGTAAATCCCGTAAAATAAAAAAAGCCAGCAATATACCGGCCTGAAAAGGCGCAGTGATACTACTGACACAAGTACAAAATTAACAGCGTGTGCAATGCAGTCATTACTCCGCAACACAAGCCCTAAAGCCTATGTACCCTGACGGGCAACGCACAAAAATCAATTACATTGCAATTCTAACACAATATATAGTGCTTGTCAATTCAAACATTCTATATATTGATTTTGGATTTTCTTTAAATTTTCTTTCCTCTTTGCAGAAGTTCTTTCTTCCCCGCCTATTTATAGGATGTATCGGATCATTTGGTAATACCGGATGATCCCTACGCTCTTTTAGTACCTTGACAAGTTCATAACCTCTATGGGGAGTTATACAGGAATTCTGGACAGTGTGCGATGACCACAGAAGCGCGCCCATAATCGAAGTGTTGCACAGCAGCAGCCTGAAATACACGGCAGAACCGTTCTGGCGTAGGAAATGGCCCCATTAGAGTTCTTTTGTTATTTCAATACTTCCTGACCTCAAGACCGTTTTCATTGTTTTTGTTGAAAACCTTCTTCTACAAATCGTAAGGGATCATTGTAATCGAAAAAAGGAGGACGATTATGGAGAAAAGAAAACCGAATGACCTACCGCCGGAGCAGTGCTTGGCTGTTGATACCGATACCCTTTGCAAACTGTTGTGCTGTGGAAGGCACACTGCAGTACAGATTGGGGATCTTGCCAATGCACGCATTACCATGAACACCCGTGTCCTATGGAGTGTCCAGCGTATCAAAGAATATCTTTATGATATTTCCGGCTAAATAACCATGCCAGTAAGGCGCACTACACTTTTATAATCAGGAGGTACCAGTAATGGCAAAAGTGAGAAAAGACAACAAAGGACGAAATCTTCGGCCCGGAGAAACACAACGGGCAGATGGCAGCTATATGTATGTCTACAAATTAGGCACTAAAAAGAAATATCTCTACGACTCCGATCTCGCAAGTCTTCGTGTCAAAGAAAAGCAGATCAACAAAGATAAGGATGATGGCATCCGTACTCAGGAAGCCATGAAGCTTACCCTGAATGATATGTTCAAGGTCTACATGAATAACAACATCAAACTGAAGCCCTCTACCAGAGCAAATTATCTTTACCTGTGGGACTTCTATGTGAAAGAAGAGCCTTTCGCTAACATGCCTCTTCCACAAATCCACAGAAGTGATATTCTCGCGTTTTATACCAAACTGCTGAAACACGGCTTTGCTATCAACTCACTGGAGAGCATCAACACCATTGTTCACCCTACGCTTGAAATGGCCGTGGACGACGATTACATCCGCAAAAATCCCAGCAAGGGCATTTACCGCAAGCTCAAGACGGATGGCAGCGCTCCAAAGCCTAAACGGCGGATCGCACTCACTAAAACGCAACAGCAGAATTTCCTGCGTTTTATTGCCAAGTCCCCTACATACAGCCATTGGCTCCCCATCATGACTGTGCTCCTTGGAACAGGAATGCGTGTAGCAGAATGTACCGGCATTACCAAAAGCGATATTAACTTGAGCGAAAACACAATCTCCGTCAACCACAACTTAATCTACCGGGTCATTGACGGAAAAGCCGGATTTCACATTACCACTCCCAAAACTGAGAGCGGTACACGAATTATCCCTATCCTCTATCCAGAGGTGGCCGAGCAGCTTCGCCTCCAGATTGAAACCATCGACGCATTGTATCCAGACGATCAACTGGTGTTAGGAGGAGTTCACGGTTTTGTTTTCCGCAACAGAACCGGCTCATTCATGAGCGCCCACAATATCAATCGGGCGATTGAGAGAATCAGCGTAACTTACAACATGGAGGAAATGGATCAGGCTGAACTGGAAGACCGTGAACCGGATCTGCTCCCTCATTTTAGTGTTCACAACTTGCGGCACACCTTCTGTACCCGGCTCTGCGAAAGCACCAACGATGTTAAATTCATTCAGCAAGTCATGGGGCATGCCGATTTCTCTACTACAATGGACATCTACACCCATATCACACAAGAGAATATGCAGGAGAAGGCAAAAAACATTAGTGTGAACATGAAGCTGATGTAAAAAGAAAGGCGAATCTGCATTTTATAAGCAGATCCGCCTTTCATATTGCTTCATCCGGTTTCGTAGGGTCTCGCGCAAAAGTTGTAGAAAAGTTGTAGTAACGCGATTTTTTGTAGTAAATGACCTCTTTAGTACAGCTTTGCTCCTGCCGGAATACTGTCATCCAGCATCAAAAGATTTAAGCCTTCCCGTCCGTCATACTCGTACACTGCAGAAATCAGCATACCCTCGGAATCAATACCCATCATCTTTCTCGGCGGCAGGTTTGTGATTGCCACACAGGTCTTACCAACCAGCTCTTCCGGCTCGTAATACTCGTGAATACCGCTTAAAATGGTGCGTTTCCGGTCTGTTCCGTCATTCAGTGTGAATTTCAAGAGCTTCTTGGACTTCGGCACTGCCTCACAGGCTTCGATCTTAACCACTCTGAAATCAGACTTGCTGAATGTCTCAAAGTCTACATCATCTGCAAACAAAGGCTCGATTTTCACCTTGGAAAGATCAATCTGTACGCTTGGCGCGGACACAGTTGCATCCTCTGCAGAACCATTTACCGCTGCTTTTTCGGCTTTGTTTTCAGCCCGCTTTGGTTCCAGGGTCTTCATTGTCGGGAACAGCAGCACATCGCGGATGGAGGCGCTGTCGGTGAGTAGCATCACCAGACGGTCCACGCCGAAGCCCAGACCGCCCGTGGGGGGCAGACCGTACTCCAGTGCGTTCACGTAGTCGTAGTCCACCTGTGCCTTGCAGTCGGGCTCGATGGCCTTGCGCTCGGCCACCTGACGCTCAAAGCGGCCCTTCTGGTCGATGGGGTCGTTCAGCTCGCTGAAGGCGTTGCCGTACTCGGTGCAGTCGATGAAATACTCAAAGCGCTCGGTGAAGGCGGGGTCGTCCGGCTTGCGCTTTGCCAGCGGGCTGATCTCCACGGGGTAGTCGTAGATGAAGGTGGGCTGGATGAGCTTGTCCTCCACGAAGGCATCGAAGAACTCAGCCAGAATGGAACCCTTGGTGGGCACCTCGGGCAGCTCCACGTGGTGCTCCTTGGCGGCGGCGATGGCATCCTCGTCGGACTTCCAGTCGTTGAAGTCCACGCCGGAGTACTTCTTCACGGCTTCCACCATGGTCAGGCGCTCCCAGTGGCCCATGTCGATCTGCTTGCCCTGATAGGGGATGACCATGCTGCCGCAGATCTTCTGGGCAAGGCGCTTGTACAGCTCCTCCACCAGATCCATCATGCCGTGGAAGTCGGTGAAGGCCTGATACAGCTCGATGCTGGTGAACTCCGGGTTGTGCTTGGGGTCCATGCCCTCGTTGCGGAAGATGCGGCCCACCTCGTACACGCGGTCCATGCCGCCCACGATCAGGCGCTTGAGGTACAGCTCGGTCTCAATGCGCAGCACCATGTCCATGTTCAGGCTGTTGTGATGGGTGTAGAAGGGGCGTGCGGATGCGCCGATCTCGAAGGGGGTCAGGATGGGGGTGTCCACCTCCAAAAAGCCCTTTTCGTCCAGATAGGCGCGGATCTCCTTCAGGATCTGGCTGCGCTTCACGAAGGTGTCCTTCACCTCGGGGTTTGCAATCAGGTCCACGTAGCGCTGACGGTAACGCATCTCGGTGTCGGTCAGGCCGTGGAACTTCTCGGGCAGGGGGCGCAGGCTCTTGGCCAGCAGGGTCAGCTCGGTGGCGCGCACGCTCAGTTCGCCGGTCTTGGTGCGGAACACCTCGCCCTTCACGCCGATGATATCGCCCACGTCCAGCTTCTTGAAAGCGGCGTAAGGCTCTTCGCCCAGCTCATCGCGGCGGACGTACAGCTGAATGTCGCCCTTATCGTCCCGCAGGTGGGCAAAGCTTGCCTTGCCCATTACGCGCTTGGACATCATACGGCCAGCCAGCGCCACGGTCTTGCCGCTGTCGGTCTCGTTGGGCAGGTCGGCAAACTCGGCCTTCAGGTCGGCAGAGTAGGCATCCTGCGGGTACTTGGTCAGGGTGAAGGGGTCGTGGCCTGCAGCCTGCAGGTCGGCCAGCTTCTGGCGGCGCACCTGCACCTGCTCGCTCTCGGACAGGCCCTGCGCCGGGTTCTTCTTTTGTTCTTCCATGGTTTCTCCTATTCGTTTGGCCTGCTCAGCCTGCAGCGTGGGTAATGTTCAGCACGGTGTACTCCACGGTGTGGCCGGTGGGCAGCAGCACTTCGGCCTTGTCGCCCACAGCCTTGCCCAGCAGAGCGTGGCCCACGGGGCTTTCGTCGCTGATCTTGCCGTTCAGGGGGTCGGCTTCGGTGCGGCCCACAATGTCGTACTCCTCGTTCTCGTCCTCGCCGGTCATGAGGATGGTGACGTGGGTGCCCACAGAGACATTGTCCACGCTCAGCTCGCTCTCATCAATGATGACGGCGTTCTTGATCATCTGCTCCAGTTCGGTGATGCGGTTCTCCACCAGACCCTGCGTATTCTTGGCCTCGTCGTACTCGCTGTTCTCGGAAAGGTCGCCGTGGCTGCGTGCTTCCTTGATCTCTTCGGCCAGCTCCTTGCGGCGCACCGTTTTGAGGTATTCCAGTTCCTCCTGCATTGCCTTCAGACCGGCAGCGGACATCTTGATCTCTTGTGCCATTTGAGAATCTCTCCTTGTCTCTATTTGTGCTGTGCAGCCGCAAAGCCGCACAAGAATGCCATTTTGACTACATTATTATAATAGCAGGCGGCTGCTTTGTCAACAAAAAAGGCGGCGGTAGGGCAGAAAAATGTGTCGGCTGGAGCAAATAACGGAACAGCCCGCTCTTCAAAAAAGGAGAACGGGCTGTTTTGATTCCATTGGGTGTTACTTGGTAGACGGTTTCATCTGCTGTGCCTTTTTCCACGCGCGAATGGCTTTTACGGTGGAGACCGGCACATGGGGGTCGAATTTGTCCGGATGCTCACTGCTGCGCAGCGTCATCAGCTCGTTTTCAATTGCCCACTGTGCAGCCTGCTGCGCATCGGTGTCGTCGGTGTCGATATCGGTATAAGCGGCTTCGGCAGCAGGAGCAGGCTGTCCAGCATCCTTCCAGAGCACTTCGGCCAGTTCGATGCGAGTTTCCGGGATGGCGGTACCCTTGGGCAGATGATGGATCAGCCACAGCTCGGTGCCCAGCTGATGCAGCCCGCCCACCAGCAGTGCACCGCCAATGATCGTTACCGCAGTGCTGATGCCAGGGTCAACAGGGGCGTCGACAGGGGCGTCGTCGATCGTGGGAGCGCTGGGGCGGTACTGTGCAGTCAGTGTGATGTCCTGATCGGGCATGTGAAAAGATGTTTCGCTTGCAGTCAGATCAAAGCCTGTGCTGGTCAGATCAGGCAGAGCACTGGCAGGGGAGACCACCCACTGTTCAAACTCCAAGCCGTCTTTAGGAGCCGGGGCGGCAGACAGATTAACCGGCAGTCCGTCATGGATCTGTGTTGTAGGGGACAGTGCGGTAGTGCCGCCGTCGATGGATGCAGTGCCGGATACGACATTCACGAAGTAGCCGGTTCGCTTAACAAGTTCCTGGTAGCCGGTTTCATCTCCATTATCGTGGAACACAGCAACAGTATCGGCATTATTGCTGTGTAGTTTCAACTTCTTTTGGCTGTCAGCATTGCCGGTTGTTGTAATAGGGCGGGGAAGTTGAAGATCGCTGTCCATAACCAGAACAGTTGCTTCATCTTCGTAGTCATCGGCAATGGTGATCAACTGATCTTCTTCCATACAGATATCATTGGTATTATTCTCGAAATGCACATCTCTACCAATGAAAACAGATTTCGGGTTTGATTGTACTTTAACGCCATAGAGACTGTTGCTGATTGTTCCGCCGGTGATATTAACGGTTGCGTTGGCAGCGCTGCGGATAGCAGCAGAATTTTGGGACTTTACGGTTCCACTTTTGAAATTGAACGTTGCGCCAGATACGACTGCAATCGTAACATACGTTCCTTGCATGCCTTCCAGCAGAATTTTTTTTCCGTTTTGTTCTTCAATCGTTGTGTTGTCTCCAGTATCAAGCGCACGGCCACCTACCAGATTCTGAATAGTACCGCCATGGATATACACTTGCTTATCGTGGTTCAGATTGATAGTGGGAGAACGAGGCGACTCGTTTATGAATGTTCCGTCGTTGATTTCAATCTCTTGACTGGATTCTCCGTAAATAACACTGCGTGAATCTGAATGAAAATACCCATCATTGATTGTTAAAACGCTGTTGGGACGAGTGACAATGACATAGCTGGTGGATGTTGTATAGCGTCCACTGCCGTTGATTTCTACCGTACCGGAATTGGATACGATAGATGAATTGCTATTAAACTGACCGTCATTGATCACGGCCTTTGCACCGGAGGATACTGTGATCAGGGGATGGGTTGTTGAAATAGCATTAGAATAGCCAAGTAAGTAGTCAGAACCTTCAAGAACGAGAGTGCCTTGATTTACGACAATAAAATTATTCTGATTTTGTGCGATATTGATGTTGCCCATCATGCGAAGGGTGACAGTGCAATTCGGGGCGTCAATCACAAGATACCCCTGTGCATTTTCGCTGGGCAGCAGATCATAGGTGGCAGTCTCTGTGATTGTGACCTTAGCGTTAGAGGTGAGGTCGAGCTCATTACTGCCCGTCTCCGCCGCAAATGCAGAGACTGCCCCGACAGGCAGAAATGTCAGTGCCATGCTGAATGCCAGCAGCAGGCTGATAAGTCGCGTTTTCATATAAATTCCCCCTTGATACGACTTTTGCGGGTGGATCTTGTCTGCGCGGATCGTGGACAAAAAAGATTCACCAATCTTTATTCTACCCCCCCAACAGAAATCAAGGATTTTAGACAAGATTGGAAGGATGCCTAAAAATGGCAGAGATTTTTAGAGGATCTGAGAAAAATAACAACAAAAATCCCCGCCGACAGAGGGAAAAAGGTGTCGGCGGGGATCGGGGAAATGTCCTATTCAGTTAGAGAATCAATCGTCTGCGCTCTCGTCCAGATTGCCCAGCTTCTTGGCCTGCTCCACAACGGCAGGCACCAGCATCTCGGGCAGAACCTCGTAGCGGGCAAACTCGGTGGTGAACCATCCGCGGCCCTGCGTGGTCTGCCGGATGAAGGTGGTAAAGTTTGCAAGCTCTGCCAGCGGCACTTCAGCGATGATGGTCTGCAGGCCGTCCTCGTCCGGCTCCATGCCCAGCACGCGGCCGCGGCGCTTGGTCACATCGCCCATGATATCGCCGGTGTTGTCGTTTGGCACATGAGCCTTCAGGGTGTGGATGGGTTCCAGAATGACCGGGCCGGCCTCCGGCATAGCGGCCTTGTAAGCCAGCTTTGCGGCCATAATAAAGGCCATCTCGGAGCTGTCCACCGGGTGGTAGCTGCCGTCCAGCAGGGTGGCTTTCAGGCCCACCACGGGGTAGCCTGCAAGCACGCCCTTTTCGGCGGCAAGGCGCACGCCCTTTTCAACAGCCGGGAAGAAGTTCTTGGGCACGCTGCCGCCGAACACCTTCTCCTCAAACACGACCTGCTCGCTGTCGCAGGGCTCGAAGTTGATGATAACATCACCGAACTGGCCGTGACCGCCGGTCTGCTTCTTATGACGGCCCTGCTTCTGGCAGGCCTTGCGGATGGATTCGCGGTAGGCGATGCGGGGTGCTTCCAGCCCGATCTCCACGCCGAACTTGTTCTTGAGTTTGGCCTTCACCACGTCCAGATGCTGCTCGCCCAGACCGCCGATCACCTGCTGATGGGTCTCGGCGTTGTTCTCGTAGCTCAGGGTGGGGTCTTCTTCCATCAGGCGGGCCAGCGCGCTGCTGATCTTGCCCTCGTCGCCCTTCTTGGCCACAGTGACGGCCATGAACAGGCTGGGCTTGGGGAACACGGGGGCGGGCAGCTTGACCACGCGCTCAGCGTCGCACAGGGTGTCGCCGGTCTTGGCGCTCACCAGCTTTGCCACTGCGCCGATGTCACCGGCAATGATGCCGTCGGAGTCCACCTGCTTTTTGCCAATGACGGTGAGGGGCTTGGAGATCTTCTCCACATCGCCGGTGCGGGCGTTGGTGAGGGGTTCGCCTGCAGTCACCTTGCCGCTGACCACGCGCAGGTAGCTCAGCTTGCCCACGAACGGGTCGGCCACGGTCTTGAACACGTAGGCGGCGGTAGGCTCGTCCACGGTGCAGTGCAGTTCCACCGGCTCGCCGGCGGCATCCTCGGCCAGCGTGCTGGCTTCGTGCTCCGGGCTGGGCAGCAGCTTGTGCATGTTGAACAGCAGCATATCCAGCGCCTGCTGGTTCACGGCGCTGCCGCAGAACACGGGGGTGATCAGGCCGTCCTTGACGCCCTTGCGCATGCCTTCCACGATCTCCTCGGTGGTGAAGGCTTCACCGCCGAAGAACTTTTCCATCAGCTCATCGTCAGTTTCGGCGATGGCTTCGCTCATGGCCTCGATCAGGCCCTGAAAACGGTGGCCGATGTCCGGCAGGTCCACCTGGATCTGCTTGCCGCCCTCGTACTTGAAGGCCTTCTGGCTGAACAGATTGATGTACACGGGGGTGCCGTCGTCCAGCTTGGCGGGCACCACGCAGGGGCAGACGGTGGAGCCGAACTTGATCTTCATATCCTCAAGGATCTTGAAGTAGTTGGCATTCTCCAGATCGCACTTGGAGACGAACACCATGGTAGCCTTGCCATTCTTGCGGGCCAGCTGGAACGCCTTTTCCGCACCCACAGTCACGCCGCTGCGGCCGGACACCACCACCAGTACGCTCTCGGCGGCACGGATGCCCTCGTACTCACCGGCCTCGAAGTCGAACAGGCCCGGCGCATCGATCAGGTTGTACTTGATGCCCTCGTACTCCACGGGGACGACCGATGCAGACAGGCTGGCCTTGCGCTTTGCTTCCTCGGGGTCAAAGTCCGAAACAGTAGTGCCGTCCTCGACCCGGCCCATACGCTCGGCAGCGCCCGAAAAATAGACCAGCGCCTCGGTGAGCGTGGTCTTGCCGCTGCCGGCATGACCGGCAATCAGGATATTGCGGATGTTGTTGCTTGCGTATTTCATATCGGTTTTTCCCTCATTTCCGCCGCACGGAGCATTCTCTCCGCTTTTGTGGCATATTTTACAAAGATAATACCACACTTAAAATGATTTTTAAATATTTCGTTTGAAAATTCTGACGAATCAAGCGCCAAACTTCGGGGCAGTGTTTTGTGCAAGTTGCACGGCAGTGCCAAAGTTTATTGTAAAATCCACAGCGATACGCTATAATAAAAGGCAGAATACAGGCACAAGGAGCATACCAAAATGAAACGCACGGATTACATCAACTGGGATGAATATTTCATGGGCATTGCGCTGCTCACGGCCATGCGCTCCAAGGACCCCAACAGTCAGGTGGGCGCGTGCATCGTCAGCTCGGAAAACAAAATTCTGTCCTTGGGCTACAACGGTATGCCCATTGGCTGCAGCGACGACGAGATGCCCTGGGAGCGGGAGGGCGCACCGCTGGACACCAAGTATATGTACGTGTGCCACGCCGAGCTGAACGCCATCCTCAACAGCGCCCACAATAACCTGAAAGGTGCGCGGGTGTACGTGACGCTGTTCCCCTGCAACGAGTGCACCAAGGCCATCATCCAGTCGGGCATTGCCGAGGTGGTGTACTACGGCGACAAGTACCACGACAGCGATTCCAGCGTGGCGGCGCGGTTCATGTTCAAAAAGGCCGGCGTGAAGCTGACTGCCTATCAGTCCACCGGACGGAAGGCCGAGCTGGAGCTGTAAAGTGTGAATTTTTTCATAGCATCTTGACTTTTGCGCCGGATTGCATATACTAAAGATAGAAAGTTGGTAAGGTTAGATCACCGGCTCACAAAAAGCGAACCCCCGTAGAGTTGCAGCTCCGCGGGGGTTCTTTGTGCTTACTTGCCCTTTCTGTGACTCTCAAGCCACTTGCACAGGTAGGTTGCAGCTACCTGCGCTGCGACAGCCACGATAAAGTTGGTAAAAATGTCGATCATCCGGCTCACCTCCCTTCTGTTGCCAGAATGGAGAAGGGCAGCACGATTAGTATAACATATCCGACAGGGTATTGCAATTTTTACAGGATATCATTATAATAGAGCTATATCTCGAATAAATATTCAACAATGCTTGCATAGAGAGGGAAATATACAATGAGTCTGAAGAACCGCAGCTTTTTGAAGCTATTGGACTACACCCCTGCCGAGATCGAAGAATTGCTGGACCTTGCCGCAGACCTGAAGGCAAAAAAGAAGGCCGGCATCCGCCACAATGACCAGCTGGCAGGCAAGAACATCGCCCTGATCTTTGAAAAGACCTCCACCCGCACCCGTTGCAGCTTCGAGGTCGCTGCCCACGATCTGGGCATGGAAGTGACCTACCTTGACCCGTCCGGCAGCCAGATCGGCAAGAAGGAGTCCATCGCCGACACTGCCCGTGTGCTGGGCCGCATGTTCGACGGCATCGAGTACCGCGGCTATGGCCAGCAGATCGTGGAAGACCTTGCCCACTACGCCGGTGTGCCGGTGTGGAACGGCCTGACCAACGAGTTCCATCCCACCCAGATCCTGGCCGACTTCCTCACCATCCGGGAGCACTTTGGCCACCTGAAGGGCATCAACTTCGTTTACTTCGGCGATGCCCGCTACAACATGGGCAACAGCCTGATGGTGGGCTGCGCCAAGATGGGCCTGAACTTCACTGCCTGTGCACCCAAGAAGTACCAGCCGGACGCTGCCCTCGTGGCCGAGTGCCAGAAGATCGCTGCCGAGACCGGTGCCACCCTCACCTTTGAGGAGGACCCCGCCAAGGCCGCCAAGGGTGCCGACGTGCTGTACACCGATGTGTGGGTGTCCATGGGTGAGCCGGTGGAGGTGTGGGCTGAGCGCATCAACGACCTTGCCGCCTACCAGATCAACCAGCAGCTGATGGACATTGCAGGCCCGCACGCTGTGTTCATGCACTGCCTGCCCGCCTTCCACGACCACAAGACCACCGTGGGCAAGGAGATGGGCGAGCGCTTTGGTCGCGATGCCATGGAAGTGACCGATGAAGTGTTTGAAGGCCCCCAGAGCATCGTGTTCGACGAAGCCGAGAACCGGATGCACACCATCAAGGCCGTGATGGCTGCGACCCTTGGCTATGTAAAATAACGGATCACAAATAAAAAAGGGAGGCTGCGTTTGCAGTCTCCCTTTTGCTTTTCCTGTTAGGCTTCCTTCAGCTTCAGCACGCCAGCCTGTACCAGACGCTTGCGCAGCAGTGCACCCACGATGCAGCTCACCACGATCTTGGCGAGGTCCAGCGCAATGAACGGGTACACGCACACCGAAAGCGCATAGCCCAGCTCGCACTGCATCTGGAACACGAACCATGCGGTGCCCAGCACGTAGCAGGCGGCATCGCCCAGCACAAGGCCGATGCCGGAGATCACCGGCTGGCCCTTGCTCTTTTCGATGAACAGACCGCCGATGAAGGCCAGCAGCAGGTAGCCCACCAGATAGCCGCCGGTGGGGCCTGCCAGCTTGGCAATGCCCGCGCCGTAGCCGGAGAACACCGGCACGCCCACAAGGCCGATGAGCAGGTACACCGCCACGCTCAGCGTGCCGAACTTTGGCCCCAGCAGCCATGCGGTCAGGCAGATGACAAAGTTTGACAGCGAAATGGGGATGGCTCCGATGGGCACGCTCAGCGGGCCAAGCACGCACAGCGCGGCGGCCATCAGCGCAGTGACAGCCATCTGATAGGTGGTCAGTTTTTTGTTTTTCATAGAATAGAATTCCCCTCTGTTAAAAATTTACAAGGCATCTGTGCTCGAGTATAGCGCAGCGGGAGACAGATGGTCAACAATAAAGTTTCGAGGGGGTTTACAATAAAAACTCCCGGCACACTGACCGGGGGACAAAACACATTGTGTCGAGTCGGGAAATGTGATATACTGTCAATAAGGCGCTGATTGCAAAGTTGGTGGTCATGCTTTCTGTCCCGTTATCGCTGATTCTTCTTATCTAGTTTTCTACTTAGGATGAAGCAGAGGTTCCGGGAGGAAACTTTTTTGCAAGTGCCCTGCCCGGAGCCTTGAAGGCGAAGGGAGGGATGTCGGATGACTCTTTTGGAGACTCTCGCATTGCTCACGTTCATTCTCACACTGTTGAGCCTGATCGTGGATGTGATCCGCCTGACCATTGAGGTCGTGGCAAAGTTTTCCCAGAAGAAAGACGATGATAACAAAAAAGATTGACCGCCCTGCTTCCAAACTGTGCGGTCAATCTTTTTGACAAGCGGGATGGAAAGCTGACCCTTGCAGTCAGCGCCCCTTCTGTATTTATTATACCGCATCAGCGTTATTTGTCAAGGAGGTTCCCTATGGGTGGAGGACACGTATCGCGCCCCGATTTCGGGATGCCGCAGCCGGACCCGGCCTACCCACTGACCGAGTTCTACCTGCTTTTGCAGCACGCACTGGACAAAGCGGGCCGCTTTGCGCTGCCTGCGCTGTATGCCCGCGTGCAGGCACCGGCCCGGCACATCTATCTGGACGAGGCGCGGGAATATTTGAGCCTTTCGCCTACCGGGCGGGAGGGGGATATCCGCCTGCTGGCCGAGGGCAGTCTGCAGCTGCTGTACAGCACCCTGCACGTCCAGCCGGACGGCACGCCTGCAGCCCTGCTGCTCACCGAGGAGTGCACCCGCGCCACGGTGGCGGTGCAGCTGCTGCCGCCCTTTGTGTGGGAGGACCCGCTGCCGCCGCTGCCGGACACCCCTGCGGCGCTGACGCTGCAGCTGACCATGCAGGATGTGATGCAGGCCGATACCGACCCGGCAGCGCTGGGCAGAAAGCTGGCTGGCACAGCGGCGAACAAGCGCTGGCTGCACCATCCGAAGGCCGAGACCTTCCTTGCAGAACGGGTGGCCCTGCTGCAGAGAGTATATAAAAGGTGATTTTCATAAATTTTTCCAGCAATGCAATCTTCGGGGGCGTTCAGCCGTGTATAGGGTGAATGTCCCCCGTGGAACACGAATTCCACCAGCCCTGTACAGGCGGTAAAGGAGAGCTTGAAACTATGGGACAGCTGACCAGAAACGAAGTATTTACGCTGGCAGTGCAGAAATACAGCGATGCTGTTTACCGCGCTGCCATACACAACAGCCGATGCACAGCCGATGCCGAGGACGTGGTGCAGGATGTCTACGAGAAGCTCCTGCATTATAATGGTACGTTTGAGAGTGAGGAGCACCTCAAGGCGTGGCTGCTGCGGGTGGCCATCAACCGCTGCCGGGACCTGACCCGCGCAGCCCATCAGAAGGACACCGAGCTGGACGAGAACCTGCCCGCGCCCGATGCGTTTGAGGACGGCAGTGTGCTGGACGCAGTGCGCGCCCTGCCGGAAAACTACCGCAATGCCATCTATCTGCATTACTACGAGGGGTACACGGCGGCGGAAATCGGCCGGATGATGGGCGCACCGTCCAACACGGTGCTGAGCTGGCTGCGGCGTGCCCGGGCGCAGTTACATACGATGCTGAAGGAGGAGATCGAAGATGAGGTGGTATGAGTACAAGATGGAGACGGACGACCTCTACGCCCCGGACGATCTGAAGGCAAAGCTGCTGGCCATGACCGACCAGTTGACCGAAGAAGAAAAGGCCCAGCCCATGATGAAAACCGCCGCACCGGTACCGGCTCAGTCCGCCCCGGTGCAGCCGAAGAAGAAACTGATCCGCTTCCCCGCAAAGCGGGTGGGCGCACTGGCGGCCTGCCTTGCTGTGTGCGTGGTAGGCTATGGTGCTTTTGCCACCGGACAAATCGGCCTTGGCGCAAAGAGCAGCAGTCCGGCGGTCTATTATTCTGCGGACAGTACTGCGGCGGGGATGGCGGCAGGCGGCGCGGACCGCGCCGCTGTGGACAGCCCCATGGCAGCCGATTACAGTCTGAACACCATGGCGCTGGAAAGCGGCGCAGACAACGGCACCGCTGTTTATTCGGAGGACGATGCGGCAGCAGCGGCCCACAGCACCGACCACGCAAAGATCATCTACACCGCGAACCTCAGCCTGGAAAGCAAGGACTACGACGCAGCCCGCGCTGCGCTGGATGCTGCCCTTGCTGAAGCGGGCGGCTATCTGGAATCCAGCAGTGAATACTCGGATGCCGGTGACAGCCGCAGTGTCAGCCTGACCTACCGGGTGCCGCAGCAGAACTACGAGAACTTTCTTGCCGCCGTGGCCGAAGCAGGCAACGTGACCTACAAAAACCAGCAGGCCGACGACGTGACCGCCCAGTACATGGACGTGGAGACCCGGCTTGAGAATCTCAAGAACCAGCGAACCCGCCTGCAGCAGCTGCAGCAGCAGGCCGACAACCTCTCCGACCTGCTTGAGATCGAGTCCAGCCTGACGGATGTGCAGAGCCAGATCGAGAGCTGGCAGAGCCAGATGGACTGGTACAACGATCAGGTGGAAGAGTGCACCGTGTACGTGAGCCTGAGCGAGGTGAGCACCTACTCGCCGCCCAGCGAGGGCTTCGGCAGCCGCTTTGTCAGCGCCCTTTCCGCTGGCTGGCAGAACTTTGTGGGTGGCCTGCAGCAGGTCATCGTTGCCCTTGCCGGTGCATGGCCGGTGGTGGTGATCGCAGCCGCCGCCTGCGCAGGGTTCGTGGTTTGGAAAAAGAAGAAAAAATAAATCAAAAAAATACTTGACATCCGCCCGCCCTTGTGGTATTATACTTGAGCAGTCAGCGAGAACCGCTGAGAGCACAAAGTAAATATCGCGGGGTGGAGCAGTCTGGTAGCTCGTCGGGCTCATAACCCGAAGGTCGTTGGTTCAAATCCGGCCCCCGCAACCACCAAGCGTTCTGAGATCTCTCAGAACGCTTTTTTGTTGTCTGTATCCGATACGAAGAAGGGGCTGCTGCACATCGTTTTAGCCGAAAGTGCAGCAGCCCCTCTTACTGTATCAAAAATTTACACCCACTCGCCGTTGAAATGGTAGCTGCCCACAAGGCCCGCACCGATGTGAACAACGTTTCTTCCATGGGCCGTGATGGCTCCGGCATCCGCATGATGATGTGGGCAGGCGCTACCATGGAGGCAGGCCCCCGTGCAGGTCAGGCAGCCGACATCAACAGCCGTCCGTCCTTCCCCTTCGGCGGTATCTGGCCCATCTTTGGCAACGACGGCAAGCGCTTCTTCAATGAGACCATCACCCGCCACGGCTCCGTGGGCTATCTGGACATGATGCCCGAAGGCCAGAAGATGCCCTACATCACCCACGGCTTCCTGCGGGCGGACAGCCGCAACAGCATGGGCTTCATTCTGCTGTACGGCAAAAAGAACGTCTCCCGCTGCGGCTTCCGTCACTCGGTGCTGGAGGCCACACGCCGCCCGGTGTGCCATGTCATCCTGCAGCGCTGCGCGGGCAGGGATATGCTGGACGATGCCGCTGCCGAGGCCCAGCTGGCCGAGGCGGATGAACTGTTGACGGCTGTGCTTTTTGTTCCGATGGGTGGAAAGTTCTTCCGCTTTCTTGTGATCGTGAAGGTTTTTGCCGGATTTTGGTTACGCACCCGGAAAAAGATGGTATGATAAACTAGGTATAATCGGGTGATATGGTAGCCGGAACGTCCTGCTGCGTGAGCGCCCTCAGGGGAGAAAATCGATGAAAAAATATCTCAAAGCGGTCGTGTCCGGGCTGTGCGCCGCGGCGCTGGCCCTTGGCTGCGTGAGCGGCAGCAGCGCCCGCAAGGTGCTGGAATACGGCCTGAGTGACCTTGCCGCTGCGGACCGCGAGACCGTGGAGCAGCGCATCGCCGAGGGTCAAAGCGCTGCGGACGCAGAAGCCGAGTTCCTGACCGACGATCACTTTGAGGCATGGTATCAGGATATCTGCAGTCAGCTCAAACAGTACGAGGGCTGAGCCGACGGAACACGCTGAGGAAAAGAGGTGATGGCGATGCTGCGCAGACAGAAGGATACGGATGCCGCCCGGCGCAAAAAAACAGGCAGGCCTATCTTCCGCACCATTTTTAACGCCATGATGCTGGTGACGCTGGTGGAGGTGGTGCTGCTGGCAGTCAGCATTGCCATTACCAATGTGGACGGCAGGCTGAACCAGAACGCCAAGGACATGCTCAACATGCAGGTGCGCAACCGCGTCAGCTACGTGCAGGACCTGATGCAGGATGCACAGAATCTGACCGATCTGTCGGAGCACATCAACAATACCGTTCTTGCCATGCAGGAAGAAGGCCAGCTCGATCTGGCCGAACTGAACACGAGCCGTGAGAAGAGCGACGCACTGCTCACGGCCATTGCGCCGGAGTTGGTGAACACCCTGCGAGCAAAACCGGTCAGTGGCATCTTTGTGGTACTGAACACCGTGAATCTGCACAACCTTGATGTGGGCTGCGGCCTGCCCGGCATCTACCTGCGGGATCTGGACCCGGATGCCCGCCCTTCGGAGGACAACGCCGATCTGATGATCGAGCGCGGCAGCTCGGCGGTGGTCAAAAAGCTGGGCATCACCACCGATAAAAGCTGGCAGCCCACCTTGCGCTACTACGGCCTGAAGGGCAACGGCTTTTCCAAGACTCCCTTCCAGACCGCGTGGGAGGACGGCGCAAGGCTGAACGCCGAGGATTACGGCCGCTGGACCACCAGTGCCTATAAGATAGGCAACGACAGCCGCACCGCCATTGCCTACTCCCAGCCGCTGATCCTGCCGGACGGCACGATCTACGGTGTGGTGGGTGTGGAGCTGCTTACCAGCTACCTGCAGACAAAGCTGCCTTACAGTGAACTGCAGGACGGCAATACCGGCACCTACTTCTTAGTCTCCACCACTGCTGATGAGGAAGATACCTCCTTTATCGTCAGCAAGGCGGTCACTTCCAGCGAGGATATGATCACTTCGGAAGCACCGGCCGGCATGATGAACTGCGAACTCCGGGCGGACGAGTGCTGGCTGACGCTACGGAATAAAGACTATTATGCCGTGGCCCTGCCCATTACTCTGTACAGCCGCAACGCGCCATTTTCCAATGAGCGCTGGCTGCTGATCGGCACCGTGAACAGCAAGGTGCTGTTTGCCTTTGCAGACAATGTGCGCAACGTGATCGCCATTGCCATTGTGTTTACGCTGGTGCTGGGCGCGCTGGGCAGTCTGGTCATTGCCCGCAATCTGGCCCATCCGGTGGAGCTGCTGTATCACGAAGTGGTGGACGGGCAGGAGAAAAAGCAGTTCCCGCAGCTGTCCCATACCAACATCCGGGAGCTGGACCGTCTGGCCGATGCACTGACCAGCTTGAACAGCGAGCTGCTGAACAACTCCACAAAGTTTTTGCGCATCATGGACATGGCCAGTGTGGAGCTGGGCGGCTATGAGCTGAGGTTCGACACTGGCAGTGTGTATGTTACCGATAACTTTTTTGCGTTGCTGGGTGCCTCCCAGCCCAAGGATCACTTCCTGAGTGTGCGCCGCTTTGAGGAAAAGCTGAGCAACATCCAGCTTTCCCATCCCTGTACCACCACGGCAGAGGGAGACAAGATACTCACCATCCGCAGGGAGGGCGAGACCCGCTACATCATGCTACGCGTCACCAACGACCAGACCACGCAGGTGGGTCTGGCCGAGGACGTTACCGCCACCACGCTGGAGCGCATGCGTATTGAGCACGAACGCGATTACGATATCCTGACCGGCCTGTATAACCGTCAGGCCTTCCACCGCGTGAGCGAAGAGCTGTTCCGCGATCCGCACCAGCTGGGCGTTGCAGCTCTGCTGATGATGGATCTGGACAACCTCAAGCACATCAACGATACCTACGGCCACGACTGGGGCGACCAGTACATCCACCGCACTGGCCGCTGCCTTGCGGAGAACACACCCAACGGCACTGTGGTGTCCCGCCTTTCCGGCGATGAGTTCGTGCTGCTGTTCTACGGCTATTCCAGTCAGGATCAGATCCGTGAGAAGATCCGCACCCTGAGCAGCGCCATGCAGAAGAGCGTTGCCATCCTGCCCAGCGGCAATGAGCTGCGTATCAGCATTTCCGGCGGTGTGGCGTGGTACCCGGCCAACGGCACCGATATGGACATCCTGAAAAAGTATGCCGACTTTGCCCTCTATCAGGTCAAGCGCACCAACAAGGGACATCTGGAAGAGTTCAGCATGGAAATCTACCAGCAGGAAGCACAGGCCGCACAGCTGAGACGCGACTTCCAGCAGCTGCTTACCGAGGAGCGGGTGTACTATGTGTTCCAGCCCGTCTTCTCGGCCCGCACCGGCAAGGCGATGGCATACGAAGCCCTGATGCGCTCCGATATGGAAGCGCTGCGCTCGCCCGCTACCATCATGAAGCTGGCGCGGGAGCAGGGCGCACTGTGCGAGATCGAGCGGCTGACCTTCTTCAAATCGCTGGAGAACTTCGACCACCTGCGCAGCGAGGGCCTTGTGCGCAGGGACACGATGCTGTTCATCAACTCCATTGCAAGCATCTGCCTGCCCAGAGAGGACAGCGAGTATATGGATAGCCGCTGGCATGAACTGCGCCGTCAGATGGTCATTGAGATCACCGAGGAAGAGGAGATTAACCACGAAGCACTGGAGGTCAAGCGCCATGCGCCGGGCTTCTCCGGCATGTTCGCGCTGGACGATTACGGCAGCGGCTTTGCCAACGAGAACAGCCTGCTGGAGCTTTCGCCCCGGTTCATCAAGGTGGATATCGCCATCATCCGCGGCATCGATACCGACCCGGACAAGCAGCAGATCGTGCAGAACATCGTGGCCTATGCCCACCCGCGCAACATGAAGATCATTGCCGAGGGCGTGGAGACCGCCGCCGAGCTGCGCAAGGTCATCGAGCTGGGCGCGGATGCGCTGCAGGGCTACTTCCTTGCAAAACCTGCCGCCGTACCGGCCAAAATGGCACCTGCCGCCCACAAGGTCATTGCCGAGTACAGCTCTGCATCCGAAAGCGGCTGAATACGAACATAAAAAGTCCCGCAGAAATGCGGGGCTTTTTGCATCTGCCACTGGCGTATTACAGTTTGCTGCGGTATACTGGAACCGGGCAAACAACAGCACAGGAGGTGCTTTTTTATTATGGTACAGGTAGACCTTATCACCGGCTTTCTGGGCGCAGGCAAAACCACCTTTCTGCGCCGGTATGTCCGGTATCTGGTGGCACAGGGCCACAATGTCTGCATTCTGGAAAACGACTTCGGCGCAGTGAACGTGGATGCCATGCTGGTGCAGGACCTTCTTGGCCCGAACTGCGACCTTGAGACCATCAGCGGCGGATGCGACTGCGACACCCACCAGCGCCGGATGCGCACCAAGCTCATTGCCATGGCCATGCGCGGGTTCGACCGGGTGGTGGTGGAACCCAGCGGCATCTTTGATGTGGACGAGTTTTTTGATGTGCTGCGGGACGACCCGCTGGACCGCTGGTATCACATCGGCAATGTGATCGCCATAGTGGATGCCATGCTGCCGGAAACGCTTTCGCCGCAGGCTGAGTACGTGCTGGCATCCGAGACGGCCAACGCGGGCCGGGTGCTGGTCAGCCGTACCCAGCTGGCCGGGCAACAGCAGACCGCTGCCGCCGTGGCCCACCTGACCCGTGCGCTGGATGGCTGCAAGTGCTCCCGCCGCTTTGCGCCGGAAGAGATCGTCACCAAGGACTGGGCACGGCTTACCGATGCCGACCTTGCCGCCATTGCGGCCTGCGGCTGCAGGCAGGCCAGCTGCGAAAAGCTGCATTTTGACGAGCACGAAGCCTTCAGCTCTCTGTGCTTTCTGGAGCAGCACCTGACGCTGCAGCAGCTGCAGGCCGCTGCCGACCACCTGTTTGCGGATGCCGCCTGCGGCCATGTGCTGCGGGTGAAGGGCTTTGCACCGGACCCGCAGGGCACCACCGGCTGGCTGGAGCTGAACGCCACTGCTGCCGGCAGAACGCTGGAACCCATCCCGCAGGGGCAGGATGTGCTCATCGTCATTGGCGAAGGACTGGACAAAGCGGCCATTGAAGCCCGGCTCAAGGCCTGAATTTTCAACACAAAAACAACAGAATGGTGAAAAACAGAAGGAAAAAGAGAAGGAAGTCATGAACAAGACCCGGCAGGCTCCCTCGGCACGGCGCATCATCGGCATGGTGATGGGTGTTATCATCATCGCCCTTGGCCCCTTCATCCAGTTCTTCGATGGACATTTCGCCCAGAAGGTGCTGAAATATAAACAAGAAAAGGAATAACAAAAAAGGCGTGGGCCTCCGAATGGAAGCTCACGCCTTTTACGATTACGATCAGAACTTGAACAGCGGGGTGCCGGCCAGCACATCGCCCTCGGCCAGCATCT
Source organism: Faecalibacterium sp. BIOML-A4 (assembly GCF_009679665.1). Taxonomy (NCBI): domain Bacteria; kingdom Bacillati; phylum Bacillota; class Clostridia; order Eubacteriales; family Oscillospiraceae; genus Faecalibacterium; species Faecalibacterium sp. BIOML-A4. The sequence continues at coordinate 45,950 of NZ_WKZG01000013.1, read as the reverse complement.
TCAGCTCGCCCATGTCATCGCCGTTGGTCACGATGATGGCGGTAGCGGTGGGATGGCCTGCGGCGCGGATGGCGTCCAGATCCACCTTCAGCAGCGGGGTGCCGGCCTTGACCTTATCGCCCACCTTGACCAGTGCCTTGAAGCCCTTGCCCTGCATCTCCACAGTGTCCATGCCAACATGGATCAGGATCTCGATGCCGTCCTCGCTGGTCAGGCCCACGGCGTGCAGGGTGGAAGCCACCTGTTCCACGGTGCCGTCAAACGGAGCATACACGGTCTTGCCGGTGGGCTCGATGCCGCAACCGGGGCCAAGGATGCCCTGTGCAAAGGTCTCGTCGGGGATGTCGGCCTGTGCCAGCACCTTGCCGCGGATGGGGGTCAGAACGGTCTTGCTCTGACCGAAGAATTTGACAGTCTCTTCCTGCTCGGTCTTGCCGCCGAACAGCTTATCAAAAAAGCCCATGTTAAAATACCTTCTTTCCGATCATTTCATAGAGCCAGCCGGCCGGAACGCTGTCCTGCAAGGCCCACCGTCTCCAACCCATTGGTCTACCCAAAAGATACCACATTGTGAAAGGAATTGCAATTGGTATCCCGCAAAAAACCGGCAGAAAATCTTCGGCAGGGTCACATCAGGTCGATCAGCTGCTCGATCTCCTCCATGCGGGTGGCCCAGCTGGTGGCAATGCGCATCACGGTGTGGGTGTCGTCGTACTTCTCCCAGAAGCCGAACTTTGCCAGTGGCTCCAGCGCTTCCAGCTGGCTGTTTTCCAGAATGGGGAACACCTGATTGGTGGGCGACTCCATATAGAAGCGGTAGCCCTTGGCAGCAAGGCCCTCCTTCAGACGGTCTGCGGTTTCGATGGCGTTCCGGCTGATGCGGGTGTACAGATCGTCGGTGAACAGCACATCGAACTGCAGGCCCATCAGACGGCCCTTGGCAAGCAGCGCGCCCTGTTGCTTGACCATAGTCATAAAGTGGGCCGGTGCGCCGTGGGGGAACACCACGGCCTCGCCGCACAGCGCGCCCACCTTGGTGCCGCCGATGTAGAACACATCGGTCAGGCGGGCGATATCCTGCAGGGTAACATCGGTGCCCTTGGCCATCAGACCGTAGCCCAGGCGTGCGCCGTCCATGAACAGGGGCATGTGGTACTCCTGACACACAGCGTGCAGCTCTTCCAGCTCAGCCTTGGTGTACAGGGTGCCGTACTCGGACGGGTGAGAGATATATACCATGCCGGGGAACACCATGTGGTCGTGGTTGGCATCGGCATAGAAGGTGGCGCACCAGTCGCGCACATCGGCGGCGCTCACCTTGCCCTCGTGGGCGGGCAGGGCAATGACCTTGTGGCCGGTATACTCAATGGCACCGGCTTCGTGTGCAGCCACATGGCCGGTGGCAGCAGCCATCACGCCCTGCCAGCGCTGCAGCATGGACGCAATGACGATGGCGTTGGTCTGGGTGCCGCCGGAGATGAAGGTCACGTCTGCATCCGGGCAGCCGCAGGCAGCGCAGATCTTTGCTTTGGCTCTGGCGCAGTAGGGGTCGGTGCCATAGCCGGGCACCTTTTCAAAGTTGGTCTCGGCCAGCTTTTGCAGGATCGCGGGGTGTGCACCCTCACAGTAGTCGTTCTCGAAATACAGCATATCGTTACTCCTGATCCAGTGAGATAAAGTGTTGATAAGGCTATTCTACTACGGGGGAGAGGGAGTGTCAAATCGCGTCCCTCTTTACGGCAAAGGATTTTTACTGTATCTTTAGTTTTTCTATGGTATAATGCGGGAAACGGAATATATTATTTGGGAAGGGGAATGTGCATGAAAAAACAGACGCTTGTGCGGGATGCCACCGTAATGCTGCTGGCTCTGTTCGCCGCCTATGCCATGGTGATGCTTACACAGGCCGTTATGGGCCGCATTGAGGGCGTAGCAATGCTTATCTTTATGCTGGCGGTATTTGTCACCTCTATGTATACAGAAGGTTATGCGTGGGGCGTGGCGGCTTCGCTCATCAGCGTGCTGGCTGTGAACTTTGCCTTCCTCTCACCGTATTTCGCCTTCAACTTTACCCTGTCGGAAAACCTGTTCTCCGGCCTTGTGATGCTGGTGGTGTCCATCATGACCAGCACCCTTACCACCCGCATCAAAAAGCAGGAACAGCTGCGTATGGAAAGCGAGAAGGAGAAGATGCGTGCAAACCTTCTGCGCGCGGTTTCTCACGATCTGCGCACCCCGCTTACCTCCATCTACGGTGCCTGCTCCACTGTGATCGAAAATTATGACTCGCTGGATAAGGAAAAGACCATTAAACTGCTTGGCGAAGCCTGCAGCGATGCCCAGTGGCTGACCCGCATGGTGGAGAATCTGCTTTCCGTCACCCGCATCGACAGCGAGAAGGTGACGGTGCAAAAGACCCCCACTGTGCTGGACGAACTGCTGGATACGGTGCTGGTCAAGTTCCGCAAGCGCTACCCGGAGATCCCGGTGGAGCTGGAAACGCCGGATGCCTTTATCGTGATCCCCATGGATTCCATGCTGATCCAGCAGGTGCTGATGAACCTGCTGGAAAATGCCGCTCTGCACGCCGAGGGCATGACAAAACTGACCTTGAAGGTGTTCACGGTGGGCAATCGTGCGGTGTTCGAGGTGACGGACGATGGCTGCGGCATCCCCAGAGAACGGCTGAAAACGCTGTTCTCCGGCACCGACCCGGATGTACCGGCAGACAGCCGCAAGCACGGCATGGGCATCGGCCTTTCGGTGTGTGCGGCCATCATCAAGGCGCACGGCGGCGAGATCAAGGCCGAGAGCCGTCTGGGTGAGGGAACGACCATCCGCTTCTGGCTGGAGACCGAAGAAATTGAAATGGAGGATGCAGAAGATGAGCAATAACAAATTCAAGGTCCTGATCGTAGAGGATGAGGCAAATATCTGCAGCTTTATCGAAACGCTGCTCACCACCAACGATTATCAGGCTCTGGTGGCTCATACCTGTACCATGGGCCTGACTCTGTTCGCCTCCCACAACCCGGATCTGGTCATTCTGGATCTGGGCCTGCCGGACCGGGACGGGCTGGAATTCATCCGTACCGTGCGGCAGAAGTATATGACCCCCATCGTGGTGCTCTCGGCCCGCACCGACGAGATGGATAAGATCGAAGCGCTGGATCTGGGTGCCAATGATTACATCACCAAGCCCTTCAGCACCGGCGAACTGCTGGCCCGCGTGCGCGCTGCCCTGCGGCTGAACCGCTACAGTGCCATGCACGGCGGCAATGCCCCGGCGGGTGAGTTCCGCGCACAGGGAATGCGCATCAACTATGACCGCCGTAAGGTGTTCGTGGACGAGCAGGAGATCAAGCTGACCCAGACCGAATACAACATCGTAGCGTTCCTTTCCCAGCACGCGGGCCGCGTGATGACCTATGCGGCCATCGTCAAGGCCATCTGGGGCGATACCGACATCGGCAGCACCAAAAAGCTGCAGGTGAACATGGCCAATATCCGCAAAAAGCTGGGCAGCCGTCCGGGCAGCAATGCCTATATCCTCAATGAGCTGGGCGTGGGCTACCGCATGATCGACGAGGATGCCCGCAGCGGGGAGATCAACGAATGATACTTGCACTGATCCTGTTTGCTGTTACCTATGTATTGATGCTGTGGCTGCAGCAGTACCGCCCGTGGGTGGCACTGTGCAGTGCGGTGCTCTTTATTGTGCTGGGCGAGGCAGGGGTCTACGAGTTTTCACTCCGCGCCGCGCTGCAGGCCGTGGATTATAATGTGCTGCTCATGATGGCGGGCACCATGGGTACGGTGGCACTGTTCATCGAGAGCAAAATGCCTGCCCGCCTGGCGGAAATGCTTATCGTCTGTGTGCCGGATGTCAAGTGGGCGGTGTGTATGCTGGCGCTGTTCGCCGGTGTCATCAGTGCTTTTGTGGACAATGTGGCCACGGTGCTCATGGTGGCACCGGTGGGCCTTGCCATTGCACGCAAGCTGAAGATCTCGCCGGTGCCGGTGCTCATTGCCATTGCGGTGTCCTCCAACCTGCAGGGCGCGGCCACGCTGGTGGGCGACACCACCAGCATCCTGCTGGGCAGCTTTGCCGACATGAATTTCTTCGATTTCTTCTGGATGCGGGGCCGTCCGGGCATTTTCTGGGGCGTGGAGCTGGGCGCACTTGCTTCGCTGGCAGTGCTGCTGTGGCTGTTCCGCCGCGAGACCCAGCCTATCGCTGCAAAGGTGGAGACTGAGGTGGAGGACGATGTGCCCACTGCCCTGATGCTGCTGACGGTAGGTCTGCTCATTGCGGCATCCTTCCTGCCGGAGCCTGCAGCCGGGCCGCTGCACACGGTGTACGAGCTGCGCAGCGGCCTTGTGTGCATGGGGCTGTGCCTGTTTGGCGTGGCGCGCGCCTGCCTGCGGGCAGGGTCGGCAAAGCCGCTGGCGCATGTGCTGGGCGAGCTGGACTGCGACACCCTGCTGCTGCTGTTTGGCTTGTTCATCGTGATCGCGGGCATCCACGCGGCGGGTGTTATCGACGCAGCAGCCCGGCTGTTCCATGCCGTGGCAGGGGAAAGCCCCTTCCGGCTGTTCACCCTGCTGGTGGTGGTGTCGGTGGTGCTTTCGGCCTTCATCGATAACATCCCTTACGTGGCCGCCATGCTGCCGGTGGTGCAGAGCATCGCCGCCCTGATGAACGATGGCGTGGGCGTGGAACCCTATGTGTTTTACTTCGGCCTGCTCACCGGTGCAACGTTGGGCGGCAACCTGATCCCCATCGGTGCTTCGGCCAATATCGCGGCCATTGGCATTCTGCGCAAAAACGGCGAGACCGTCACCACCCGCGACTTCCTGCGCATCGGCGTGCCCTTTACGCTGGCCGCCGTGCTGGCAGGCTATGCGTACCTGTGGCTTGTGTGGGGCAGAGTCTGATCTTCTGAAGAAAATGAAGAAAAAACAAAGAAACTCCGACCCTCTGCACCGCCGGAAAATCGGCCTGCAGAGGGCTTTTTTCGCGAAAGTATGACGTTTTGTAGTGAGGAAAAAGTTTTTTTGAAAAAATGCTTGACAATTCTGCCATATCTGGTATAATAACTATCGTTCCGAGCAACACAGCTCGCAAACAAAACAGAATATGCGGATATGGCGGAATTGGCAGACGCGTTAGATTCAGGTTCTAATCGGGGCAACTCGGTGGAGGTTCAAGTCCTCTTATCCGCACCAAACCATGAAAATCCGAACCTTTTCTCGATAGGAGAAGGGCTCGGATTTTTTGTTTTCTTCGGAAACGAGAACAATGGCTCTTCCCTTACGGCTGTGTGTCCAAAACCTTATCAGAAGAAAGACCGTATCACGAAGGTCACAACAGTAAGAGTGCCGTAAGGCGGAAAGGACACAAACATGAAGTATGATGCAAGAGCTTGCCATTTCAACATGGACATCGGATGCGTGGAGCTTCTGCTCCGGGATGGGAGAAAGATTTCCATCGACTGCACCGGGGTCGAGGATGCACTGGACGTGACCATGGCGCAGAGGACGGAACTGGACTACCTCATCTACAATGACCCGCTGGTGTATGCAGACCTGATTCTAAACGGCGAGCCGGAAGAATATTTGAAGAATGCGGCTGGGAATCACGGGTTAGAAGATTGAGAACAAAACAAAAACAGGGTGCGCCCTGCCGGACGCACCCTGCCAAAATCCACATACGATAGCGATATGTACAGCAGGGCGTTCCCCGTCGGGAACGCTCTGTTTCTCTTTGCTGGCGGCGTGATGAACTTGTTCCGCCTGCCACGCGGCAAACTCCCGCTGCCCTTCCTCGCTGTTCCAGCAGGCAAGGATGGCCGGGTAGAATGCCCGTGCCAGACGTTCGATGACTTCATCGGGATAGGGGGAAGTGTTTGTGGACTTTTTCTTTTTGTTCAAACGCACGCTCCTTTGATCGTCCCACTGTGGCAAAGCCGGGCGAGAAAATCAAAGTTCCAATTTCATGTCAGGCGCAAGGGCGCGGATGCTTTCCGCCCTGCACTTGCGGCTGGTGGCTCGTTGATGGCTTACAAGTGCCTGTCGTTATGCGATTTTTTCATCGTTCAGCATTTCTTCAAACTGTGCCATATACGCCTTGTGCTGCTTGAGAATCTTCGTGGTTTCCACTTTCACATAGGCATCATCGGGCACATTGGGAAGGTAGCGCATAAGAAAATCAACGTCCTGCTGGATGCGCCGGACGGCAGCTTCCAGCGCAGAGTAGTTGATTTCAGAGTAGTGTGAGTAGCTCGACTGCGGAGCAGAGCGGTCCTCCGGGTGCAGAATCTCGTGCACGATCTGCTTGCGGTTCGGAAAATCAGCTCTGGCAAGGCGGTGCATATCGGCATCACGGACTTTGAACTGCCCGGACAGGATTTTTTCCTGCATACCGGGCACTATCTGTTCCAGGATCTCTACGCCGTGCATGAACTTTTCAGAACGGGCAACGTAGGATTCGCTGACGTTGTTCCGCTCTGCAATCTGCTTGCGGATGCTCGCTTCCGCAGAGGTGGGAGGAATTGTGCCAAATTGACACAATTCCTCCGGGGCGGTTTTCTTGGCAGCAGCCGTGTGCTGATTGTTGCCGTTTCCACCGGGCTTCCGATGTTCCACACTGTACTGCTTTCCAATGAGGAACTTCTTCTGCTCCGGCGTGAGATTGCGCCGCCCCAGCTGATTCTTGCAGATCCATGCGAGGACTTCTTCTCTGCTTTCAAACGGGAGCGGCATGGTGGAGAAAGAAATTTCGGGATGCTCCTGAACGATTTCATAACGATTGTGGCCATCAACAAGGGTGTTACCCCAAACGATCAAAGGAGAAATCAGCTTGCCCTCCTTGAGGATATTTTCTTCAAGCTGCTTAAATTCATCATCGGTCAGAGGGGGAATCTGGGACTGAAACTCCGGGTCGATTTTCAAGTTGATCATACGCACACTCCTTTATCTCTCCTGCTGCGTCTGTTCTTCCTCCCGGAAAAGGACACAACATTCTGCTTTGCGGTTTTCAGTTTGAGCAGTTCTTCCTTGGTTTCCTTGTACTGCTCGTAGAACTTTGCCTTTTCGGATGCCAGCTGCGCATACTCGACTTCCAGCTTTTTCGGGCTGGGCAGCTTCGTGATGTTGTTTGCCTTGAGATAGGCTGCTGCCGTCCGGTATGCTGTCAGTTCTGCACGGTGCTGTTCTTCAAAGGCTGCGGAGCAATCTTTTTTGTATTTCTATAAATAACAATCAAGAGGGTGACAACAAAAGCTGTCACCCTCTTGATTGTTATTTATTTTTCCCACGTTTTAGCTTTTTGTCGGACATCTATAATTTGGAGCTGGTATAGAATGCTGGGAATTGCAGAAACCAATGAAAAAATACCCAAGACAATAGAATGCTTGATAATCGCAAACAGTGCAAATAGGAGCAGCAGGAATAGCCATGGGTTACGCAAATTGCGGTAGTATTTTTCTTTATCGTCATAAGAGGTATGGAGTTCAAAAGGCTTTCCATCATTTGTTTTTTCTACAATCAATATTTCTCGATTAAAAGTTGTTGTGTTTGTCGCAATACGACCGCCCCTTTCTGCCCATGGGCGCCAACGAACTTTTCCAACAGAATAGTTTAGATTGATGTTTTTGAAAAATACCTTGTAGCCCATATCCTCCAAGAAATCAGCGTAGTCCGTTGCGTTCTCTTTTGATTTTTCTCCGATAAACTCTACACAATAGGTCACTTCATCGGGCTTGCATTTCTCAAATTCGTATAAAAGTGTTCCCGTCCGAACAAGTTGATAGCCTTTTTCGGACATTTTGTTTAACCATTTTGCCTGTGCATTTAGCAATCCGCCAAAAAATCGATAACATTTTTTACTCATACTGCACCTCCAATAATTTCACTTGCGACGCTTACAAGTTCATTTAGTCTTGCAAGCTCTTTTTCTGCAATTTCTTTTCCCTGTGCTGTAATGTGGTATTCTTTTTTTCTTCCCTCACTATCTCCATAAGGTTCAATCCACTTCTTGTCCTGCAAAGAATTTAATGCTCCATATAAAGTGCCTGCGCCTAGGGAAAGCCGTCCGTCTGTTTTTTCTTCAATAAACTGCATAACAGCGTATCCGTGTTTTGGTGTATAAAGAGAGAGCAGAATATAAAAGGTGACTTCTGTAAGCGCGCCACCTTTTGCATTGTCGCGCATGGTTTGCCTCCTTATTACGGTTACTGTAATAAATATATCACTAACCGTAATATTCGTCAAGCGGATTCAGGAAAATTATTTAATGGGTGTGTGAAAGAAGAACGGTCTGCTCTTTATTTGTTTTGTTGTTCGGCGTGTCGTGGTGCTGGGAATTGCTAGGGGTCGATTGAACATTCGTTTTGGTCATTGTACCTCCTGTCTGTTCGATAACTCCTCGGTGAAGTTATGTAAGCACGACACGCCGTTCCATTCGTGCCGTAAGGCACGAATGATGAGCAGGGTTTGGGGTGGGACCGCGTTTGCGAAGCGCAGCGCAGCAATGAAAGCCCCAGTGGGGCTTTTAAGCGGCAGCGCGGTCTGCGACAGCAGATGGAGGGGCGTTGCCCCGACAAGCGCTACCCCAACAAGATCACTTCGGAAATGCAGACGCATTGCAGAAGTGAAGTCCCAGTGGAGCACAACATTTTCAAGAATTGAAAATTTGTGGCCACGGGACGGTTCTTGCTCTCCACTGCTGCGCTCAAAACGTATTTCCGAAAGTTGTTTCCGAATTGTTAAGACGCAAAAATAAGTAGAGAGTTCCACTGCTCATATATGTGAATCGCCGTTTGCCCCGAACGAAGTTCCTGCCCCTGTTTTGCAGCGGCGTTGACTGGAGAGCCGGTATCACGTTCGGTCGGCTCATGAAATTTTCAAGGTGCAATCTTCCCCGGAAAAGAAAAATACCGCCCACGCAGTACAGGCGAAGGATTTTGTCGGGTGAAACAGACGGCAAAATGATCGGGTGTGTTGCGGGGCGGTAAATCTTCGCAGGAAATAAAACCGCACAGAATCGTTTCTTTACAGAAATCTCTGTGGATTTGTTGGGAATGATAACATAAGTACGAATGCGTGTCAACACTTCAGGATAATGAATACATCAGATGAACGAAACACACAAAGTACAAGCGAAAGCAAGGCTGCGTTTTAGAAGAATGTTTTAATTTTCGCAGTTCAGGCGGACTTGGACGGTAAACACACCGTCCTTCTTCTTTGTGTAGAAGTCGCCATGGTTCTCTTGAACGATACGATTTATGTTCTTTAGTCCGTAACCGTGATACTCTCCGATGCGGATGCTGCGAACGGTATCGCTGTATGGATTCTCAAGCCGGTAAAAGAGACTGCGATACTGCTTGCGCAGCTGTAGATGAATGATTCGCTGTTCTGCTGGCAAGTCGCAGCAGGCTTCAATGGCATTGTCAAATGTGTTTCCGATGATGATGCTCAAAGACAACGATGAGATCGTCAGAACTTCAGGAATCGTCACATCCAGTTTGACTTTGATGTTATTCCTTTCCGCAATTCGTAAGTAATAATTCAAAAGAGCATCAACAACAGGATTTCCGACAGCAGAAATATTTGTGGAACGCTCGAAAACATTCGTGGCGGCCTGTGCGATCTTGTGAAGTTCTTCGGTATCACCGTGTTCTGCAACTGCCTGCATCGCCAGAATGTATTTCTTCACATCATGCTGTAGAGAACGGACTTCTTCCTGACGTTCTTTGAGCTGCTGGTAGTATTCCATTTGAAGGTTGTACTGCTGCTCATTGAACTTGACTTTGAATTTTTCTAGCTCATTTTCCCGGAGAGCTTCCACATAGAACACGATCAGGATGTTTATAAGGAGAAGTACAGCCATAAGGCCGACCATATAATCAGGGAAATAATCATCCGCAGCATGATACTGTGCCACATAACAGACCGCGATACTTGCGATTTGAATCGCAATGATCGGCAACATCCATAGGATGCGCAGAGCATTTCCCTTTCGGCTGAAAAAATGTGAAATCAGAACTACGAGTGGAATTTGAATCAGGTTTGAAAAAACAATATAGACCAACCGTGCTGCCCCAGCCTGCATTAGAATGTCGGTATCCGGGATACGCAGCCCAATCAGAAGCATTGCAAGCACTTCCACCAAAGCAATCAGTGTGAAGAAAGCTCCGCTTGCAAAAACCGCCTGCCACGGTCGAACCTCATAGAACAGCAATGCAAGGAAAAATCCGCCAACTAAAAGATAGATCGTGCGCTGCGTCACCCAATCCGGGAATAAACTCAAAGCACACTGCCCAGCAATCAAGAGTGCAACATAGGCATAGAACCACCTTGAGACGGGCTCCTTTTTGGGAAACAGCCGACCGATAAAAAGCAGCAACAGGGCAATGTTGGCAAAGCTCCCTGCAAACTCAACGAAATAATAAAGCATCATCTTCCCAAATAAGCGTTGAAGATCTGATTGAACTCCTGACGCTTCCTCCTGCTGATCGGCAGCTGATGTCCGCTGGAAAGAAAAACAGCGGTTCCCGTAGCGTAAACAATGTGTTCCATGTTGACGAGATAACTTTTGTGTGGTGACACAAAGCACCGTTTGGGAAGCTGCTCCAAGGCTTCAGGAATGCTCATTCGCAATGTAAGGTCTTGCTCCTTGCAGTGAATCAGAACTTTATGTCCGTGGCTTTCCAGAAAGTAAATGTCCGATGTTTCCAAGGACATGGTAACACCATCGTATTCGATCGTGAAATGTTTGGAGTTCAGTTCCTGAAGGACGGCATCCATTGCCGCAGCGAACAGCGTCTGATCCAAAGGTTTGACAAGGTAGCGGAATGCAATGCCATATCCCTGCACAGCGTACTCATGCCGCTTCGTGACAAATACCACCAAAGGATGCTTCTCCATCTGAATCAAAGACTGCGCCAGCTGAAAACCGTTGGATGGCATCTCGATATCGAGAAGAAGCAGATCAAAGGATTTCTTCTGCATTTGCAATTCGCTCAGAAGTTCGTTTCCATCCATGTAAGTTTCAATGTCAAAGCAGCCTTGCACATCGTACTGCTGGACGCTTTGAACAATGCCATCAAGGTCTGATTTCTCATCATCGCAGACTGCAACGTGGTACTTCAGCATTTCGACAACCTCCACAAAATAATGTCCTGCTACTATTATAGACTGTGCAAAGGCTCCTTACAAGTAGCCTGACCTACCACTTTTGTCACCAGAACGACCAGTTTTGCCAAACCTCTTGATTTTGCTGAAATTTATGATACAGTGAAGCAAAAATCAGAAGATAAGGTGGCGCAACTGCAATGTGGGAACGCACGCTGTCTCAAAAATCAGTCCGTCTTTTCTGCGAGCAAAAAGTGATAGATGAAGCAAAGGCGGATGCGTATGTCTATGGGTACGAGTTGCTCATATCATCTGTTGTGAGCGTTCTGCTTGTTGTTTTAATCGCTGTTGTGTGTGGTGATGTGCGGTACGCACTTTCATTTTTGATTGGGTTTATCCCACAGCGAATCTACATTGGCGGATACCATGCAACATCGCACACCAGATGCTATTTGGCATTCTCCGGACTGGCACTTATCTGCATTTTGCTAAGTAAGGCAATCGCAGCAAATCACCTTTTCCGTATCCTGACAACAGTAGCTCTTTTGGGCATCTCTATCTTTCTCTCACCTATCGAAGCAAAGAATAAGCCTTTAAGTGAAAAGAAGCGGTCAAGTTACAAGATGGTCGCATCTGTTCTTTCGTCAATAGATTTCCTGCTTGCCATTTTTAATGTGCTTCCGTATACACGTCATGTAGTTTGCTACTATCTCTCCAAATGGGTATTGATTGTATTCTCAACAATTCCTTTGGTTCAACAAAAATTTAATGCCAACTTTTGTAGATAGGGAGGTGATAACATGAAAAAAAACAAATGGGTGCTGCTTCTTATCGCTTTTGTTGCATTTTTGGTATTGGTTTATTTTATTGGTGCTTGCCTTAATGCAACGGCAGAGGCATTGACAATTATTTCGCTCTGCATCGGCATACTGGTCATTTATTTAGTCGTAAAAGCAATCAAATCAAAATAAGGAAAGGAAAATGTGATCATGAGTACAAGAAAATTCATCAAAAAACTTACGGCGAGTCTGCTTTTTATTGCGGTTGTAATGTCGTTTGGCGTTCAGTCTGCCTTCGCTGAATCGAATTCACCGAAAGCTACCGTTAAGAACAATGTTGTTACTTTTAGCAATCTCGATCAACTGAAGGCAAACGAGAAGCTCGCAATTGCGGTAGTTGACAGTAATGGTGATCCAGCAACTATTACTATCGAGTCAGTGGACAATTCAATTTCTCGTGTAGCGAAATCGTCGAATTCTTGGAAGGTTTCGTATAAGGGAGTGGTGATTCATGCATATTTTTATATGACAGTGACGAATAACAAAGTCACAAATGCATGGGACTATTCGATTACAACTTTGGGTTCCACATATAGTGATGCAAGTTTGACGTATAACTCCAGTTCGGCAAAACTCACCTTTACCAGTAACGCTTATAATGGTATTGCTTCTCATACTTGCTGGCTGAAGGGAACTCCTCGCGGAACAAACAATGAAGTCGATGTAACGTATTCTATGTAATGTGGAGGACAATATGAAACAGAATTCACAAAAACTGATTTTTTTCCTGAGTAAAATTACATGTGCTTTTGCAATGGCGATTGCAGTCTTAAGTGTGAATAGCACCTGCTGCTTTACAGCGTATCAGCCGGATGTCCCTGAATCGCTTGATCGCAACTAAACTCATATGATAGACATTACCCATTGCTATCATGATATTTTGTATTCGTATGATTCCGGTGGACACCTTATGGATACTACAAAATCGTACCATCAAGCTGTGGGAGGCTAAGAATGAAAAAAGGCAAAAGCAACTTTTTTCTTATTGCTCCTTTTGCCCTTTGGGGCTGCATTTCAGTATGGACTAGTAATCTTGTCCGATTGACAGATAAAAGCGCAGTACCTTATGCTTGGGCTTCTTTGTTTTTCTCATATGGAATCGTAGCAGTGCATTATATCCAAGTGGCAGTATCCTCCAAAGGCTGTAACAATGCCGAAAACGAAAAAATTGCATGGGTTCAGCTTGGGCTTTCAACTTTGTTCTTGATAGTAGCTGTTGTTCTAGCTATTCAATGAAGGAAAGCAAAGTAATCACCCAAAGCAGTGTAAGGTCACAATATTTTCTATTCCAGCAGTATTCTAGTAGTTTCAGCATTTGTATGGTTCACATTTATTTGCCGAGGAGTATACACCTGAAGGGGAAAATTTAATGAAGGTGATTCCAATGGAGCTTTAGTGTATTGAGTGAAGAAAAAAAATAAATTAGGAGGCAGTATACTATGACTAACAAAATCAAACGGCTGATTTCCATTCTATTGGTCACGGTTTTATTTCTCCTGACCATTCAGCCAGCATTTGCAACTGGAAATAAGAGAAAGATCGATGATTATTCGATAGAAGAACTTCTCAATCTTTCTGTGCAAGAACAAGAGAATCTCGGATTTTATGTTTTGGCCGAGGTTCCAATGCGCATTCCTGTTTCTAATACAGACGGCTCAAGAGTTGTATCGTATATTGATGGAACATGGAGAGTTCTTTATACAAAGGCCAATGGATTGGGCTTTTATATGAGTGGAACTACCGTCGGTATTGGCCCGGATTTAATAAAAAATGTTTCAGGAACGGATTACTACACGAGCTATTCCGATAACATCGAACGAAGCTGCCCATTTTCAACGACAGCACTAGTTCCAGAACAAAGTATATATAATACAACCTATACATATGACTTCTATGATGTTGGAACTTATCTTGATTGCAGCGTTGGGTGTTATTTTGGAGTGGTTGGCTCAAGCAAACCAATCTATTGGAGTGCAACTACACAAGTTACCATCCCGAAATTATGATTTTGACCAGCTATGGATGAAATTGTTTTTGAACCCAGTGATGTCAATATGTTAGCAGCTTTAGGCATCGTCGAAAGTGTAAAGTTGTTTCCGTTTATGTTATCAATGGGAGAACTTCAATATGCTTGCGATTCAGAATATCGTTGCAAACAATTCGTGAATTGCCTTTCAGAATATTATCCTGACAGCCAAATTGAAGCTAGACAACTGTGGTCGAAATATCATGGTACAGCGAATGCGGTTCAATGTGATATGATAAATCATAAGCCACTGCGTGTTTGGGTCAGGAGTTCTGCCGATTGTTGGTGCGGCATTTATTATATTTGTTACTATGCAGCAAAGTATGGTACAAATAGAATTTTGCTTGCATCCAGAGAAGGTCTGAAAGAATTTATGGAAGGGAAAACCGATAAGATCTCACAAAAGTATTTGACGGAAGAAACTATTACTGAGTATGCCAAAAGATGGGGAAAGCTATTAAACGAAAACACCTCCATGCGTATTTGGCATGCGAACGATGTTAAAAGCGTTAACATAGATTATTTCGACCAGAGAATTATTAGTTTAGTATCGAGAATTCCTATTTCGGTTGGTGAACTTACCGCAGACGTATTAAAAGCGATTTCTGCTCCGGTAAGTGACTGGTATGTCATGAAACGCATAGAAGCACTTTTGAAAAAGGGTGTTCTTCAAGTCGTTATTCCAAACAAAATCTTTTATAATACCATCGTCCAGCTAAACGAAGAATAAAGGAATCCGAGCAAGTCGGCCCAACAGTCACCTCATTTCAACGAGAGGGGTGGCTGTTGGGTCAATTGTTCAAAAAGAAAAACTGAAGATAATAAAAAGTCTTGATTTCTCCATCAAAACATGGTATATACATTATACGAAACAGTGCTTTGAAAGAACGCTCCACCGTTCAATGACGTGTAAAGAGAGGTGCTTGCCATGACCGCTGTGATCTACGCCCGCTATTCCAGTGATAACCAGCGCGAAGAATCCATCGAAGGCCAGATTCGTGAATGCACGGCCTATGCCGAAAAGAATGACATCACTATCGTCAAGCACTACATTGACCGCGCCATCTCTGCCAAGACGGATAATCGCCCTCAATTCCAACAGATGATAAAGGACAGCGACAAGAAGCTGTTTGATATTGTTCTGGTCTGGAAACTTGACCGCTTTGCCCGGAATCGCTACGACAGTGCCCGGTATAAGACCCAGCTGAAGAAGAACGGTGTCAAGCTCATGTCGGCTACGGAGATCATCTCCGAGGGGCCAGAGGGTATCATTCTGGAATCGGTTCTGGAGGGCTATGCAGAATACTACTCTGCCGACCTTGCCGAAAAGGTTGTCCGTGGACAGACAGAGAACATCCTGAAAGGCCGCTGCAACGGTGGTCGTGGAACGTTTGGATATACGCTGGATTCCGAGCGGAAATTTCACATCGACCCGCTTGCCTCCCCTTTCGTGCTGGAATCGTTCACGAAGTATCGGGATGGCCTCACGATGAAAGAGATTCGGGACTGGCTGAATGAAAACGGCATCAAGAACCCGGTCGGAGGCGAATTTACTTACAACAGCGTGGAGCACATGCTCAAAAACCGGCGTTATATCGGAGAACTGAAATTCCGGGATGTGGTCGTGCCGGATGCGATTCCGCCCATCGTGCCGCTGGAACTGTTCGATGATGTGCAGGAAAAGATTGCCAAAAACAAGAAAGCCCCTGCCCGAAGAAAGGCAGAGGACGATTACCTGCTGACAACCAAGCTGCACTGTGGTTGCTGCGGTGCGCTGATGTTTGGCGAAAGCGGCACAAGCCGGACGGGAGAAGTCCACCGCTACTATAAATGTGCCACGGCCAAAAAGAAGAAGGGCTGCAAGAAGAAAACTGTCCGCAAACAGTGGCTGGAAGATCTGGTGGTGAACCAGACCATGCAGCTTGTCCGGGACGATGCCGCCATGGAATCCATTATCGCCAAGGTCATGGAGCTGCAAGACCGAGAGAACACCAACCTTCCTCTCTATGAGAAACAGCTCCGGGATGCAGAATCGGGTATCCAGAATATGCTCAACGCAATTCAAGCCGGAATCCTCACCAGTTCCACCAAGGAACGGTTGGAACAGCTCGAAGAAACCAAGCGTGAGCTTGAAGCCCGCATTGCGGAAGAAAAGCTGGCAAAGCCAAAAATCAAAGAGGAATTTATCCGTTTCTGGCTGATGCGCTTCCGTAAACTGGACATGAGCCTGAAAGACCAGAGGCAAGCGTTGGTGGATACGTTCATCAATTCGATTTATCTGTACGATGATAAGGTTTTGATAACCTTTAACTATAAAGAAGGTACACAGACCATCACGTTTGAGGAAGCGGCCCAAGCCGCATCAAAGGAAAATGGTTCGGATTTGGATTGCTTTACTGCACCAAGAAAAACCAGTACACAATGTGTACTGGTTTTTCTTTTTCGGTGCGGAAGAGGACTTGAACAGGGCGGCGGCGCGCAGCGCCGTAAGCAATCAGCCCGGTGGGCTGTTGCTTAGCCCGCGGTTTCCAACCCGTAGGAATGTCTACCGGGAGGCTGCCGCTAATTTTGCTTCACACAACAATTCCCCTTTCGTAGTAACAGCGGGTAACATGGATATCGGCTGCGTGGAACTGCTGTTCCGGGATGGGAGAAAAAATTTCCATTGACAAAAACTGCCGCTCACCTGCGTAACGGAACGCAGGCGGGCGGCGTTTTGCACTATCGGCTCTGAGACTGCCGGAAATTACAGCTTATGAAAGACTTTCAATGATGGTAATGATATGTTTTTCCATTAGACTTCTTCTTTCTGGTTCAGTTCACGGTAGGTTTTGCAGATCAGATAGCCTGCAATCAGGAAGGTGAGGATATCCGACATGGGCATGGAGTACAGCACGCCGTCCAGCCCGAAGAACCGAGGCAGCAGCAGGGCAAAGCCCACGCCGAACACCACCTCACGCACCATGGACAGGGCGGTGGATTCCACTGCCTTGCCCATGGCCTGCAAAAAGATGAAGCAGGCCTTGTTGACACAGGCCAGAATGATCATGCACAGGTAGATGCGGAAGGACTTCACGGCAAAGTCTGTGTAGTAGACGCTCTCGTTGGCAGCACCGAACAGGGCGATCAGCTGCCGCGGGAAGCACTCTACCAGCACCAGCGCAACAACGCCCACGGCCGCTTCTGCCAGTAGCAGTCTCGTGAACAGTTCCTTCACACGGTCAGGCTTTTTTGCGCCCATGTTGAAACCCACTATGGGGATGCAGCCGGCCGCCATGCCCACCACGATGGAGATGACGATCTGGAAGAACTTCATCACGATGCCAACCACCGCCATGGGGATCTGGGCGTATTGCTCCTGCCCGAACACGGTGTCCAGTGCGCCGTATTTGCGGATCATGTTGTTGATGGCTGCCATAGCCGCCACAAGACTGATCTGGGACAGAAAGCTGGTCATGCCAAGGGTCAGGGTACGGCCGCAGATGGAGCCTTTCAGCCGGTAGTCGCCCTTTTCAGGACGGATGATCTTCATGTGCAGCAGATACCACACTGCCAGCGCTGCGGTGACCAGCTGACCGATCACAGTAGCCACCGCCGCGCCCATCATGCCCCAGCGCAAGCCGAAAATGAAAACGGGGTCCAGAATAATGTTCAGCACCGCACCCGCAAGGGTGGAGATCATGGCAAACCGGGGGTTGCCATCCGCGCGGATGATGGGGTTCATGGCCTGCCCAAACATATAAAAGGGCACGCCCAGCGTGATATAAAAGAAATACTCCTGGGAGTGGTGGTAGGTCTCGGCGTTGACCGTTCCGCCGAACATGGCGAGAATGTTGTCCGCAAAAACCAGATAGAGCGCGGCCAGCACAATGCTGCTGACCAGACACATCACCACCGCATTGCCGACGCTCCGCTTTGCCTTGGGGACCTCGTTCTGCCCAAGGCTGATACTGACAAAGGCGCAGCAGCCGTCACCGATCATCACGGCAATAGCCAGTGCCACAACCGTAAGCGGGAACACAACGGTGTTGGCGGCGTTGCCATAAGAGCCAAGATAGCTGGCGTTTGCAATAAAGATCTGGTCCACGATGTTATACAGTGCGCCGACCAGAAGCGAAATAATGCACGGGATCGCATACTTCTGCATCAGCTTGCTGATGCGCTCCGTGCCGAGAAATTGATTGGAGCTTTCCATGGGATTCACCTTACCTTTCCATTTTGGGGCAAATAAAAACAACGGGCAGCCCTCATGCAACCGGTTTTACGCATGAGTGCTACTCGTTGTACGAAATCATTATAGCCTGCCTGTCTGGAATTTGCAAAGGCAGTTTTGCACAAGAATTGTACTGGGCATTCTGCGCAGATTGCACGAGGAAAACTTTGTGAAAGATGTCCTTTGAAGCCCGCCAACCTACCGTGGTACAATAAAGTTGATCGATCAATTTTAATGGAATCTTTATACTTCTACAATTTTCTTTACGGCTCTTTTATCTGTTCCATGCTAATCTTTATGCACACGGATAGGTAAAGGAGCTTTTATGATTCAATATCCTCGTTACAAGCGGCACCGTTTTTCTTCTTTTCAGGTTATTATTGCAGGTTTTGCGGCAGTCGATCTAGTGGGCGCATTGCTTCTGATGCTCCCGATCGCTGCACAGCAGCGGTGCGTCACACCGTTCCATGAGGCACTGTTTACCTCCACCTCCGCCCTTTGTGTGACCGGACTTGTGGTTCAGGATACCGGCAGCTACTGGTCGGCTTTTGGGCAAAGCGTGATCCTTCTTCTGATCCAGATCGGAGGATTGGGTGTCATTACGGTGGGCGCTGCCTTTGCGCTGCTTTCCGGGCGAAAGATTTCCCTCAAGCAGCGCAGCACGATGCAGGAAGCCACCGCTGCCCCGCAGATGGGCGGCATCGTGCGGCTGACAGGCTTTATTCTGCGGATCACCGCCCTGTTTGAATTGGTCGGTGCTGCACTGCTGCTGCCGACATTTTGCGCCGATTATGGACTGCGCGGGATCTGGTACGCGTTGTTTCATTCCATTTCGGCGTTCTGCAATGCCGGCTTTGACCTGCTGGGAACAGAGGGTGCAAAATTTGTTTCGCTGACACGGTATGCAGGAAACCCATTGCTTACCACAGTGATTGCGGCCCTGATCGTCTTTGGCGGCCTTGGCTTTCTGACATGGGAGGATATTTGTACATATCGCCTTGATTTTCACCGTTACCGGATGCAGAGCAAGGTGATTCTTGTCACAACGGCATTTCTTCTGGTATTGCCGACGCTGTACTTTTATTGCTTCGAGTTCACGGCAGGCTCTGCCCGGCAGCGCATTTTATTGTCGATGTTTCAATCCGTTACCCCCCGTACTGCCGGTTTTAACACCGCCGATCTTGCTGCGATGGGCAGCACTTCACAGGCATTGATGGTGGTTCTGATGCTGTTAGGCGGTTCGCCCGGCTCTACGGCAGGCGGCATGAAAACCACAACATTTGCCGTTCTGCTGGCCAATATGTGGGCGACCTTCCGCCGCAGAGAAGATGCCGAATTTTTCGGGCGGCGCATAGATGGTTCTGCGGTCAAGAATGCTGCCACGATCGCAGGGATGTATTTGACGCTGTTCTTCCTCGGAGCCTTTGTCATTGCTGCGGCAGAGCAATTGCCGATGTCAGTCTGTCTGTATGAGACTGCTTCGGCTGTGGCAACGGTGGGTCTGACATTGGGCATCACGCCGCAGTTGGGGGTCCTTTCGCAGGGGGTGCTGATCGCACTGATGTTTTTGGGACGTGTTGGTGGATTGACATTGATCTATGCGGCATTTGGCAGCAGCCCTGCCCACTCTCGTCTGCCGCAGGAGAAGATCGCAATCGGATAAAGGAGACAAGTATGAAATCGATTCTTTTGATTGGGCTTGGCCGTTTTGGCCGCCATATTGCGCAGGAACTGAATGAGCTGGGTCATCAGGTCATGGCAATCGACAGCAACGAAGACCGTGTGAACGCCGTGCTTTCCTATGTGACGAATGCACAGATCGGTGACAGCACCAGCGAATACTTTCTGCGCTCCCTTGGTGTTGGCAATTTTGATGTGTGCATCGTAACCATCGGCGGCAATTTTCAGAGTTCGTTGGAAACAACATCGCTGCTCAAGGAGCTGGGAGCAAAGCTTGTGGTCTCGCGTGCAGAGCGGGATGTACAAGCCAAGTTCCTGCTGCGCAACGGTGCGGATGAAGTGGTCTACCCGGAAAAGCAGCTGGCAAAGTGGGCGGCGATCCGATACAGCTCCGAACACATTCTGGATTATATCGAGCTGCAGGACGACCACGCCATCATGGAAGTGACCATTCCGCCGGAATGGGTGGATCGCACGATCGGTGAGATTAATATCCGAAAAAAGTATAACATCAATATTCTTGCGCTGAAAAAAGACGGAAAGCTCGATATGAGCATTACGCCGGATACGCAGCTGTGCCGGGACGAAAGTATGCTGGTTTTGGGAAAATACGCATCGATCCAGAAGTGTTTCCGGCTCTGAAAAGATAGGACGGATCATATGGATGTCGTTTTGTTACTGATGGTTCTTGGAGTTATGTTGAGTGGTTTTTGGGCAGCAGATGCGCTGGATCACATGCGGAAGGAGATCCTTCAACAGGAAGGAAAAAGACGTGGCTGGTGGTCGTGACCATCAAATTGTGCTATACTGTGGGCAAGGCAGGTGATTTTTATGAATCAGAACGACCCACCCACTGAACATATTCTGGCGTGTCTGTCGTCCTCTCCCTCCAATGCAAAGATCGTGCGGACGGCAGCAACGATGGCAAAGGCGTTTGGAGGGACCTTTACAGCTCTGTATGTCCGGACTCCGGATTCGGATCAGATGGGACAAGAAGATCGTCGGCGTTTGCAGCAGCACATTCGTATGGCAGAGCAGGCAGGTGCCGACATCTCTACGATCTATGGGGATGACATTCCGCAGCAGATCGCAGAGTTTGCCCGCATCTCCGGCATTACAAAAATCGTACTGGGGAGCTCCAGCGTACATCGCCGCCATTTCTGGAGTGGACCGTCACTGACTGAAAAATTGACGATGACTGCGCCTAATCTGGATATTTACATCATCCCGGATGCTTCTGCAGAGAACGGCTACGGTTCAGGACGGAAGCTGTTCACCCGTCCGCTTCTGCCGTCTGTCCGTGATCTTCTGATCACCGCAGGCATCCTGAGCTGCATCACGCTCATCGGCTTCTTTTTCCTGCAGCTGGACTTTGCGCGTTATAACATTATTATGCTCTATATGCTGGGGATGCTGTTCACCGCATTGTGTACCAGCGGTTACACCTGCGGTGTGCTGGGGTCCGTTGCCAGTGTAGCATTGTACAATTTCTTCCTGACCGAGCCATACCTGACATTCCATGCGTATGACCCCGGTTATCAGGTTACGTTTGCCCTGATGCTGACCTCTGCAATTATTACCTGTACGTTGACGACACGGTTGAAAGACCATGCAAAAATGTCTGCGCAGGCAGCATTCCGGACAAAAGTACTATTTGATACGAATCAGCTTTTACAGAAAGCCAAAAGTGAAGAAGAAATCTTTTCGCTGACGGCATCCCAGCTGATGAAGCTGCTGAACCGGAGTCTGATCGTCTACCTGGAACAAAACGGAGGCCTTGGGGCAGAACAGGTTTTTGGAGTTGACGGGGAAACGGCGCAAAACATCTTTTCTGCACCGGAAGAACGGGATGCAGCAAACTGGACGTTTGCCAACAAAAAGCGTTCCGGTGCAGGCACGGATAGCTACCCGGATGCAAAGGGACTTTATCTTGCACTTCGGACCGGAGGCGGCGTATTTGGAGTGATCGGGATCGATCTGTCCGAAAAACCGCTGGATGCCTTTGAAAACAGTGTGCTGCTTTCCATTCTGGGCGAAGGTGCACTGGCCATCGAAAACCGCAGAAATGCGCTGGAAAAAGAGCAGGCAACCGTGCAGGCAAAAAATGAAGAGCTGCGGGCAAATCTGCTGCGCACGATCTCGCATGACCTGCGCACCCCGCTGACCTCCATTTCCGGCAATGCCAGCAATCTGCTTTCCAACGGAGAAACGCTGGATACAGAGACCCGGAACAAGATCTGCACCGATATTTTTGACGATGCACAATGGCTGATCGGTCTGGTGGAAAATCTGCTTTCCATCACCCGCATTGAGGATGGGCGGATGAATCTGCAGATCTCGCCGCAGCTGATGGACGAAATGATCGAAGAAGCGCTGCATCATGTCAACCGGAAAAGCTGCGAACACACCATCACAACACAGTATGGGGACGAGATCCTTCTGGTCAATGTGGATGCACGGCTGATCATGCAGGTCGTTGTCAATCTGGTGGATAACGCCATCAAATACACCCCCATGGGCTCGGTCATTCAGATTTCGGCTTACCGGAAAGACCATCAGGTCGTAGTGGAAGTGGCAGATAACGGCCCCGGTATTCCGGATCGCGCAAAAGCACAGGTGTTCGAGATGTTTTATACCGGGCAGAGCCGCATCGCAGACAGCCACCGCAGCCTTGGCTTGGGCTTGCCCCTCTGCCGTGCAATCTTGACGGCTCACGGCGGAACATTGACCCTGCGTGACAACATTCCCAATGGCAGTGTCTTTTCCTTTGCATTGCCGCAAAGCGAGGTGAACATTCATGAATAAGCCGTCCATTCTGGTCGTAGAGGATGATGTTCCTGTACGGTGTCTGATCACAACGACCCTGAAGACCCACGGCTATAAATATCTGACTGCTTCCAATGGGGAAACGGCGATCATGATGACTACCAGCCACAATCCGGACATCATGCTGCTGGATCTTGGGCTGCCCGATATAGACGGCATCGAGGTCATCCGCAGCGTCCGCACATGGTCGAACCTGCCCATCATCGTCCTGAGTGCCCGAAGCGAGGATTCTGATAAGATCGAGGCACTGGACAACGGCGCAGACGATTATCTGACAAAGCCGTTTTCCGTGGACGAGCTGCTGGCGAGATTGCGTGTAACGCAGCGCCGATTGAATCTGCTGGCTTCTGACGGCATAAACAGTCCGGTTTTTGTCAATGGTCCTTTGAAGATCGACTTCTCGGCCGGGTGCGTCTGGCTGGGTGAGAATGAAGTGCATCTGACCCCCATCGAGTACAAACTGCTGTGTGTGCTGGCGCATAATGTGGGCAAAGTGTTGACGCATACATCCATCACACAGCAAATATGGGGAAGTACGCAGGAAAATGACATTGCTTCCTTGCGTGTTTATATGGCATCCCTGCGCAAAAAATTGGAACGATACCCGGATGCGCCGCATCTGATCCAGACCCATGTTGGTGTCGGATACCGGATGCTTCGTGTGGAAAACGATGAAGCATAGTAAAAAAAACAGGGTGCGTCCACCCGGACGCACCCTGCCAAAAGCCACATGCGATAGCGATATGTACAGCAGGGCGTTCCCCGTCGGGAACGCTCTGTTTTTCTTTGTTGGTAGTGTGGTGAGCCTGTTCCGCCTGCCATACTGAGGCATTTTTATACGTTATTTCTTTATGGAGCTGTTTTGCAACAGCCCCTCTCTGCCGTTAGCGGTTCTTATAAAGTTTCAGGTGCGGTCAGCGCGCTTTTTGCCGAGGTATGCGGCCTTGACCTGTTCATTGGTCAGCAGTTCAGCACCCGTGCCGGAAAGAGTCAGGGTGCCGGTCTCCAGCACATAGGCGTAATCGGCCACCTTCAGGGCCATGTTGGCGTTCTGCTCGTTCAGCAGCACGGTGATGCCCTGCTGGTTCACGGTGCGGATGATATCAAAAATCTCCCGCACCACGATGGGTGCAAGGCCGAGGCTTGGCTCGTCCAGCATGAGCAGCTTCGGCTTGCTCATCAGGGCGCGGCCCACGGCCAGCATCTGTTGCTCACCGCCGGAAAGGGTGCCGGCGCTCTGCCAGCTGCGCTCCCTCAGGCGGGGGAACAGACTGTACACCCACTCAAGGTCTTTCTCGGTTTCGGCCTTATCCTTGCGCAGGTATGCGCCGATCTTCAGATTTTCCAGCACAGTCAGGTCGGCAAACACCCGGCGGCCCTCCGGCGACATGGCAATGCCGCTGGCCACGATCTGGTCGATGGGCTTGCCCAGCAGTTCCTGCCCGTTCCACAAAATGGAGCCGCTCTGTGCCTTTACAAGGCCGGAAATGGTGCGCATCAGGGTGGACTTGCCTGCGCCGTTGGCACCGATCAGGGTAACGATCTTGCCGTCCGGTACGTTCAGCGACACACCGCGCAAGGCCTGAATGCCGCCATAGGAAACATGTAAATCCTTGATCTCAAGCATCTTCGTCCACCCCCAGATAAGCGTCGATCACCCGCGGGTCGTTCTGCACCTCGGCGGGCGTACCCTCGGCAATCAAGCGGCCAAAGTCCAGCACATAGACCCGGTCGGAAATATCCATCACCAGATCCATGTGGTGCTCGATCATGAACACGGTCAGTCTGAAATCGGTGCGGATGCGGTCAATAAAGGCGGTCAGTTCGTCGGTCTCCTGCGGGTTCATACCGGCAGCAGGCTCATCCAGCAGCAGCAGCTTCGGCTCGGTGGCAAGCGCGCGCGCGATCTCCACCCGGCGCTGCAGGCCGTAGGGCAGGCCAGTAGCCAGTTCATTGCGCACATCCTCAAGTCCCAGCACATGCAGCAGGTTTTCGCACTCCTCGCGCTGGCGCTTTTCCTCGTCTGCATTCAGCCGGAAGGTAGCGCTCAGCAGGTTGGCCGAGCGGCGGCAGTGCTTGGCGATGAGCACGTTCTCAAACACGGTCTGGCTCTTCCATAGACGGATATTCTGGAAGGTGCGGGCAATACCCATCTGGGTGATCTTATCGGGCGTGGGGGCGATCATGTGGGAATACTTGCTCGCGTTCTGGCCCTTATAGAGCTTTTTCATCTTGCCGTGGGGCGTGTTCTCAATGATCTTGCGTCCCTCGAACCACACCGCGCCGTTGGTGGGCGCATACACGCCGGTGACAACGTTGAACGCGGTGGTCTTGCCGGCACCGTTGGGGCCGATGAGGGAGACGATCTGATCTTTATCCACCTTCAGGTTCAGATTGTCCACAGCCACCACGCCGCCAAACTGCATCGTGGCGTTTTCAATGGTCAATACGTTTTCACTCATTTGGAACGCGCCTCCTTTTTGGCAGTTTTTGCAGTGGATGCGGGCTTTTTCTGGAACAATTCACGGTCGCCCATGATGCCCTTGCGGAAGAACAGCACCACCGCCATAATGATGATGCTGAACACCACCATGCGGAAGCCGGAACGCAGCAGCGGCACACGGAAGCCGCCGATCCAGGTCTCGTTGTCGAGGAAGCGCAGCAGCCACTCGGAGCTGGCGATGAACAGGAAGGACGCGATGATGGAACCGGACACCGAGCCAATGCCGCCAATGACCACGATCAGCAGGATCTCGTAGGTCATGCTGGATTTGAAGGTGGTGGCCTGCACGCTGGCCTGATACATGGCAAGCATTGCGCCGGAGATACCGGCAAAGAAGCTGCTGATGATAAAGCTCATGCGCTTGTGGCTGGCAAGGTTGATGCCCATGGCTTCGGCAGCGATCTCGTCATCACGGATGGCTTTGAAGGCACGGCCATAGGTGGAGTTGATGAGCAGCAGAATGATGGCGATGCAGATGCCGGAGAAGAGGAAGGGCATCACGGTTTCCAGATGCAGGGTCGTGCCGCCCAGCGAAAGGTTGAAACTGGCAAAGCTGGTAAAGCCGTACAGAAGGTTGGAGCCGTTGGTCAGCGGGCCAAAGCCCTCGTAAACCACGGCGGCACGGATGATCTCGGCAAAGCCCAGTGTAGCAATGGCAAGATAGTCGCTCTTGAGCTTCAGCACCGGCAGGCCGATGAGGAAGGCGAACAGCGCTGCGATAAAACCGGCCAGGATCAGGCAGAACACAACACCCAGCAGCAGGCCGAAGCCGCCCAGAGGTTTGGAGAGCAGTTCCGGGATGGAGAAGCCGATGCCGCCGTTTGCATAGCGCTGATAGATGGACTTCTGCGAAGCGGCGGGAATGGTGAGGATGGCGTAGGTGTAGGCACCCAGCAGCATAAAACCTGCCTGACCCAGACTGAACAGGCCGGTAAAGCCGTTCAGCAGGTTCATGGAGACAGCCACCAGTGCATAGATGGCACCTTTGCGCAGCACGGTGAGCAGCATGGAGGGCACAAAGCTCAGGTTATCCAGTGCCAGCAACACCACCAGCAGAGCGGCCAGCGCCAGTGCGGCCCGGAGATAGATGCGTTTTTTCTCTTGTTTCATGGTCATCACACTTTCTCGGTCAGGTTTTCACTGAACAGGCCGGTAGGCTTGACGGCCAGCACCACGATCAGCAGTGCAAAGGTGAACGCATCACTGAAGGTGGTAGCGCCTGCACCTTTGATAAGGCTCTCGCAGATGCCGATGATGAAGCCGCCGATCACCGCACCGGGAATGGAGCCGATGCCGCCGAACACCGCAGCCACAAAGGCTTTCAGGCCGGGCATGGCACCCACAGTGGGGGTGACTGCCGTGTAGTTGGAAAAATACATCATGGAGCCGATGGCCGCAAGAAAGCTGCCCACCGCAAAGGTAAAGGAGATGACATTGTTGATCTTGATGCCCATCAGCTGGGCGGTCTCAAAATCGCGGGAAGCGGCGCGCATGGCCATGCCGATCTTGGTCTTCTGGATCAGGGTAACAAGTGCTGCCACCAGCACAATGACGAGGAACGGCGTTACCACCGTCACCCGCTTGGTCTGGCAGCCCAGCACCGTGACGGTGTCGCTGATCCACGGCAGGGCAGGGTACTGCTTGGCCAGACCGCCGGTGACATACCACATCGAGTTCTGCAAAAGGTAGGACATACCGATCGCGGAGATCATTACCGACATGCGCGGCGCAGTGCGCAGGGGCTTGTAGGCGATCTTTTCCACTGCGATGCCCAGCAGTACCGTTGCCACCACCACCAACGGGATGGAAATGGTCAGCGGAAGGGAGGCAGTAGCGTACACCATCAGAAAACCGGCTACGGTAAAGATATCGCCGTGGGCAAAGTTGATCAGGCGCAGGATGCCGTACACCATCGTGTAGCCAATGGCGATCAATGCATACTGGCCGCCCACCGAGATACCTGCCAGCAAATAGGGCAGAAACTTTGCAGCCATAAGGGAGACCCTCCATTTCTTACAACTTTTATTATCTTTTTTATGGGATGGAAACTCCCCCAGTCATCTTCGGCGACAGCCCCCTCAGGGAGGGAGCCAAACCTGCCGGAAAGCTACAAAAAGGCTCCCTCGTTGAGGGAGCTGGCAACGCCGTCAGGCGTTGACTGAAGGAGTTTACAGGTTCAAATCAGCCTTCCACGCTCTGAGTCTTGACGAACTCAAATGCGCCGTCGGCAGCTTTCTTGATGTAAGCCATATCCTTGTTGGCATCACCGGTGGTCTGGTCAAAGGTGATGTTGCCGGTCACGCCGTCATAGTTTACGCCGTACAGAGCATCGCGGATGGCGGTGCCGTCGGTGCTGCCTGCTGCCTTGATGGCTTCCAGAGCCACCATGTAGCCGTCGTAGCCCAGTGCAGAAACAGCTGCCACGATGTCATTGCCGCCGTTATTGGTCAGCTTCTGGCTGTCGGCGTTCAGCCACTCCTTGAAGCCGGTCACGAACTCCTTGGCTGCGCCGGAATCATCGTTCTCATCAAAGAAGGTGGAGCAATACACCTGCACGCTGGTGCCCTTCTGGGCATCCAGAATAACGCTGGACTCCCATGTGTCGCCTGCGGTAATGGGCTTGTCAAAGCCTGCAGAAGCAGCCTGTGTGATGATCTGGGCTGCGTAGGTGGTGGCGCAGGGAGCAAAGATCACATCTGCACCGGCGTTGATGGCGTTCTGGATGTAGGCGGAGAAGTCCGAGGTGCCCTCGGGAAACTGCTCGCTGGTAACAGTACCGCCCAGATCCTCAAAAGCGTTGACGAAGTAGGTGGCCAGACCGGAGCCGTAGTCCTCGCCCAGCATGCTCAGCACGTAGGCGTTGGCAGCACTGAATTCATCCTTTGCAAAGTTTGCCATGACCGAGCCCTGGAACGGGTCAAGGAAGCAGACACGGAAGTAGTAGGGGTTGGCCTCAGTCACGGCGGGGTTGGTGCAGGAGCAGCCAATGGCCGGGATGGAAGCGGACTGGAAGGTGGGAGCGGCTGCAATGGAAACACCGGAGCCGTAGCTGCCCAGCACGATAGAGACTTTCTTGGAGACCAGCTCCTGTGCAGCGGTCACGGCCTTATCGGTGCTGGACTGGTTATCCACTTCCACCAGCTCCACGTTATAGGTCTCACCGCCGATCTCCACGGTGGGAGCAAGGCTGTTGGCATACTCGACACCCAGCACTTCCTGCTTGCCGCCTGCGCCGTTATCACCGGAAGCCGGTTCAAACACGCCGATCTTAATGGTCTTGCCGCCTGCAGAAGAGCCGCTTGCGGAACCGCCAGAAGAAGAGCAGCCTGCCAAAGCTGCTGCTGCGGCGGTGATGCCTGCCGCTTTCAGGAAATCACGACGCGAAATGAATGCTTTCATAAGAATTGCCTCCTCTATTATTTCTTGACACTTTCCCAGATAAAACAAGAAAAACCCGCAACGGCGCAGTGATCCTCAGATCCTGCATCGTTGCGGGTTTCTTAGCATTGTTTTAGCACATGAAAAGGAACTTGTCTAGGCTGAATATGAATTTTTTTAAATTTTCGTCAGATGATAAAAAGAAACTGTATTTGAATAGCGTGCATTTTGGGCGGTTTTGATACAGGCTGTCTTTTGATTAAATACAGATTTGCCGTAAGGGTCATACTTTAATCCGCTGCACGTCCCAGCCGCATCTTGAAATCGCTGTAGCCGAACTTCACCAGCTCCCGGCAGGTGCCGTTTTCGTCCATTGCCCAGATGGGCGGCAGCGGCATCCCGTTGAAGGTATTGTTCTTGCAGGTGGTGTAGATGGCCATATCGCCGAAAATGAGCCTTTGCCCCTCGGTGAGCGGGGAGGCAAAGCTGTAGTCGCCCACCACATCCCCGGCAAGGCAGGTGGGGCCGCCAAGGCGGATGAGGTACGGCTTTTCGCCGGGGTCCCCGGCATCCAGCAGCGGCGGGCGGTAGGGCATCTCGATCACATCCGGGGTGTGGCAGGCCGCAGACATGTCCAGAATGGCAAGGCTCGTCTCGCCATTTTGCAAAGTATCCAGCACAGTGGTAACAAGATACCCGGCGTTCAGCGCCCATGCTTCGCCCGGCTCCAGATACACCTGCACGCCGTACTTTTTCTGTGTTTCGGTAATGCACTGTTCCAGCGTGGCAAGGCGGTAGCCGGGGCGGGTGATATGGTGCCCGCCGCCAAAGTTGAGCCACTTCATCCGGGGCAGAAGACCCCCGAACTTTGCTTCCACCGCCGCCAGCGTCAGGGCCAGTGCATCGGCATCCTGCTCGCACAGGGTGTGGAAGTGCAGTCCGTCCAGTAATTCGGGCAGGGCCGGGTCTGCCTGCACGGCGGCATCCCACTGGGCGCGGGTGGTGCCAAGGCGGCTGCCCGGGGCGCAGGGGTCGTAAATTGCATGGCCTTCCTGCGTGGAGCACTCCGGGTTCAGCCGCAGGCCCACGCTCTTGCCCGCCGCCTTTGCTGCCGGGCCGAACTTTGCCAGCTGGCTGGGCGAATTGAACACGATGTGGTCGGCGTACTGCAGCAGCTCCGCGAACTCGTCTGCCCGGTAGGCCGCGCAGAACACATGGTTCTCTTTTTCCGGCAGCTCTTCTTTGCCAAGGCGGCTCTCGTACAGGCCGCTGGCCTCGGTGCCCGCCAGATAAGGAGCCAGCACCGGGTAAACATTAAAGTTGGAAAAAGCCTTCTGCGCCAGCAGAATTTTGCAGCCGGTGCGCTGCTGCACCCCCAGCAGAAGTTCGCCGTTGCGGCGCAGCTGCCCTTCGTCCAGCAGATAGCAGGGGGTGGGCAGAGAGGCAAGCGCTTCCCAAGAAAGGTTTGCAAGGCCCGCAAAGGGCGGGCGGGTATCGGCCAGCCGCATCAGTCCACCAGCGCCGGGCTGTGGCTCTCGGAACGGGGCAGGCCGTACTTGTCCAGAGCGTCCAGATACGGGTCCGGATCAAACTCTTCCACAGTGTGCACGCCCTTGGTGGTCCACTTGCCGGTGAGCAGCATCAGTGCGCCGCACATGGCCGGTACGCCGGTGGTGTAGCTGATGGCCTGAGAGCCGACCTCCTTGTAGCACTCCTGATGGTCGCACACATTATAAATATAGTAGGTCTTTTCCTTGCCGTCCTTCTTGCCGGTGAAGATGCAGCCGATGTTGGTCTTGCCCTTGGTG
Organism: Faecalibacterium sp. BIOML-A4; assembly: GCF_009679665.1. NCBI lineage: Bacteria > Bacillati > Bacillota > Clostridia > Eubacteriales > Oscillospiraceae > Faecalibacterium > Faecalibacterium sp. BIOML-A4. The sequence goes on along the minus strand of NZ_WKZG01000013.1, from coordinate 15,541 downwards.
CGGGGGCCAAGGCTGGCGGGGTCCGGCAGCAGAGCCTTGAGGAACTGGATGGGCACGATCTCCTGCCCGTTGAAGTTGACCGGGGTGGTGGACAGCATGCCCACATCCTCCAGACAGCGCATGTGGTCGAGATAGCTCTGGCCAAAGGTCATGAAGAAGCGGATGCGCTTTGCCTCCGGGATGTTCTTGGCAAGGGACTCGATCTCCTCGTGGTGCAGCAGGTACATATCCTTGTCGCCCACCTGATCGAAGTTGTATTCCCGCTTGATGCTCATAGCCGGGATCTCCACCCAGTGGCCGTTCTCCCAGTAGCTGCCGGGAGCGGACACCTCGCGCAGGTTGATCTCCGGGTTAAAGTTGGTGGCAAAGGCATAGCCGTGGTCGCCGCCGTTGCAGTCCAGAATATCAATGGTGTCAATGGTGTCGAACTCGTGCTTTTTGGCGTAGGCGCAGTAAGCCTGGGTCACGCCCGGGTCGAAGCCGCTGCCCAGCAGGGCGGTCAGGCCGGCTTCCTCAAACTTCTTTGCGTAGGCCCACTGCCAGCTGTAATCAAAGTAGGCGGAGAAGCCTGCTTCCTTGCAGCGCTTCTCGTAGATGGCACGCCACTCCGGGTCGTCGGTGTTCTCCGGCTCGTAGTTGGCGGTGTCCATATAGTTTACGCCGCAGGCAAGGCAGGCATCCATGATGGTCAGGTCCTGATAGGGCAGGGCAATGTTCATCACGAGGTCGGGCTGATAAGCCTTGATGAGGGCGATCACTTCATCCACCTTGTCGGCATCCACCTGTGCGGTGGTGATCTTGGTAGCGGTTTTGGGGGCCAGCTCTGCAGCCAGCTTGTCGCACTTGGACTTGGTACGGCTGGCGATGCAGATCTCGGTGAACACCTCGGGTACCTGACAGCACTTGTGGATGGCAACGGAGGCCACGCCGCCGCAGCCGATGATCAGAACTTTGCTCATGATTTTTCTCCTTTATGTCAATGTGTGCAAATTCGGTCAGACCTGAAAGCCGGGCCAGCCCTTGTCCAGCGCGATCAGCGTTTCGCGCAGCACCTTGCAGGCGGTGGCGGTGGAAACGCCGGTGGTATCCAGCGTGGGAGCCAGCTCGTTGAGGTCTGCGGCTACGATGTTGGCTTTCGTCACGGTGCGGATGGCATCCAGCAGCTGCAAAAAGCTCACGCCGCCGGCTTCGGGCGTGCCGGTGCCGGGGAAGCAGGAGGGGTCCAGACAGTCGAGGTCGATGGTCAGGTAGACGGGCACCTTGCTCTCGCACAGCTGTTCCGTCAGCTCGGCAAGGCCGGTAAAATCGAATTTGTGCATCTCGGTGTGCTGGGCTGCAAACTCGAACTCGGCGCGGTCGCCGCTGCGGATGCAGAACTGGTGGATGCGGCCGTCGCCCACCAGCTCATGGCAGCGGCGCAGCACGCAGGCGTGGCTCAGCTTTGCACCAAGGTAGTCGTCCCGCAGGTCGGCGTGGGCATCAAAGTGCACGATGTGCAGATCCGGATATTTCTTCACAGCAGCCCGCACGGCACCCAGCGTCACCAGATGTTCACCGCCCAGCAGCAACGGGAACTTGCCGTCCTGCAGGATCTCCTCTGCGCGGGCTTCGATGTCCGCAAGGGCGCTCTCGCTGGAGCCGAAGCACAGCTCCAGATCGCCGCTGTCGAAGATGTCAAAATCGGTCAGGTCGGCATTCTGGTAGGGGCTGTAGGTCTCCAGACCATAGCTTTCGTGTCGGATGGCCGCCGGGCCGAACCGTGCGCCCGGGCGGTAGCTGGTGGTGGAATCGTAGGGCGCACCGTACAGCACGATGCTGGCGGCGCGGTAGCTGCTGTCACAGCCGATGAAGTTTTCAATGTTGGGTTGCATCAGTGTTCCTCCACTTCCCGCAGCATTTCCTCAAGGAATGCCGGCAGGTAAAATGCGCCGACATGCAGCCGGGCGGTGTAATAGCGGGTGCGCATGTTCAGCGCCTTCCATGCGTCTGCATCCAGATCATCGATGGGATGATACTTTTTGCTGGCAAAGCCGAACAGCCAGTACCCAGCCGCAAAGGTGGGAATGTGTGCCTGATACACTCGGCTGATGGGGAAGGTGGACGCAATGCGCTTGTGGCTGCGCTGCATGGCGCTGGCATCCTCGGCATAGAAGGGGCTGCCCTGCTGGTTCACCATGATGCCGTCCGCTTTCAGGGCATTGAAGCAGCTGCCGTAGAACTCGCGGGTGAACAGACCCTCGGATGGGCCGAAGGGATCGGAGGAGTCCACGATGATGAGGTCGTACTCCTCCTCGCAGCGGCGGATATACTTGAGGGCGTTCTCAAAATAGATGTGCACCCGGCGGTCATCCATACGGCAGGCGTTGCTGGGCAGGAAGGCGCGGCAGGCTTCCACCACCTGCGGGTCCATCTCCACAAGGTCGATGCGCTCCACCCGGTCGTAGCGGGTCAGCTCCCGCACCACGCCGCCGTCACCGGCACCGATGACAAGGATGTCTTTTGCCTGCTTGTGCACCGCCATGGGCACATGCACGATCATCTCGTCATAGATGAATTCGTCGCGCTCGGTCAGCATCACATTGCCGTCCAATGTGAGCACCCGGCCAAACTCCGGCGTTTCAAAAATATCGATGCGCTGGTAATCGCTCTGCTTGGAGTAGAGCTGTTTGTTCACCCGGATGCTGTGCTTCACGTCCGGGGTGTGAAACTCAGAAAACCAAAATTCCATCTGCATTCCCTCCTTATGCCAGAACGTTCAGCCGCTCGATGTCCGGGTCCTCGGGGCCGGTCATGCTGCAGCCCTTGGCCTTGGCGTACTCGATGTAGTTCAAAATTTCCTTGGTGATGCGCTCGCCCGGGGCCAGAATGGGAATGCCCGGCGGGTAGCACATGACGAACTCGCTGCACACCATGCCCTCGGTCTCCCGGAGCGGCAGGCTCTTTTTGGGCGCATAGAACGCTTCCTGCGGGCTGGCAGCCACAACGGGGTCGATGTATTCCTGACTCAGCAGGCCGGAGCCATCGGTCTGGTAGCGGCGCTTGATCTCGGCCAGCGCGCTGACCAGACGCTCCACCTCCTGCGGGCGGTCGCCGATGGAAAGATAGGCAAGGATGTTGCCAATGTCGCCGAACTCAATCTGGATGTCGTACTCATCGCGCAGGATGTCGTACACCTCAATGCCTGCAAGGCCGATATCCAGCGTGTGGACGCTGAGCTTGGTGGTATCAAAGTCAAAAACGGAGTCGCCGTTGCACAGCTCCTTGCCAAAGGCGTAGTAGCCGCCCACGGCGTTGATCTCCTCGCGGGCATATTCGGCCATGTCGGCCACTTGGTGGAATACCTGCCGCCCGCGCTGCGCAAGGTTGCGGCGGGAGATATCCAGACTGGACATGAGCAGGTAGCTGCCGGAGGTGGTCTGGGTCAGGTTGATGATCTGCCGCACATAGCCCGGGTGCACATTGGGGCCGATGAGCAGCAGGCTGGACTGCGTTAAACTGCCGCCGCTCTTGTGCATGGAGACGGATGCCATATCAGCCCCTGCCGCCATGGCAGACACCGGCAGGCCGCCGCCAAAGTAGAAGTGGGTGCCGTGGGCTTCGTCTGCAAGGCAGAGCATCCCGGCATCGTGGGCCATTTTTACGATGGCGCGCAGGTCAGAGCAGATGCCGTAGTAGGTGGGGTTATTCACCAGCACAGCCACAGCATTCGGATGCTCTTTAATGGCCTTTTCCACCTGTTCCCGCTTCATGCCCAGCGAGATGCCAAGGCGCTTGTCCACCTCGGGGTTCACATACACCGGCACTGCGCCGCACAGTACCAGTGCGTTCAGCACACTGCGGTGCACATTGCGGGGCAGAATGATCTCATCGCCGCGCTTGCAGGCGGTAAGCACCATGCTCTGCACACTGCTGGTGGTGCCGCCCACCATGAGGAACGCGTGGGCAGCGCCAAAGGCATCTGCGGCCAGCTCCTCTGCTTCCCGGATGACCGATACCGGGTGGCAGAGATTATCCAGCGGCTTCATGCTGTTCACATCCACGCCCACGCACTGCTGGCCCAGAAAGGCGGTCAGCTCCGGGTTGCCGCGGCCTCGCTTGTGGCCGGGCACATCAAAGGGCACCACCCGCATTTTGCGGAACTGTTCCAGCGCTTCATAGATGGGCGCACGGTTCTGGTTCAGCCGGAACCGTGTTCGGTTCTCACTCATGTTTTTCCTCCGTCCCTGATCCCGATGCAAACAAAAAAGCGCAAGTACCGCACAAAAAGTGCAGACTTGCGCTTTGAAAAGCATTTGAATGCGCCGCCAAAGACCCCCGGAAGAAACACCAGAGTACAAAGGCCGCTTCGCATGATTCAAAAAAGACGGGATTATGAGAGTCTATATAGCAATTCTGCTTTTACTGCTCTTTATTGACCGTTTCACAAGTCTGCACACTGACTGCGCAATTTCATGGTTGTAAAGGAACCAACTTATAAAATTTGAGCTGCTACACTCAATCAATAATGGCGGCTGTGCCGCCGGTCGGCAGTGGACCCGGCTGTCCGTATGGCCTTAGCCCCGCTGGGCGGTCCATGGTAAATTGCTTTGAAAAGACTCTGCTATGCTTTGTCTCTCAAAATCAAATGTGATTTTATCATGCACAGAAAGCGTTGTCAATGATTTTTTTGAAGAAAAATTTAAAAAATCAATGCACAGAGTACCAACCTGAATACCGTTGCAAAATATTATGATGCACGGTACACGATGGTTACTACGGTTCTTATTGTTCTGCTGATCCTTGCACTGCAGGAGATCGTCCTGCTGAACGGTGCCGCAGCTGTTCGGATCCATCCTCGAGAGGGAGACTTAAGATGCCGGGCAAAACAAAAAACCAGCGTAATTTCTACGCTGGTCCTTTTGGTGGGCGCGGGTGGTTGTCGAGAGCCGCGCATCTAAAAAAGCCCCGCAAAAAGCCCCGCAGGGGCTTTTTTGCTCGCCGGACTATTCGGCGGGCCGATGCTGTTCGAATCCACCCGCCCGGTGAGTTTAGCCTTGTCGCAAAACAAAAAACCAGCGTAATTTCTACGCTGGTTCTTTTGGTGGGCGCGGGTGGATGTCGCGAGCCGCGCATCTAAAAAAGCCCCGCAGGGGCTTTTTTGCCCTCCGGACTATTCGGCGGGCCGATGCTGTTCGAATCCACCCGCCCAGTGAGTCTGGCTTTGCAGCAAAACAAAAACCTCAGCGTGCTTTCATACGTTGAGGTTTTTTTGGTGGGCGCGGGTGGATGTCGCGAGCCGCGCTGCTAAAAACAGCCCACCGGGCTGTTTTTGCGCCATCTTCAGCGATGTCGCCGCAGCTGTTCGAATCCACCCTCGAGAGTGAGACTTAAGATGCCGGGCAAAACAAAAACCAGCGTAATTTCTACGCTGGTTCTTTTGGTGGAGCGAAGCAACCCAAATCCGAACCATTGCCCCCTGGGGCATTCTTGGCGGCAATTTCATCGAAAGTGATGGTTTTTGTGCCGTCTTTGTAGTTGAACGTAATCAAAACTTTTTCATCATAGAGATAAACAGCATTCACGAATGTATTGATAAGCGTCTCCCTGTGGCTTTTCACGTTCGGGTCGAGCTTGCGGAAGTTGGTGAGCCAAAATTTTACAAAATCTGCACTGACCTTCGGCTTTGCCAGCTTTTCTTCCGCGATGCGGATCTCCAGTTCCTTCTGCTGAGCTTCCAATTTTTCCAAGCGTCCTTTGGTCGAGCTGGTCAGGATGCCCTCTTGAATCGCATTTAGAAGATTCTCAATGCCCCGTTCAATGTCTTTCATCTGCTTCTCCAGCAGAGGCAGCACCGTGTTCTCCTGTTCCTGAAGAATCATCACCGCATCCACGATAGACCGGATACAGTCATCGTCACGAATCATCTTCATGGTCTCGTTGACTACCAAATCCTCCAGCCACTCTTTACGGACGGTCTTTTTCTTGCAGGTCTTGGTGCGTTTGGCATTGGCACACTTATAATAGTGGTGGACGTTCTTATTCCGGCTCGTTCCGCACTCCCCGAACATCATCGCACCGCACATTCCACAGAACAGCTTGGTCGTCAGCAAATAATCGTCCTCCGCTTTGTGACGAGCCGGAGCGCGGCGGTTCTTGGCAATTTTGTCCTGCACACTGTCGAACAGTTCTTTCTCAATGATAACCGGGATGCTGTCTGGCATCACAATGTCCTTAAAACGGTTCTCTCCGATATAGCGGCGATTCGTCAACAAAGTTTGAATACTGTTATAGGTGAACTTCTGGTTGCGGTTGGTGGTCACGCCACTGTCGTTCAGCCAGTTCATCAGTTCCTTCATGGTCGCACCATCGTTATACCGCTGAAAGGCTTCTACCACAAAGGGAGCTTTCAAAGGGTCGATTTGAAAGAACTTCTCCTCGTCCACTGTATAGCCGATGGGAATCGTTCCACCATTATATTTGCCCTTCAGAACATTCTCGGTCATGCCGCGCACGACCTTTTCAGAAAGTTCTGCGGAATAATATTCAGCCATGCCGGTGAGCATACTTTTGACCATAATACCTGCTGGACCATCTGAAATTGGTTCAGTAGCGGACACCAGCTTGACATGGTTTCGCTCCAACTGGTACTCATAATGTGCAGAATCGTAACGGTTCCGGGCAAAGCGGTCAAGTTTCCAGACCAGCACAATGTCAAACAACCGTTTCTCGCTGTCCTTGATCATCTGCTGGAAGTCCGGGCGGTTATCGGTTTTGGCGGAAAGGGCACGGTCAATGTAGTGCTTGACCACGGTGATACCGTTTTTCTCGGCATAAGCCGTACATTCACGAATCTGGCCTTCGATGGATTCTTCGCGCTGGTTGTCGCTGGAATAGCGGGCGTAAATTACGGCGGTCATGCAAACACCCCTTTCACTTCATTCTCCGCAGGCGGCGGACAAGGTCGGATGTACTGTACAGCACACGCGCCACCGACACGGCATCCTCGCCCACAATGTAGAACACCGAGTAGTTATCCACCAGCATCTGCCGCAGCCCTTGGGTGCGCTCCGGCTCGCTTTCCACCAGCGCACAGCGTTCCGGCAGAATGTTCAGCGACTGAATGGCTTCTGCAATGCGGTTATACTGCCCCATGGCCGTGTCAGGCTCCAGCAGACGGTCAGCAATGTAGCTGTAAATCTGCTCCATATCACTGAGGGCTGTATGGGAAATTTTTACGTCATACTGCTTCATCTGTGCTGTTCCCTGAACTGTGCGAATGCGCTTGCAGCATCCACGGTATCACCGTTCTGAATTTCCTTGATGCCCACCTGCAAGGCTGCATGAAGCTGGTCATCGGTCATGGTGTCAGCGTTCAGAGCCGCAGGAGCCTTCGGCAGGGATAGAGAGAAAGGAATGCCGCCAGTCAGGGTGATCTGGCGCAGGTACATATCAATGGCGGTTGCCATCGGGATGCCGAGCTGCTTCAGCACATCCTCGGCTTGCTGCTTAACGCTGGGGCTGACCCGGACGTTCAACATCATCGTTTTTTCCATGGTTATCACCTCGAATTTATTGTAATGCTTTTTGCATTACAAGTCAATCGAGAACTAAGCAACGTTTGAAATTCTCCGACTATCACAAAAATAAAGTGCAAATTTTATCATTTCTCACAATAAAAGCAAGTTTTATCTTCTTGCCTGAATGAGATACTAATGTTAAACTTATTTCAAAGAAAATTGTGTGCAGAGGAGAGATAAGGCTGTGAAAGGAAGAAAAATATTTGTAGGCACTGACAATATGGGACACGCCGCCTATTTCGGGTGGCAAGACAAAGGACAGGCTTTATATGGCTTACGCGAAGGATATAAGAACAGTGCAGATGACTTGGTTTCTCTTGTTATCAGCAGCAACTGTGATTCAAAAACGCTAGACACATATATCTTTCCGATAATGTTTTTATATCGTCATTCCCTTGAAATTTCTCTCAAGCACATTTATCAACGATGCTATGGAGAGTTGCCAGAAGGTGGGCATGATCTATTAACATTATGGTTTACTGTAAAAAGAGATGTTATTGATAAATTTATAATCTCGGAAGAATTTGTTGAGTCTGTGAAAGCTCGAAAAGAAAATTTTACACTTTATTCGTTAGATGGAATATCATTGAGTAAAATCCAACTCCTTTTTAAGGAATTGCAGGAAGCCAATCAAACACCCGCCGAATCAAATCCTCAAGCCAAACAGGTTGATCAAAAAGCCGAGGTTTGGCGGTATTTAATGACTAAGGAGGATAAAGCCATCGAAGAAGAAAAGAACGAACAGCTTTTCTTTACAAGTGACCACTTTATTGATTATATAGAATTAAGGAATACCATTGACCATATCTACGATGTTTTGGATTTCATTTATAACATTGTAGATGACTATTTTAGCAGCTAATCTGCAAGGGGCTGTTGCAAAATCGTATAGGGATGTTCTTTGATTAGAAAATATGATATACTCAACTTACCACAATAAATCAAATTTTCGAGGTGATATGTGTATGGAGAAAAAGTCTAACCGATCCGGACGATCTGGAATGGATCCTATCGTTGCTTTAACGCTGGTACTTGTTGTATTAAAAGCAACTGGATTGATTTCGTGGTCTTGGTTGTGGGTACTAAGCCCGATTTGGCTTACATTCTTGTTTTTCGCCGCTATTTTCTCCGCCATTTTGGTCGGCGGACGGGCTGTTAAAGGGAAATGGTAACTTCCATAGTTTTTAGATATTCCACTGCTTGTTTGACTTTTCACCACATACACCGTTTTCATCATCTAAAATTTTGCTTTCATGCTGTAAGAGCTATAACTTTACTTTAGTGCGTGTACAATATGCAGTGCCATATCTGCATTTTCTTTATCTACAAATATCTCTGTGACATACTTTGGCTTTATGCCCAAAGTTCCAATTCTTGCCTGATCAAATGTATTACGCCGATTGACATCTTTGGTTTTGCAATAGAATTTGATTCCAGCAGCTGCCAGCGCATCCGTGATGCGATTGCACTGGCAGGGGTCAGAAACAGCTGCAACTTGTGATTTGAAAAACTGCTCTAGCATAAAAGGATCTCCTATATACACTCTAAAAGAAATCTCTTGCGTTTCTTACTGGAATAACGAAATTTAAGCCCAATTTATTTCGTTTGTCTACAAAATTTTTCAAAATCGTATAGCTGCACATAAATTCATGGAAAATTTGTTGCATAATCACAGTTTTGTTTATCTGCATCGCTATTGAGGACGAATACGGCAATACTCCAACGCAGCGGGCGGAATTGGATTGGTTGCTCTACAACAAGCTATTAGAGTATGCGCAGATGGTGCTGGGTGGGGAGATAGAGCACTTCCTGTCACTGGGTTGCGACCACGGCGGATTAGAAGATTGACCTTTAATTGAAATATTCCAAACAGATCAACAGCCCTCTACTTGCAGTCGTTACAAATAGAGGGCTCTTAGTTAGTAGTTCAATCTATTACGGTGACCATCTGAAAATACTGATACTGGTATTCGTCTTCTAATACTGCCTGCATTTCTTCCATGTATAACGGGTCTTTCAACAATTTGGGATGAAATGCTCGCTCTCTCCAGAGTCGGACTCCAATTTGGGGAAAAATATATTCCGTTCCCAGTTGCAAGTCCTTTTCGTTGCAAATAACGTTGTCCTTTTTCATTAAGCTATCAACAATACACTCGGCGGTTGTATTAAACATATCCAGCCCGAACAATTTTATTGATGCCACTTTAGACAACTCTCTCTGGATGCCGATTTCAGTAGCTTTTCCGTTCCGATACTGCACCAGAAAGAACGAATCATTATCCATATATCGTCCTGTTATCAAATTAGGATCACCAGTTTCAGCACAACGCTCCATTTGCATTGCTTCATCAGAAGAATTCGACCACTGTTTCTTCATTTGTAGAAGAGCATTTTCTAGCTCATCTGACGTCATACCTAATTTTAATTGTCCAATTCCAATATGTGGTATAATAATTATCTCTTTCATAATAATATCTTCATATTCTCAAAAGCATCTATATTCATTTCATTGTTTAGGGCATGAAAATAGGATTATGGTAATCGAATACTGTATATCGTATCAAACTGATAGGGGTCAGATAATAAAACCTTTCCATTGGAAACTACCGCAATCTTTTCGCCTTCTTCAATTTGCGATAGCTGAATATTTCCTTTTAAGTATTTCGAAGCTCCCTGAATGAGATAGTAATTATTTGTACCGTACAGTTGATTGGGAGCAGTTGCATAGATAGAATTATTGCTTAAATCCACCTTTGTTACAGTAAGTTCCGATTTTGTCCTCCCCCACGGATGCAACAGGAAACCGCCTATAAGAATTGCTAGGGCCAAAGCTATACCAAAAGCAGTCAATTTCTTACTTGATTTCGTCATTTTAATCATCTCTTCATCAGAGCTCTATTTGAATTATCCGAACGTCACATTTTTCTGATCGATTGCAGTTATAAGAATCACATCAATGGTATCATGATTATTGGCTTCTCTGTTTGAATAACGAATTTTAAGCCTGCTTTATTTCATCTGTCCACAAATTTTTTCAAAATCGTATAGCTGCACATAAATTTCCAGAAAACTTGTAGCACAATCACAATTTTTCTTTTCACTCAGATAAACCACCACGGCAGTTCCAGCCACAGGTTATCCATATCCCCCACCGGCTTGACGGCATTGGTTTGAGTGACCGAACATCAAAATCAAGTCATGGAGGCTCGCATATTGAGCAATCCATTTTCTTTCCACTGCATCATAGGGATAACCGGAATTCCCCAGCATCTCTTTTATTCAGGATTTTTCTACTGAAATCCGGATTCCAAATCCTCCCTCTGAGTATGCAATGCTTATCCATGTTTCATCTTTTCTTAGCAAAACGCCTGTCGAAACGCTTTCTGAAGCCGATGCCTCTTCAGCGTATCCTAAGGTTTTCAATTGGTCAATATATTTTTGTATTTCTTCTTCAGAGATATTATTATAAAAGATTGCATAATACCCAGCATTAGAACCATCCAATATATATTCTATCGTTCCACTTTCCGGCTCACAAATAAGCCTAGTGTATTCATTATCCGGCCAAACTGAAGTATAAATACATTTTACATCAGACGGATTGGTTCCTCCATGTGTAGCAAATTTTCCCTGACCTGAAAAACGAATGCAAAGAAAGACCAATATCAAAACTATAAAGGCAACCGCCATACTGCTAAAAAATTCCAATTTCTTATTCATTTGGCTTGCTCCATAATTCAAACGTACAAAACCACGATTCTTTTCTTTCGACTCTAAAGAATCGTGGCTTTTATACCCATTATCTAATGCTTTTATTACGGAATCGTGATGTCGTAGGAAATGGAGAACTGGCCACCGTTTGCCAAAGCATTCAATTTGTTTTCAAGGAAATTATCTGCATTGGAATCACCTCCATCACGGTTTTCATTTTAGATGTTGATAATAGCAAAGCACAAATAGAAAAAAACCCACAATATTGTAGCAAGACGGAGAAAAAATGTCACCAAAACGGTGTAAGCGCAAAGCAGGGATTGGTTCTTGATCTCTGTTGTGAGAGTTCACAAACGTCCGGGGTGCTGTTGCCGGAAGGATGCTTTCTTCAATTTTCTTCCAGAATTCTCTGCAAATAGCGGGCTGTTTATGCTTCTTGAGAATCCATCTAGTGAATACCGACACCCTCCATGATCTTTTCTATCCAATTTGTGGAAGAATCATTTTTCTCACTAAATGACCCCAAATAATGTGACGAACTCTCAACCTCTATTATTACACCATCCGGCATTCTGTATTTTTCTAAACTGAGATTCAAACCTTTAAGTGGGATTGTTCTAGCCAGTTGAGGGATAGAAACTGTATGGAGAATATCAATTTTTGATAAACCTCTATACGTTTCTGTCTTTTCGGCTTCACTTAGCAACCGTTCTGCATACTGATTTGAAATAACCTGTATGCGAAATTGTTCTTTTTCATCCTCGGTCATCTCAAGTGGAACGCCGTGCAATGTGTCCACAATATAGGACGAAATTTTAGCGAAGTGCTCGTCAAAATCAGTGGTATCTTCGTTGGTCATATTTCTGTTCTACCCTCATTATAAGCTTTCCGGTCTGCTTAAAGTTACAGCTTTCAGCGTAAAGCTTCCGTAGTTTTTAATGCTAAACGATAGTTATCGAACTTTTCCACAGCTTTTGCAAAACCGTTCGGAAGAATCATTTAAGTTCCCACAGTCTGGGCAATACCATCTTTCATCCGGTAGCGGATCAATTGGCGAAGGTATTTGGCTTTGAAATTATTTTTTTGAAAAATCTCTGTACTGATTTTCGTTGATTGTCCAGTAAGGATCACCTCCATTTTTAACAATTTCTTCAATGAAATTCAGTATATTTCCAACACATATAAATTCATCTGTTGAGCAACAGTCCCCCGCATAAAGATACTCTTTTTCTATGTCATCCACGTTAATGACAATATCATATCCCATCCAATATCCAATTTTCCATGCCGACCTACATAATAAATTATCATTACTAAAATGGAACGAAAGAATTTCTTGAGCATCAAATAAACAATAGTCTCCGCTATGATAGAGAGTCAGTCCATTACATTGCTTCAGAAATTCAATATAATCAGCTGGAATATGTCCCATTTCTTTTTTTAAGTGTTCCAATATCATATCATTGGTTGGTGGATTTAATAGAGCATCTAAATGCGCATGATTCAGATGCTCTATAGCTTTATCTAAACCATTCATTCCAGGCTACCCCTTTTTTAATATTGCGCCCACCATGTAGTAAATTGAGTGTGAGTTGCTTTTGGAAGGGAAATCAAATTGCTATTCACACTTTTTCCACCATATTTCAAGGGCTTTATAAATGCACGTCATTATCTCTATTCCTCTGGAGTGGATTTATCTCCCAAAATATTGAGCATTAACACAACGCACAAAAAGAGAAACGATAAGATATAAGGTTGAACATATCTTTCCTCATCTAAACACAATTTATTGCCTGATTGAATAACATTCACCTTGGTGAAACAGTCTGTATAGCTATAACTTGTTCCTTCTGAGAAAGGCATCAGCTGGGATAAATCATATCGATTCCCTATAAAGAAACGTTTTGCCGTTATAATGTAATATTGCTTTCCATCAGTTAGTAAAAAATCAATTGAAGACTTCGATTCGGTCGATTTACAATCAACAAGAGTTAACACAGAATTTGAAACGCTTTCAAAATTTTTATTTGATAACACTTGCAATTTATCAAAAGAATACGGAAATCTTACGATAGAAATTAGCCATAGCAATATTATAATAGCACCGAAATGTCTGAAACATTTAACAATCTTATATTTTTTAGTTCCACGCATAATAAATTCAAACTATGTAAAAATAGTCCTATCCTTCAACGCTCTCTGACATTATCGATTCATATAGAGATGTACTCAACGTATCTATATCATCGGAAAGAGGTTTTCCAAGATTGTAAATAAAACTTTGAAACAGTTCAATTGTCTGTTCACTAAATGCCGGACGCGACTCAACATTCTTCGATATTTCAATCAATTTGTTGGCAATATCGTTAAAATGAGGAATTTCATCATAGGATGTTACTTGAAGCAAAACGCTAAGTTCATCTGCATGCTCTTTGGTCTCGCCCAAATCAATGGGGTCGGAATAGTACAAGTCTGAAAAAAGCATGGACATCAAAACAGATACTTGTGTATCGATCTGTTCTTGGTTGAATTGAAGCTTTTGGTAATCTTTGTACATATTGCTAAATTTCATTCCACATAGAATTATAAGCACTGCAACGACACCTATAAAACCATAACGAACAATCCTTGCTTTCATTGACGGCCTCATTTATTTAGAGCAAATGTAATGGTAGGATTATTTCCGATTTCAAAAAAGTTTTTCTAGTAATATTTTTCATAAAAGAATCTCCTTACATTATCTGCTGGTGTTTCCAGTAATGGTTTCGCTCCGTCCATCATAATAGCTATTTATTTTTAAGATTCACTTTTATCCTGCATCGGAATCATCTCCATGCAAACTTTTATGCATTTACCTTCCACAGGAACTTCTGCTTAGTCATTCTTATTGCTGCAGATCGGCTCCATCCTGTAAGCACCCCAAAAGATGTACGTAAAGCCTCTTGCCTGCATATTTAAGAGAAAGCGGATATGCTCTTTTACCATTGATTTGAATGTAGCCATTTTCAGAAACCGTTATGCGAATATCTGGCATTCCGTCCATTGTTTCACCAAAAGCTATCGTGAGTTCATTGAGTGCACCGCTATCACCAGAACCACCAGCATAATCAGTGACAAAATATGTCTGCTCAAAAGTTTTGGCAATATCTATATATGTCAGGTCATCCTTTTCAAATAGCCAAGACTGGTCAATTTGAGCACCATTAGTGTCTACTGTAAGATGGTATGCTGATACTATCCTGCATTGTTTCAATGGACGTTCTATTATCACAAAGTGAGTGACTTTTATACAAATCAGTATGACCACCAAAATCAAGGTCACAGTCATTGTGATTACTTTTTCTTTTTTTCTCATCATAAATAGACAATACACCTCCAATCTTTTGCTCCTAATAGGAGCTTTTGCTTAGTCAACGTAGCTCGCCTTATGTTTGTGACAGCTTTTTTGAAAAAATCTCTGCTTTTCGTTATGTTTGTACGCTTATACAAAGAATCTCCATGTTATTTGTTGATTCTAACAAATAGCATGGAGTTTCATATTAAAATACGTTTTCAGCAATTTTCATAATCTCATCTCGTGAAATGTTTCCCATAATCGTGTTTGAAACGCCTCCTTGCTCCCAGCTTAAAATATAAACGGTGTCTCCGTTTTCGCTTGCACTCGTTCCCAAAGTTGCATCTGCTTCTCCGACCTTTACGGTTTCGTACACTGTATGCTCATTATCAAATAGGGACTGCTGCCCCGGCTGGATAATTGAACAACGGACAGTGTAGCTTTCCTCTGTTTCTTTTGACGAGTAAACATGTAAAAAGTTTTCTGCTCGTTCAAATTTCTGCGCATCGTCCATTTCAAAGCCGTCCGGCACATAATGATCGCTGTATCCATCCGGCAATCGTTCCAACGGTTCGCCGTCCACTTGATACGTCAGCTGCATCTCAATGGGCAAGAACTTCTGAATCATCGTGTAGACTGCCTTGCGGAAGTCTGCGCTTACTGCAAGCGCACCGAGAGTTAAAATTACCAGCGTCAGGGCCGCAACAAGCACCCGTTTCAGCATAGGGCGGCGTTTATGCAATGCCGCTTGCAGGCGAGCATCCCATCGGGAAGTATCCGGGTAGCGTTCTTCAAGCTGTGCCGGAGTTGGCAGCTCGTCCAGTTCTTTCTGTGCATCTGCACGGAGTGCCATCATCAATGCAGCATCAAAAGAAACTTCTGCCCTCTCACTCATGGCTGTTCAACTCCTTCCACAATAGTTTTCTTCCACGGAAAAGCC
>NZ_WKZG01000012.1:0-88239 GCF_009679665.1 Faecalibacterium sp. BIOML-A4 | reverse complement strand
AACGCCAAACGCCACGGCAAGGCGCATTGCGACCTGAAAGCCATCCGCAAGGAGCCGCTGGAACGGTTCGTGGTGGACACTGCCATTAAGGTGATTTTCAGCGATGAAATCATCGAACGGCTGATAGATTTGGTCATGGAAGCCCAGCAGCAGGAGAACACCCGGCTGCCTGTTCTGAAAGAGCAGCTCCGGGATACGGAGAAACGGCTCGCAAACCTTCTGGAAGCCATTGAACAGGGCATCCTGACCCCGACTACCAAGCAGCGGTTGGACGAGCTGGAAGCCCGGAAAGAAGCCCTGAACACCAGCATTCTGGAAGAAGAGCTGAAAAAGCCCGTCCTGACCCGTGAGTGGATTCGGTTCTGGCTTGAAAAATTCCGCAAGGGTGACGTGGGCAGCACGGAACACCAGCGACAGATTATTGATACCTTTGTCAACTCGGTCTACGTCTTTGATGACCGGGTCGTACTCAATTTCAACTTCACGGATGATGCCAAAACGGTCACCCGTGAGGAAGTGTTGGGTTCGAGTGCTGTGGACAATGCTCCACCACAAAAATCCTCAGACTTTCGTCTGAGGATTTTTTGTTTGTGGTGGGCGGTACAGGACGAGAACAGCACGTGCCGAGCGCAGCGAAGGCAATCAAAGCCCCAGTGGGGCTTTGATTAGTGCGCGGTTCCCAACGCCTAGGAATGTCTACCAAGAAAGATGCCGCCAGACCATTCGGCCTGGGGGCTTTTTTTCGTGGTGGCGGTACAGGACTCGAACAGCAGCGGAGGCGACCGCCGCCTGCGGCGGAAACAGGGAGCCGAGGCTGGGACAGCGTTCTGATTTTTCAAAGCCCTGCCAAGGGGCTGCGGAAAAATCAGCAAACGCAACCCGTACAGGCGCCAGCCGTCAGATTCCGTCAAGGTTCCCAACGCGTAGGAATGTCTACCGGGATGACTGCCGTTTTGTGGTGGGCGGTACAGGACGAGAACAGCACGTGCCGAGCGCAGCGAAGGCAATCAAAGCCCCAGTGGGGCTTTGATTAGTGCGCGGTTCCCAACGCCTAGGAATGTCTATCGGGATGACTGCCGTTTTGTGGTGGGCGGTACAGGACGAGAACCGGAACGAGCAAAGGCAGGGTATCACCATGACGGTGGTATCCTGCCTTTTGCTTTGATATGTTTTATCAGTAGATCACAGCATCCGTTGTAGTATAGCCTTCGAGAGAATTCTCCTTGACCTGAATACAGATATAAGTGATCTCAGAATTGCTTGCAGCAAAGAACTGGCGCTTTGCCATAGGAGAAATCTTCAGCCAGTCGCCTGCTGCAAGGCTGATTTCTTCGCCATCGATAACGACCTTCCCTTTGCCGGAAAGAACACCGTAGATTTCCTCATTTGCCTTGTGGGAGTGAACAAATGGAACATTTGCTCCCGCAGGAAGCGTATTCAGGCTGATCTCCGCACCAGTCAGGGCGAGCTTTTCATGAAGCTCCGTCCGATTTTCTTTTCCAACTGTCATTTTTGTGTAGCATGCCATTGTAAGCACCTCCAATTTGATTCGCAATCTTTCATTGCCTGAGCTAAGTATAGAAGCTCACACATTCAAAAACAAGTACGCACCTTTTTGTAACTGTACACTCAAAAATGAATGTGCTATACTATACACAGAGGTGACTGATATGCGCACAAAAGAAGAACTGCCGGAATGTCCGGTTGCAACAGCAGTATCCCTGATTGGCGGAAAATGGAAACTCTTGCTTCTGCGCAATCTGAAAGAGCGTCCATGGAGATTCAATGAGTTGCAAAGAAGCATCGACGGGATCTCGCAGAAAGTTTTGACCGAGAGCTTAAGACAGATGATTGATGATGGACTTGCCTACCGCCGTGATTATCACGAGAATCCTCCCAAAGTAGAATATGGGTTGACCGATCTCGGAACGGAAATGTTGCCAATTGTCAATGCACTTGCAGACTTTGGCAATTACTATAAATCAGTCGTTGATCGGTCATGATCGATATTATGAAGCAGGGTTTGGGGCTCCGCACGCCCCAACAAGAGCGCTTCGGAAACTCGCAAGAGTTGAAGAGTTTTGGTGGGCGGTACAGGACTCGAACAGCACGGCCACGCCGCAGGCGGGGCAGCAGAACGGTCCTGCGCCAGCAAATAGCACAAAACCCGGAACCTTTTCAGGGCCAACGGCTCAAAAAGGGTTCCGGGTTTCTGATTTTGCGCTATTCCTTTGTGCAAGCTGCTATCGCATTTTTATTTTGCAACAGCCCCTCTTTTTTATTTCCGGAGATTTTATTTTCGGGTATAGGCTTCCATGCCGTGCTCGGCGGGGTCGTAATATTCCATCAGGGTGATGTAGTTTTCCGGGTAGTGGCAGAATGCCGCACGCAGAACGCTGTCTGCCGGGCTGTTCACGCTCATCAGGCTGAGGATGTAGTACACCAGCATCCGCAGCACATCGCTCTCCACCTCGTGGCACAGACCCACCGCCAGCACCGGCACCACCACCTGCTGCGCCCGCAGCGGCACGATGGCCCCCACCTGCTCCAGAATGGGTCGGCTCATGGCCGAAGCCGTCATCACGCAGCGCAGCACCTTCGTCCACGACATTTTGCGGATGTTCTCCATGCTGCGCAGCCGTTCCATCACAGCTTCATCGTCCAGGATCACGCCCTCGGCTGCCTCTTTCTCCGAGAGGGTAAAGGCACACTGCAGCATATCCATAAAGGCAGCTTCATATTTTTCGTGGTAATTTGCGGCGCTTTTGCAGAACGCCAGAGCCGCCGCGATCACCGAATCCACATCTTCCTTTGTGGCCAGCTGGTCGAACCGCAGCGGCACGCCGCCCATCCGGCTCTCGATGATGCTCAGATCATCCAGCTCGTTCTGGTACGCCGTGGAGGGCAGAAAGCGGTCGTTTCCGTTGCGGTGGTAGCCCCACTCTTCCGGCATCACGCGGGCCACGATATCGCCGCTGGAAATGATGTTGA
Source organism: Faecalibacterium sp. BIOML-A4 (assembly GCF_009679665.1). Taxonomy (NCBI): domain Bacteria; kingdom Bacillati; phylum Bacillota; class Clostridia; order Eubacteriales; family Oscillospiraceae; genus Faecalibacterium; species Faecalibacterium sp. BIOML-A4. The sequence continues at coordinate 85,248 of NZ_WKZG01000012.1, read as the reverse complement.
AGATATTGCTTACATCCCAATCCGTTTTCAGTCCTCCGTCTGCAGTGTGGTCGTTGTCGTAGTCCGCCTGCAGATCCGGGCGGTCTGCTGCCGTCAGTGCCGCCGGTGCGGCAAAGGTGTAAACAAAGGTATTTTCCTGCGCGATCTGCGGCAGCTGCTGCCGGATGCGCGCCGCCGTCAGGTTTGCCACAGCCGCGCCGCGGCTGTAGCCGCCCAGCCAGAGCTTGATGGTGCCCAGCGTTCCCGCTGCAGCCTCGGCTTTTTTCAGGTAGTCCTGCAGATCCTCAAAAAAATGCTCTGCTGCTGTCACAAAGCCATAGTGCCCACCACCTTCGCCCACATGCAGGTTGCTGGTCCACTCGGCACCATAGCCGACACCGCGCAGCATGGCTGCAATAATGGTGGTGCGCTGGCCATCCTGTACCAGTGTTTTCTGCGCAAAAGCACAGCCCGCGGTATCCACCGGGGTGTTCAGGCTGCACTGGTAGCCCGCATAGACCGCATTGGCAAAGCCAAGCTTCTGGTAGGCATCCGCAATGCTGTTCTCACGGCCCGCTTCACCCTCCACCCAGTAAAGCGCATCGCTCTGGTAGGTGTTGCCGCTTGCCGCCACAAGGCCCAGCGTTGCCAGTGCCAGCTTGTGACTGTACTGCAGCGCCGTATTCTCAAAAAAGGCATCTGTATAATAAAAATCGTGGGAGAGATCTGTTTCGCTGTGGTCGCTGCGGAAAGCGAAGGAGTAGTAATCCTCCGGCACCGCACTGCCCACCACAGCCTGTGCGGCCTGCGGCAGCAAAGCCTCTGCCGCCGCGTGCGGGGCCAGCACGCCTGCCACGGCAGCTGCTGCCGCCTTGCAAAAGGCACGTCGTTTTATGGTCTTCATCTTTCTGCTCCAATCAAGGCTTCTGCATAAAACCAGCCTGTTTTTCTAAGTATAGCGGATTTTGCACGCTGATACAATTGCTCTCTTTTAATAAAAAAACAGTCCATGCTCCACACACAGACTGTTTTATGGTATAGTATAAAGGTGTCCGGCTCACCTCAGCTCGATCTGCCTGCAGTAGTCTACGATGTGGTGGAACATCTGTTCCACTGCCGGGGCCATTGCGGCGGGGCGCTGCACAGCCAGGCCCACCACACGGTCTTCCTCTGGCTCGATGGGATAGATCTTGATCGCAGCCTTGCAGTCGCGCAGCAGCATCTGCGGCATGATGGAAATGCCCAGACCTGCTTCCACCATGGCGATGTTGGACTGGTCGTCGATGACATGGCAGCGGCGCTCGGTGCCGATCTTATATTTTTTCAGGAACTGGCGCATTTCAGCATCGGTGGCATCGCACTGCACAACGAAGCTTTGGCCATTCATCAGGGCGGGAGTCATCACGCCGTTTTCCGGTTCGGGCCAGTCCTGCGGCACGATGCACAGCAGCGGCTCGCGGAACAGCTCGGTGAGGTTGAACTCTTCACGGCAGGTGGAGGAAAGGAACGCGATATCCACCTGACCAGTTCGCAGCCATTCCTTCACATCGTCGTAGGTGCCCTGATACACCTCGATCTCGATCTGCGGGTAGTGGGTCATAAAGCTTTTGAGCAGGCCCGGCAGCAGCGAAGCACACACCGAGTTGAATACGCCCAGCTTCACCTTGCCCTTTTCCAGGCCGTTCAGGCGGGCGATGCTCTGCTTGAGGGCCTCGTCGCTGTTGAGCACATCGCGAATAGAGGGATACAGGGATGCGCCGTAGCTGGTCATGGATACGCCGTTCTTGCCGCGGTTGAACAGAGCAAAGCCCAGCTCCTCCTCCATTACGGCAATGGCGTGACTGATGGCCGATGGGGTCAGGTGCAGCTGCTGTGCCGCCTTGTTGAAGCTGCCCTGCCGGGCCACGGCATCAAAAATCTCGTAGGAAAAAAGCGTCATGCCCAAAGCCTCCTTCCGTTTTTACTGGTTCGGAGACGCCCGATTCTCTGTGAATCTTTTTCATCTTTCATTTGAGATAGTTCAATTATCTTCTTGATTGTACTATCCCGTGCCTTTTCTGTCAAGCATTTTTGCCCGATTTATGCGCCTTTCCGGCGTATTTTGTCAAAGATGACGCAGGAGCCTGCCAGCCTGCGCCGTATCATTAAAAAAGCACAAAAAGTAGATTTTTTATCAAGTGAGGGATTCCTTATGACCGAGACTGCCAAAGCCCCTGTCCGCTGTGGACTCAGCGGCACAGCGCTCAAATACATCGCCTGCATCACCATGCTCATTGATCACATCGGCGCTTCCTGCATCGAAGCCGGTATCCTGCTGCCGGCCCTCGCCGCCGGTGCTGCCGGCTGCGGTGGCATCCCGGTCAGCACCCTGCTGGCGGCAGACCGTGTGCTGCGGTATATCGGGCGGCTGGCCTTTCCCATCTTCTGCTTTCTGGCCGTGGAGGGCTTTCTGCACACCCACGATGTAAAAAAATACGTCCGGCGGCTTCTGCTGTTCGGCCTTCTGAGCGAGGTGCCTTTTGACCTTGCCTTTTTCCGCACACCGTTCGCCCCGCAGCACCAGAACGTTTACTGGACGCTGGCGCTGGGCGTGCTGGCTATGGCAGGGCTCAAGCGCTTTGAAAAGGAAAACGGCCTGCCCGGCTGGCAGGGGCTTGTGTGGGCGGGCGGCTGCGCCGCGCTGGCGCTGGCTGCCAGCACCGACTACCACGCCATCGGCGTGCTCATCATCTGCACCCTGTACCTGACCCGCGCAGACCGCAAGCGGCAGTGCCTTACAGGTGCGCTGCTGTTTTTGTTCGAGCTCACCGCGCCGCTGGCCTTTGTGCTGGTCTGGTTCTACAACGGGCAGCGCGGCGCGTGCAGTCCGCTGCAAAAAAAGGCCTTTTACTGGTTCTACCCGGTGCACCTGCTGGTGCTAGCAGGTATCACGAACCTTATGCTATAACAGCAGAAAGCCCGCCGTCCAAAGACAGCGGGCTTTTTTTACAGCTTCTCACATCGGGAACATAACGCCCGTCAGCAGCAGCATGGCAGGCACTGTGACCAGCATACACACGGTGGAGTGGGCCACCGCCTGACTGGCAAGGGTCGCTTCGGTGCCGGTCTGCTTGGCCAGCACAGCGGCAAGGCTGCCGGCCGGGCAGCATGCGATGATGGACAGGCCGGTGCGCAGCACATTGTCCAGCGGCAGCAGCCACAGTAGCAGCATGAACAGCAGCGGGAACAGGATACCGCGCAGCAGGGTGACCCGATACAGGAAACCGGTGTGCAGCAGCGCACGGATGTCGCTGTCTGCCAGCAGCACACCTACGATCATGAGCGCCAGCGGGGTGGTGCAGCCGCCCACCGTACTGCAGAACTGCTGCACCGGTGCGGGCAGCCGCCAGCCAGTGGCCAGCAGCACCAGCATAGCCACCGTGGCAATGTTGGTGGGGGTGATGAAGGTCTTGAGCCGGATCTTCTCGCCGGGGCGGAACAGGCACACCACATAGGTAAAGAACCATACATTATAAGAGGCCATGGCCATGCCTGCAAACACAGTGCCGCGCGCGGTGCCCAGCAGGGCGCTGCACAGCGGCAGGCCGATGAAGCCGCAGTTGGGCATAGCTGCCGTGCCCACCAGCACCGCATACTTGCCCGGCGTGTCGTGGTGCAGCCAGCTGCTCAACCGGCACAGGCCGGTGGTCGCCACAAACAGTGCCAGCAGCAGCACGAACAGCACCCCTGCCTGAGTGAGCAGCTCCGGCTCACCGTCCACGGCTGCACCAGCCAGCATGGTACAGGGCAGCAGAAGCTTCATGATAAAATCCGACAAAAACTTGCTGTCACGATCCTTGATGATGCCGCTGCGTGCACCTACATAGCCCAGCAGCACTTCCAGAAAGATCACCGTGATCTGACCCGCCAAAACGCCAAACGCCATTGGATCCTCCTTTTTGTTCCACAAGCCGCATTTTTCCTTTACAAAGGAAAAAGCCCATTGATTTCAACGAATCAACGAGCTTTTTCTTGGCGGAGTAGGAGGGATTTGAACCCTCGCGCCGTTGTTTAGACGACCTACGCCCTTAGCAGGGGCGCCTCTTCGACCTCTTGAGTACTACTCCAGAGCAAAGTGTGTTACACTTATTCAATAAAAAATAAAAAATGGCGGAGAGAGTGGGATTCGAACCCACGGTACGTTGCCGTACGGCAGTTTTCAAGACTGCTTCCTTAAACCACTCGGACATCTCTCCTTGTGGACATCCGCCTTACGCCGTGTCGAATGCCTATTTAATTTACCAGATTTGCACGCCGGTGTCAAGCCTTTGGCGCAATTTTTTTCTTTCAGCCCTTAAAAACAAAATTTACCACAACCTTTTTGGGTCTTGGCCTGTTTCAGGTCTTTACAAGTACACCTTTTTGTTGTATAATAAACACAAGAAAATTTCCTCGCGGTGTAAAGGAGAAATATACCATGTCGTTTTCAGAACTTTTGAAGCAGTGCCGCAAAAAGCAGGGCATCAGCCAGGCTGAGCTGGCTTCCAAACTGGGCGTGACACAGCAGGCTGTCGGCAAATGGGAAAGCGGCAAGTCCTCTCCCGATCCGTCTACCGTGGCCCGCATTGCCGAGCTTTTGAACACCACAGCAGATTATCTGCTGGGCCTGTACCGCCCGGTAAGCAATGTTTCCGCCCCGGAAGAGCGGTTCTTTGGCAGCTATTCTGAAAGCCTGATCCCGGTGATCGGCACGGTAAAGGCCGGTTACGGTGCCCTCGCCTTTGAGGAGGACTACGGTCAGGAGTATGCCCGTGTGAAGGACCCCTCCAACTATTTTTATCTGGTGGTGCGCGGCGACAGCATGGAGCCCCGCATTCAGGACGGCGACCTTGCCCTTGTGCACAAGCAGGACACACTGGAAAACGGCGACCTTGGCGTGCTGATCTACGGCGATGAGGGCGAGGGCACCCTGAAGCGCTATATCCAGCGCGGCAACTGCGTGGTGCTGCAGCCTTTCAACCCGGCCTACAGCGAAATGGTCATCAAGGGCGAGGACCTGAATCATTTGCACATCGCCGGCCGCGTGGTGGAAACCAAGGCGAAGTGGTAATAACTCCTTCCGTCTGCTCACGCTGTTCGCAGCCACCTCCCTCATGGAGGGAGGCCTTGGCAAAACCGGAAACTTTCCCGTACTGCCAAAGGCTCCTCCTCCGGGGGAGCTGGCACGGCGGCAGCCGTGACTGAAGGAGTTCGGCACAAATTGATGTAAAGCCATCTGCATTTTGCGCATGGCTTTATTTTTTGACCCTTTTCCCCACTTTGGAGGTGTATTCTGCATGGAACAGACCCTGATGGACAAGCTTACCATTCTGGCCGACAGCGCCAAATATGATGTTGCCTGCACCTCCAGCGGCGCATCCCGCACCGCGCGGGCAGGCATTCTTGGCAGCTGCTATGCACCGGGCTGCTGCCACGCCTTTACCGCTGATGGCCGCTGTGTAAGCCTTTTAAAGGTGCTCATGACCAACTGCTGTGCCTTCGACTGCAGCTATTGCGTCAACCGCAAGTCCAACGATATCCCCCGTGCCACCTTCACGCCCCGGGAATTGGCTGAGCTGACTGTGGAGTTTTACCGCCGCAACTACATTGAAGGATTGTTCCTTTCCAGCGCGGTGCTGGGCACGCCGGACTACACCACCGAACGGATGCTGGCCGCCCTGCGGCTGCTGCGGGGCGAATACCGCTTTGAGGGCTACATCCACGCCAAGGCCATCCCCGGCACCAGCCCGGAACTGCTGCAGCAGCTGGGATATCTGGCCGACCGCCTGAGCGTGAATGTGGAGCTGCCCAGTGAGCAGAGCCTGAACCTGCTGGCCCCGGACAAAGGGCGGCACTCCATTTTCCGGCCCATGAAGCAGATTGCAGTTTCCGGCGCGCAGAGCAAACAGGAGCTGACCGTCTACCGCCATGCGCCAAAGTTCGCACCCGCCGGGCAGAGCACCCAGATGATCGTAGGTGCTTCGCCGGAGACAGACTACCACATTTTAAAGCTCACTGAGAGCATGTACCAGAAGTACAGTCTGAAACGGGTGTTCTACTCCGCCTACATCCCGGTAGCCGAGGACACCCGCCTGCCTGCGCTGGACACCAAACCCCCGCTTTTGCGGGAGCACCGGCTGTATCAGGCTGACTGGCTGCTGCGGTTTTACCAGTTCAAGGCAGACGAAATTCTGGATGAAGCCAACCAGAGCTTCAATCCCTACCTCGACCCAAAATGCAACTGGGCCGTGCAGCACTACGGGCTTTTTCCGGTAGATGTGAACCGCGCGCCTTTTGAAATGTTGCTGCGTGTGCCGGGCATCGGCCCCAAAAGCGCCCGGCGCATCTGGCACGCGCGCAAGCTTTCCAGCCTTGGGTTGGACGAGCTGAAGCGCATGGGCGTGGTGCTCAAGCGGGCACAGTATTTCATCACCTGCAAGGGTTTTGCGGGTGCGCACCCGGGCCGCGGCACCGCCGGGCGGGAGCGCATCACGCAGGCGCTCATCGACCCCAACGTGTTCGGCGGCAGCTGCGAACAGCTCAGTCTGTTCACGCCGCCTGCGGTGGACGATCTGATCACGCAGGGCGTGGCACCGCGCGCAGCTATGCGTATGGTGCGGGAGGAGGCAGTGCAATGTCTGGCGAAGGCGCTGTAAATGTTCAAGTTCAGAAAGCCCGCAGGCTCCACGATGCGGATGTGGTGTACCTCTACGACAGCAGCTTTGAAGGCTTTCTGTGCTGTGTATTCGAGAGCTTTGCCCAGCACGAGATCCCCTTTGCGGTGTGGACACCCCAGCGGGAAACTTCCACCCTGTACCCGGTCAAGGACATCCCCACCGACCACGCCAAGGCTCAGCGGGTGTTTGCCAGCTTTGGCAGAAAGCTTGGCCCCGAGACAGAGTACCTCGTCAGCCGGGATTTCCTCTCCGGGCGGGAGGACAAAGAGCTGCTGCTCATCCGCTTTCTGCATCTGGCCTTCGCCCTCGGCCCCGGCACCGTGAAGCGCACCGGCCACCCGGACGTGGCCCCGCTGTATGAGATGAAGAAAAGCCTTGACTGGGAAGTGGACAAGTTTCAGGGCTTTGTGCGGTTTGAGGAGCACGACGGGATGCTGGGCGCCGTCATCCACCCCAAAAACTACATCCTGCCGCTGCTGCGGCCCCATTTCTGCGGGCGCTTCCCGGAAGAAAACTTTATGATCTACGATGCGGTGCATCAGGCTGTGCTGCTGCAGGAGGACCACAAGGCCCGGCTGCTGGAGCTGGCTGCACCGCTGGAGCTGCCGCCGCCCAGCGAGCGGGAGCAGCAGTTTCAGGCATTGTGGAAGCAGTTCTACCAGACGCTGGAGATCAGGGCCCGCCACAACGAAAAATGCCGCATGACCCACTGCCCCAAGCGCTTTTGGGCCGATATGGTGGAGATGAAAGATGAATTTTAACAAAAACGTTGCATCTGCGGCGTTGCAACCCCCAAAACCTATGGTATACTATAAGAGATATCCGGCAGGCCTTCTGCCGAACACTCCCGCACTGCTGCGGGGCAACACAAAAGGAGTATTGTAGCGTTATGGTTCGCATTACTATGGAAGACGGCGGCATCATCGATATCGAGCTGAACGAAGAAGCCGCTCCTATCACCTGTGAGAATTTCAAGAAGCTGGTCAGCGAGGGCTTTTACAACGGCCTGACCTTCCACCGCGTGATCCCCGGCTTTATGATCCAGGGCGGCTGCCCGCTGGGCAACGGCACCGGCGGCCCCGGCTGGAACATCAAGGGCGAGTTTGCCGCAAACGGCGTGAACAATCCGCTCAAGCACACCCGCGGCGTGATCAGCATGGCACGCGCCATGAACCCCAACAGCGCAGGCAGCCAGTTCTTCATCATGCATCAGGATGCACCTCATCTGGACGGCCAGTACGCTGCCTTTGGCAAGGTGGTTGCAGGCATGGATGTTGTGGATAAGATCGCAGCTGTCCGCACCGACTGGAACGATAAGCCCACCACCCCGGTCAAGATGAAGACTGTGGAGCTCATTGAGGGCTGAATTTCAAACCTAAAAAAATCCCGACACCTTGCGGTGCCGGGATTTTTTGTTTTTGTTGATGCTTGTTTTTAGCAGCCTTCCTTTTCGGCCAGCTTGCGGCCCATGAGCACGCCCATGACCGAAGCCATCATCAGGCCGCGGGTCCAGCCGGAGGAGTCGCCCAGACAGTGCAGGCCCTTGATGTTGGTGTCAAGGTTCTCGTCCATCTTCACCTTGTTGGAGTAGAACTTCAGCTCCGGGCTGTACAGCAGGGTCTCGTTGGCGGCAAAGCCGGGCACCACCATATCCAGCATCTTGATGAACTCAATGATGTTGGTCATGGCGCGGTAGGGCATGGCGGCGGTAATGTCGCCTGCCACGGCATCCTTCAGGGTGGGCTTCACGTTGGACTGGGCCAGCTCCTTCTGCCAGGTGCGCTTGCCGTCCAGGATATCGCCGTAGCGCTGCACCATGATGTGGCCTGCGCCCAGCATGTTGGTCAGCTCGCCCACCTTCTGTGCGTAGGCGATGGGCTGGTTGAACGGCTCGGTAAAGTTGTGGGAGACCAGAATCGCAAGGTTGGTGTTCTCGCTCTTTTTCTCCTTGAAGCTGTGGCCATTGACCACGGCAAGGTCGTTGTCGTAGTTTTCCTGCGCCACAAAGCCGCCGGGGTTCTGGCAGAAGGTGCGCACCTTGTTCTTCCAGGGCTTGGGGTAGCCGATAAGCTTGGACTCATACAGCACCTTGTTCACCTTTTCCATGACCTCGTTGCGGCACTCCACGCGCACACCGATGTCCACGGTGCCGGGCTTATGGGCAATATGATGCTCGGCGCAGATCTTTTCCAGCCAGTCCGCACCGCGGCGGCCGGTGCCAATGACCACGGTATCCGCATACACAGGCCGGACCTGATCGCCGTCCTTCAGCAGCACGCCCTTGCACTCCTCGTTCTCAAGGATGATGTTCTCGCACTCGGTATTGAACAGCATCTCCACGCCGTTGTCGGCCAGATAGTTCTGGATGGCAAGGTACAGCTGCTGCGCCTTCTCTGTGCCCAGATGGCGGATCGGGCAGTCCACCAGCTTCAGGCCGGCATGGATGGCGTTCTTGCGGATCTCCTTGATCTCCTCGCCGGTGTAGATGCCCTCCACATGGGGGTCTGCGCCGAACTCAAGATAGATCTTGTCGGTGTAGTCGATAAGCTCCTGTGCAAACTCCTCTCCGATCAGGGCGGGCAGGTCGCCGCCCACCTCATAGGAGAGGCTCAGCTTGCCATCCGAGAAGGCACCTGCACCGGAAAAGCCGGTGGTGATGGCGCAGGTGGGGCGGCAGTTGACGCAGTGGCCCACTTCGGCTTTGGGGCAGTGGCGCTTTTCCACGGGCTTGCCCTTTTCCACCAGCAGCATCTTCTTTTTGCTGCCGTGGCGCAGCAGCTCCACAGCGGTAAAAATGCCAGCCGGGCCGGCACCGACAATAATCAGATCATACTTTTCCATTTCTCTTTTTCCTTTGCTTAGTCGTTAGTATAAAACACTCTCAGTCAACGCCTGACGGCGTTGCCAGCTCCCCCGAGGGGGGAGCTTTTTCTGCGGAAGAAAGGGCACGCCTTCTTCACAGTATGAGGAAAACGTCATCAAAACAGCGCATTAAGCTCGCCCTTCGGGAGAGCTGGCGTGGAGCGCCTGAGAGGGTTTATTTCTCGTTCTCCTGTTCCACAGTGGCGCTCTCGTCCACCTCATCCAGCTCCACAGCGCTGGCCTCGGCATCGGTGCGGGTCACATCCGGGGCGACCACGCCGTCGCCGTTCAGATCTTCACCGGTCAGGGACTCCAGCATGGACTGAGTCTCCGGGTGCAGCTTGGCAAAACGGCGCACGGCCAACACCGTGTACAGGGCGCTGAGCAGGTTGATGGAGCCCTCCACGATCAGGATGATGCCAATGGCCATGACCAGCGTTTCCATGGTGCCGAAGGGGTTCAGGATCATGATAACGCCCAGCACCACGCTGAGCACCGGCAGCAGCAGAAAGCTCTTCCAGCTGGAATAGCCGCAGCGGCGCAGGTCCAGTGCGTTCTGCACACGACTGATGCTGTCAAAGATCACGAACAGGCCGAACACGATGGGCAGGATACTCACCACGATGTCGCTGCGCAGGATCAGGAACGCACCCAATGCCAGACAGATGATGCCGGAGATCAGGGTGAGCTGGCTTTGGAACACACCGCGTTCCACCACAAAATAGCGGATGAGCTGCACCGCCGCGCAGGCCAGCACCACAGCGCCCAGCGCATAGCACACGATGTTCAGGGCCGTGGTGGGCTTCATGAGCAGAAAAACGCCCAGACCCAGATACAGCGCACTCATGAGCACCAGATTCCATTTGAGCTTTTTTACCATAGAGATCACGTTCCTTTCCTTTGCAGGGACAGTTTTTCACGCCCCTCATTCGGCAGGGGAATACATGGGGGCAATGATGTTTTTGTTGATGCGGGCGTAGAAGCCAAGGCTCAGCAGGACACTGACGATCTCAGCGATGAGGAAGGCCCACCAGACATTGTTGACATTGCCGGTCTGTGCCAGCAGCCATGCGGCCGGCAGCAGCACGAACAGCTGCCGGCAGACCGAAACGATCAGGCTGAACACACCGTTGCCCAGTGCCTGAAACACCGAGCTGAGCACGATGCTGGCACCCGCCAGCAGGAAATGCAGGCAGATGATGCGCATGGCTGGGATGCCAATGGCCAGCATGGCATCACTGGCCGCAAAGATGCCAAGCACCTTATCCGGTGCGAACTGGAAGATGCAGAAACCAATGAGCATGATGCACTCGGCATAGCAGACTGCCAGCTTGATGGTTTTTTTCACGCGGTCCGGTCTGCGGGCACCGTAGTTGTAGCTGATGATGGGCACCATGCCGTTGTTCAAGCCAAAGATGGGCATGAACACGAAGCTCTGCAGCTTGAAGTACACACCGAACACCGCCACCGCTGTGGCCGAGAAGCTCATGAGGATCAGGTTCATGCCAAAGGTCATCAGGCTGCCCACGCACTGCATGGCAATGCTGGGCAGGCCCACCGTGTAGATGCGGCCAATGGCCTTGGCACTGGGGCGGAAGCCCTTGAAGCTGATCTGGATATCTGGGTTCCTGTTCAGGTTGAAGAACAGGGTCATGCCTGCGCCGCAGAACTGGCCGATGACCGTTGCCACAGCTGCGCCGGTGGTACCACTGAGGGCCTCACCGCAGTAGCCAAAGATGAAGATAGGGTCCAGAATGATGTTCACCACGGCACCCACCAGCTGGCTGATCATGCTCAGGTGGGTGCGGCCGGTAGCGGCCAGCAGCTTTTCGCCCATGGTCTGGGTGAAAAGGCCCAGACTGAAGATGCAGCACACCGAAAGATACTGGATGCCCTGCTGCGCAATAGCCGCATCACTGGTCTGTGCATAGAAATAGGGCTTCATGCAGGTAAGGCCAATGACGAGGAACACCACGAAGCTGCACAGCGAAAGAAAGATGCCGTTTTTCGCCGTGGCATTGGCGCGGCTCTGGTTCTTTTCGCCCAGACTTTTGGACAGCATGGCGTTCACGCCTACGCCGGTGCCCACGCCCACAGCGATCATCACATTCTGCAGCGAGAAGGCGAGGGACACAGCGGTGAGGGCGCTTTCACTCACATGGGACACGAACACCGAGTCCACCACGTTGTAAAGCGCCTGCACCAGCATGGAGATCATCATGGGCACGCTCAGCTTGACCAGCAGAGGGTTGATCTCCATGGTGCCCATAATGTTTTCCCGCGTTTGGGCGGGAGAGGTTTGGGGTTGCTTTGTTTCCACGTTTGCTCCTTTTTGATGTTGAGGTTACAGGGAATATGGCAAGGCCGCTGCCGAATAACTCCTTCCGTCATCGCTGCGCGATGCCACCTCCCCCAATGAGGGAGGCATTGGCAAAATCAGAAACTCCATCATACTGCCAAAGGCTCCCTCTTCGAGGGAGCTGGCACGGCGGGAGCCGTGACTGAAGGAGTAAAGCAGTCGCCGTTGCCCGAAACGTGGGCAGGGTGCAAAAGCACCCTACCCACGAATCATCGTTGTTTTATTTTGAAGCGCCCGGGCGGTCAGCCAAGGTTCTTCTCCTTGGCGGCGGCTGCGTCCAGGATCATCTTCACGCAGGTCTCGCGGCCCAGAGCAGCGTTGATGGCCAGATCATAGTTGTGGGCATCACCCCAGCGGTTCTGGGTGTAGTAGTTGTAGTAGGCAGAACGGTTGCGGTCGGTCTTTTCCACCTCGTCCTTGATGCCCTTTTCGTCCTTGGCCTTGACCAGAGGATTGGTCTTTGCGTATTCCAGCCGCCACTCCTTGGGGGCGTACACGAACACGCGCAGCACATCCTTGCGCTCACGCAGCACATAGTCGCCGCAGCGGCCCAGGATCACGCAGGGGCCTTCCTCGGCCAGCTGCTTGATGATGCGGCTCTGAAGAATGAACACCTGATCGCCCAGCGGCAGCTCATTGCCCATGGTGTACAGACTGTACAGCAGGCTGTGAGTATGCCGTTTTTCACTGGCGGCAACAGCTTCTTCCGAAAGACCGGAGTGCTTTGCTGCCATGGTAATCAGCTCTTTGTCGTAAAGCTTGATGCCCAGCGCATTTGCCACATCTTCAGCGATGTAGCGGCCGCCCGTGCAGTATTCACGTCCCAAAGTGATGATCGTCTTTGCCATAATGTGTTCCTCCTATGTCTTGATCTATAGCCCAAAGGCTTTGGGTCGGGCCGGTCATTCCGCCGGCTTTTCCTGTGCCTGGGAAACAGGTTGCTCCGGCGTGGGGCGCGGCTTTGGCAGCCGCACCTCCGCCACGCGCATGGCACCGGTCTGGTCCACTGCATACACGCTGCAGCGGCAGCCTGCGGCCATGATCTTTTCCGGGAAGCGGATGCCGCCCTCCGGCGTGCGCTCCATCCGGCAGAAGCTGCGGTGGGCGGTGGTGGCGTGGGCCACACCGTCGTGGCACGCACAGGCCACCCAGCCGGAAAAGCCTTCCGGCAGCGGGTCCTTCACGCCGCGCTGCTCAAAATAGTAAACGTCTGCCGTCTCGCCGGGCACCAGATCGCAGCGCATCCGCAGCGGACGGTTGGCGGCAACATCGCGGGGTTTTGCCCGCAGGGCGATGGCGCGCCCGGTAAAGTAACGCATAAAGTCCACCAGCGCCATGGTGCAGTTCACTGCGCCGTTGGAATCTGCGGTGGGGTCGTTCAGCAGCACATAATCTGCCATTACGGCATCGTCGTGGCCAAAGCCGCGCAGGCCCATCCAGACCCGCACCGGGTCCCGCTGGCCGCGGATGCGCCGCTCCACCTGCACTGCCACACAGCAGTCATCGTGGATCTGGGCACGCAGGTCGGCAAGGTCCATCCATGCCTGCCAGCAGGGGTAGCCGCAGCAGCCGGCGGCAGCAGCCGCAAAGGCCGCATTGGCGGTGGTGCTGTGGGCCATGTCCTCCATCACATAGGCCACTTCTTCGGGCAGGACATCCTCGCCCCAGCAGTTCATCAGTGCCGCCATGACCAGCGGCAGATCCATGGTGCGGCCAAAGCTGGGATCGTGGGCCGCAAGGCAGTATTCCGGCAGATAGAGCTGCCGGTTCAGCGGGTGGCCGTTGTGCTTCTCCCACGCCAGCGGCCGCACTGCCGCGGCCAGCAGGCGCACTGCGGGCGAGACCTTGTCATCGTTGGTGGAAAGGTTCACCTGCAGCTGCACGCCGGTGCCGCCGCCGGGCGTTGCCACGGTCACGGTATCGCCCATGAGGAAGATCATGCCGTCGTCACTCTGGGAATTGCAGCTGCAGCGGGGGTAGCCCGGTGCCCACTTGCCAAAGCTCATCCAGCCGGTCCAGTTTCCTCCGGCATATACCCGGCAGCGCACCTCCACCATGGTGTTGTGGGGCGCAAAGGCGTTCCAGCTGACATTCAGGTTGCAGAAGGCCGGCATGGCAAATTCCGGCGTGGTGTAGCTGCCGTATTGCAGGCAGCGGCCCGCCACGCTGTCCAGCACCAGTGCACCGCCGTCCAGTGCCACATTGTCCAGCTGCCCGCGGGAGAAGGTCTCGGTGCCCTGCAAAACCAGATTATTCCGTTGTTCCATGGAGCACCCCTCCTTTGCGGAAGTTCAAATTTACTCTTCGGTGTCGTCGGTGCTTTCGCCGTAATCCTCTTGGAGGGCGGCTTCCAGCTCGGCATCCTTCATTTTGCGGATGCTCTCCTCAATGTGGAACACCTTTTCAATATCGCCGTAGATGATCTGGCAGGATACTTCGGTCACGAACCAGAAGCCGAAGATCAGCATGAGCAGCAGGCCCAGCGGCATGCACAGGATCACCACGCCCCAGAACAGGATCTGCACGATGGCCGCCGCCAGTGCGTGGGGCAGGAACGCGATCATGCAGTTGATGCTGTTTTTCACGGTCAGGCTGAAGGGCTGATCCAGCAGCACCACCTGCGGCCACATGTAGGCGAACAGCATCTGGAAGATGAGCAGGTTCAGCACCGTGGCCACCCACAGCGGCACGCCCACATTGGTGCCCTTGCTCAGCATATTGAAGCAGAAATACACAAGGAAGATCTGCGCCGTGACCACCACACAGTAGAAGATGCCCGGCGCAATGCTGGCCTTGAAGTTGCGCTTGAAGGCACGGCGATAGGTCACCCACCAGTAACCGGCTTCGTCACGCAGGGCACGCAGCACGGTATCGTACATGCCGGCCAGCGCAGGCCCGGCCAGAATGCCGCCTACCACCGCGCTTGCCAGCATGACAGGCAGGCTGTTTGCCAGAAAGCCGATGTACACCAGACAGATCACCGGCAGAAAGCCGATGCAGGCCAGCAGGTTTGCAAGGAACATGCCGTTCATATCACGGCCCACAAGCTCAAAAAAACGGCCCACGCCGGTCTTGCGGGGAGCATCCTTTTCAACGCCCTTACCGGCCTTGAAGTCATTTGCGGAAGGAAATAAACCCATGTTCGTATGGTACCTCTCTCTTCATCCATTGGGCCGGCAGAAAGCATTTCGTGCAGAAAGTGCCATTGTGCTGGCTTTACAACTATAAATATACCCGCATTTTGTCAATTTTGCAAGACCGCAGATCCTCCGATTTGTAAAAAAAGTGTTATTTCTCCCCTTTTTACAAAAAGTGTGATACAATGACAATGGCATATTTTGCCGGAGGGAGGAAAACGCAATGAGCATTTTTCGCACGATTGCGATGTTTATTTACTTATTTGGTTATATGATCGTCCATTATGGCGTGCTGCGCCGGGCGGAACGCGCTCTGGCTGCAGGCGACATGCAGCTGGTGGAAGAGCTTGTCAACAAGCATATCCCGCACTGGAGCCGGGGCATTTTAAAGGTGACCGGCGTTTCCCTGAGCGTGGAGGGCCTTGAGAATATCCCCAAAGATACGGCCTGCGTGTTCGTGGGCAACCACCGCAGCTACTACGACATCCCGCTTTTGCTGGCCAGTCTGGATAAGCCCCACGGCATCCTTGCCAAGGAAGAACTGGAAAAGATCCCGCTGCTGAACCGCTGGATGAAGCTGCTGGGCTGCGTGTTCGTGCAGCGCGACGACCTGCGGGCATCCGTGCGCGCCCTGAACGATGCCACTGCCATTGTGGAGAGCGGCAAGAGCTTCGTCATTTTCCCGGAGGGCACCCGCTACAAGGGGGAAGAGGGCGGTGCCGGTGAGTTCAAGGCCGGTGCATTCCGCATTGCCGTCAAGACCGGCGCACCGGTGGTTCCGGTGGCCATTACCGGTGCACGTGCCCTGTTTGAGAACAATGGCAACCTGTGCCATCCGGGCAGCGTGCATATCAAGGTGCTGCCGCCCATCCGGACTGCAGGCATGAGCAAGGCCGAGCAGAAGCAGCTGCCGGACGCTGTGCGTCAGGCCATTCTGGCACAGCTGTAAATCAGAACTTGGAGGAAACTGCCCCATGGCAAGCTACCGTTACGAACGCGATATTGACCCCAAAGACCTCCAGCCCCGCAAACAGCGCCAGTACACCCGCAAGGAACGCTGGGCCAACTGGTGGGATTATAACCTCAAGTGGGTCATCATCATCGGCATCATCGTGGTGTTCTTCGGTTACAACTTCATCGGGCAGTATTTCTTTACCGTCCATGCAGACTATAACGTGGCCGTTGTGGCACCCCACTACCTGCCGGAAGCCACCCAGACCGCCCTGCAGGACGCCCTTGCCGCCTACGGCGAAGACCGGAACGGGGACGGCAAGGTGATGGTAAAGCTGAACCTCTACACCATGGACTTTGGCAACGAGGACTCAGATGCCTACCTTGACATGGCAGGCACCACCAAACTTTCCACCGACATTCAGGGCGCGCTGAGCTCCATCTTCATCCTGTACGACCCAGCCGGGTTCCAGCAGACCACCGGCACCCTGCGCTACCTCGACGGCAGCCTGCCGCAGTCCGACGCAGACAGTGACTGGTGGAACATGGTCTACCGCTGGACCGACTGCCCGGTGCTGGCGGGCCTTGATCTGGGCGATTACGCTTCTGATGCCGTGCAGAGCGAAAGCGGCTCCAGTCAGGAGCTGATGAGCCGGTACTATATCGGCATCCGCGGCGCATGGAACAAGGACTCCGCCGACCTGCTTGAGGGCGGCGAAGAACTGTGGAACAAGCTGACCGCCGGGGCTGTTTCTACCGCCAGTGCAGAGGGCTGAGCCATGCGGTTCCGGGTAAAGCGCGGCGGGCCTGCCGCCGGGTTCACATTTGACCGCACAGCAAAGCCGGTGCAAAGGCCAGAGCCGGAAAAGCCGGTCTCCCTTGCACAGGCGCTGGATAATCCCTATGGGAGATATTACGGCAAAGCCCGCAGCAGGGAAGAACTGCTGAAAAACAGATAATGTGCAAGCAAAACTCCCCCAGTCGCCTTCGGCGACAGCCCCCTCGGGGATGGGGCCCTTGGCAGAGCCGGAAACTTTTCCGCTTTGTCAGCGGCTCCCTCTTTGAGGGAGCTGGCAAACCCGCAAGGGTTTGACTGAGGGAGTTCGTTTTCTATTTTGTTCTTTTTACACATATCTGATTTGAAATATTCTCCCCTTTGAAACGCCGGAGGTTTTGTTGTTTCTCCGTCCCAGTTATGGTATACTTACTGGGTATCTATTATCTTGATGGTATTTATCATACATACAAAAGGATGTGAACCCATGGACGCACTGGAACAGGCACGCGCCGAGATCGACACGGTGGATGCCCAGCTGGCTGCGCTGTTTGAGCGGCGGATGGCTGCTGTGCTGCAGGTGGCCGAATACAAAAGAGCCCATGGCCTGCCCGTTTACGATGCCGCCCGCGAGACGGCAGTGCTGGAAAAGGCTGCGGCCCGCATTCAGGACCCGGCCCTGCGGCCCTACTATAAAGACCACGTGCAGAACCTGATGGACGTGGCAAAGCAGTACGAAGCCGTGGTGCTGAGCCAAAACCGCGCCGCCTATCAGGGCGTGGAGGGCGCCTTTGCCCACATTGCCCTCCGGGCGCTGTTCCCCCACGCCGAGGCTGTGAGCTATCCCACCTGGGACGAGGTGTTTGACGCGGTGGAACGCGGCGATGCTGCCCGGGGCGTCGTTCCCTTTGAGAACAGCCATGCGGGCGATGTTTCCGCCGTGCTGGATCTGTGCTATAACCATCCGGCGCTGTGGGTGGTGGATGTGTACGATCTGCCCATCTCCCAGAATCTTCTGGTGCTGCCGGGCACAAAACTTGACCAGATCAAAAGCGTCTACAGCCACCAGCAGGCCATCGCCCAGAGTGAGACCTTTTTAAGGCAGTTCGGCCTGCCCGCCACCGCCATGGCCAACACCGCCATGGCCGCAAAGTTCGTGGCCGAAAGCGGCGACTCCTCCAAAGCGGCCATTGCAAGCGTGGAGACGGCGGCACTGTACGGGCTGGAGGTGCTGGTGCCCAGCATCAACACCGACGGCGACAACACCACCCGCTTTATCGTGCTCAGCCGCGAAAAGCCTACCGGCGGCAACCGGTTCTCGCTGCTGTTCACGGTGGACAACAAACCCGGCAAGCTGGGCGAGGTGATCCAGATCATCGGTGCCAGCGGCTTTAATATGGAGTCCATCAAGAGCCGGCCCATGCCTCATGTGCCGTTTGAATATTATTTTTACGTGGAGCTGGTGGGCGACCCCACCGCCGACGAGACCGCCGCGCTGCTGCGTGAGCTTGACCGCACCTGCCGTACCGTGCGGCTGTTAGGAGTGTATACCAAATGAGTGAATTTATCGGAACCAAGCTGACCATGAATCTGGGCGAGCGCAGCTATGACATCATCGTCAAGAGCGGCTCGCTGGAAAACCTGTACCAGTTCGCCCGGCTGGACCGCCGTGTGGCCGTTGTGACCGACAGTGGTGTGCCCGCACAGTACGCCCAGATGGTGGCCGACCAGTGCAAGGATGCCCACATCATCACGGTGCCGCAGGGCGAAGCCAGCAAGAGCTTTAAAATTCTGGAATCCGTCCTCAAGCAGATGCTGGAATTCGGCATGGGCCGCGGCGATCTGGTGATCGCCGTGGGCGGCGGCGTGGTGGGCGATCTGGCCGGTTTTGCCGCTTCCATCTACATGCGGGGCATCGACTTCATCAACTGCCCCACCACCACCCTTTCCATGATCGATTCCTCCATCGGCGGCAAGACCGCCGTGGATCTGGGCGATACCAAAAACATCGTGGGCGCTTTCTGGCAGCCCAAGCTCGTCATCGTGGATCCGGACACCCTTGCCACCCTGCCCCGCCGTCACTTCATCAACGGTCTGGCAGAAGCCGTCAAGGCAAGCCTGCTGGCAGACCCCGAGCTGTTCGCGATCTTTGAAAATGGCGACGTGGATGCCCAGATCGGCGAGATCATCTGCCGCAGCCTGCGGTTCAAGAAGAACATCGTGGAGCAGGACGAGACTGAGCAGGGCATGCGCAAGGCGCTCAACTTCGGCCACACCATCGGCCATGGCATCGAGGCCGTCAAGGGCATCAAGGGCCGCCGCACCGTGGGCCTTTACCACGGCGAGTGCGTGGCGCTGGGCATGCTGCCCATGATCGAATCCAAGGCACTGCAGAAGCGGGTGCGCGCGGTGTACCGCCGCCTCGGCCTGCCCACCCGCACTACTTACGATAAGGAAAAGGTGCTGGCTGAAATGCTGCACGACAAAAAGGCACAGAGCGGCCAGATCACCATTATCAAGGTGCCGGGTCTGGGCTGCTGGCGCGCCGAGACCATCCCGGTGGAGGGCCTGCGTCCCCTGCTGGGCATTGAGGAGTAAGCCATGAAAAATACATTCGGCAGCGACCTTTCGCTGACCATTTTTGGCGAGAGCCATGGCCGCGCCATCGGCGCGGTGTTGGACGGCATGGCCGCAGGCCTGCCGGTGGACGAGACTTTTCTCGCCGCCTGCATGGACAAGCGCCGTGCCCGGGGCGACGGCCTGTCCACTCCCCGGGTGGAGGCAGATGCCGTGCAGCTGCTGTCCGGCGTGGTGAACGGCCGCACCACCGGCACCGCCATTGCCCTGATGATCGAAAATACCAACACCCGCAGCGGCGATTACGCCAAGACCGCAGACCTTCTGCGCCCCGGCCATGCAGACTACACCGCCTACGCCAAGTACCACGGCTTTCAGGATGCGCGCGGCGGCGGGCACTTCTCCGGCCGGGTGACGGCCGCCCTTGTGGCGGGCGGTGCCATTGTGCTGAGCGCACTGCGCCGTGCGGGCATCGACATCACCACCCATATCGCAGAGTGCGCTGGCATTGCGGACACCCGCTTTGCACAGGATGATGCCGCACAGCTCTCTGCTCAGGTGGAAGCCCTTGCCAGCAAGCCCGAGGGCTTTGCGGTGCTGGATGAAACCGTAGAAGAACCCATGAAAGCCGCCATCCGTGCCGCCGGTGCGGAGGGCGACAGCGTGGGCGGGATGCTGGAAACCGCCATCCTCGGCCTGCCGGCAGGCATCGGTGAGCCCTATTTTGACAGCGTGGAAAGCGAGATCGCGCATCTGGTATTCTCCGTCCCCGCCGTCAAGGGCATCGAGTTCGGCACCGGCTTCGGCTTTGCCGGAATGCGCGGCTCCGAAGCAAACGACGCTTTCCGCATGACACCGGAGGGTGCGGTGGTGACCGCCACCAACCACAATGCGGGCATCAACGGCGGCATCGCCAACGGGATGCCGGTGGTGTTCCGCACCGTGGTCAAACCCACACCCAGCATCTACAAGCAGCAGGATACAGTAGACTATCTTGCCAAAAAGGACGCACAGCTGTCCATTCAGGGCCGTCACGACCCCTGCATCGTGCCCAGAGCCGCCATCGTGCAGACCTGCGCCGCCGCACTGGCTGTGGGCGACCTGCTCACGGCACGCTACGGCGAGGCTTGGATGACCCACCCCACCAGCTTCCGGAAGGAGGACGAGTAAAATGGAATACGGACTCATCGGCGCAAAACTCGGCCACTCCTACTCCAAGATCATCCACGAGATGCTCTGCGGCTACCACTACGACCTGTGCCCTCTGCCCACCGAGGAAGAGGCCCGGGCTTTTCTGGCAAAGCGGCAGTTCAAGGCCATCAATGTGACCATCCCCTATAAAAAGCTGGTGATGGAATACTGCTCCTACATCGACCCGCGGGCCAAGGCCATCGGGGCGGTGAACACGGTGGTGAACAAAAACGGCCTGCTCTACGGCTATAACACCGATTATATGGGCTTTGCCCACCTGTGCGACGCCCACGGCGTGAGCTTTGCAGGCAAAACGGTGGTTATTCTGGGCACCGGCGGCACCCACAACACCACCAGCGCTGTGGCCCGGGACAAGGGTGCGGCAAAGGTGCTCACCGTCAGCCGCCATCCGGACCCGGAAAAGGGCGAACTGAGCTATGCCGAGGCCGTTTCCAGCGGGGCGCAGATCGTGATCAACACCACCCCGGCGGGCATGTACCCGAATGTAGGTGTGTGCAATCTGGACGTTGCCGCCATGCCGGACCTCGAGGCTGTAGTGGATGTGGTGTACAACCCCGACAAGACCGAGCTCATCCTCCGCGCCGAGGAAGCGGGCGTGCCGGTGGCTGTGGGCGGCCTTGAAATGCTGGTGGCGCAGGCGGTGTATGCCGCAGAATATTTTCTGGACCGCAAGTTCGAGGATGCGCCGGTTGAAATTCGGCGCATCACCGCCGCACTGCGCCGGGATATGCTGAACATTGCCCTGATCGGGATGCCCTCTTCCGGTAAGACCACCCTCGGCAGGATGCTGGCAAAGAGCCTTGGCCGTACCTTTGTGGATCTGGATGAGGAGATCGTAAAGACCGACGGCCGCAGCATCCCGGATATCTTTGCAGCCGAGGGCGAGGACGGCTTTCGCACAAAGGAAACTGCCGAAACACAGCGCTTTGGCAAAGAGGGCCGACAGCTCATTTCCTGCGGCGGCGGCATTGTAAAAAAGCCGGAGAATCTGCGTGCTCTGCACCAGAACGGTGTCATTCTGTTCATCGACCGGCTGGTGGATGAACTGGCCGTGGGCGGCGGCAGGCCGCTTTCTTCCAGCATGGACGCACTGCGCCAGATGGAAGCACAGCGCCGTCCGCTGTATCTGGCAGCGGCGGATGCTGTCATTCCCAACAACGGCACGCTGGACGATGCCCTGCATGCCGCCATGGAGGCACTGGATGAAATTTTTGATTCTTAACGGCCCGAACCTCAACATCATGCGCTGGTCGGAGCCTGGCGTACCCGGTGAGCTGGATTATAACGCCATCATGGACTATGTGCAGGCAGGCTGCGAACAGCTGGGTATCGAGACCGACTGCTGCCAGTCCAACCACGAGGGCGACCTCGTGGACGAAATTCAGGCCGCAGCGGGCCGGGTGGACGGCATCGTGCTCAACCCCGGGGCCTACGCCCACTACAGCGTGGCCATTCTGGATGCGCTGCGCCTGTGCGGCGTACCCGCCGTGGAAGTGATGCTGCACGCCCCGGACGAGCGGGAGCCTTTCCGCAAGACGGACGTGGTATCCTTTGGCTGTCAGGGCCACTTCATCGGGGAAGGCCCGCAGGGCTACCTGCACGCCTGCATTTATCTGGCCCAGCTGCTGCGCACCGACGGCTCCAGCAAGGCGCATATCGTGATGTAAAAACGAAAGGAAATTATCACTATGATCATCTCCACCAAAAAAGGGACTCCGAAGGACGAACTGGAAAAGATCGTTGACAAATTCGAGAAGCAGGGTCTGGACGTGACCCTCATCACCGGCAAGAACTACAACGTGTTTGGTCTGGTGGGCGACACCACCAAGATCGACGAGCGGGACGTGCTGGCAAACCCGTGGATCGACAACGTTACCCGCGTGTCCGCGCCCTATAAGCGCGCAAACCGCCTGTTCCACCCGGCAGATTCGGTCATCGACTGCGGCGGCGTGAAGATCGGCGGCAAGGAAAAGATCGCCGTCATGGCAGGCCCCTGCAGCATCGAGGGCGCAGAGCAGGCTCTGCGCATTGCACAGGGCGTGAAGGCCGGCGGTGCCACCCTGTTCCGCGGCGGTGCCTACAAGCCCCGCACCTCTCCCTACTCCTTCCAGGGCCTTGAGACCGAGGGCATTCTGGATATGGTAAAGGCCCGCGAGGCCACCGGCATGCCCATCGTCTCCGAGCTGATGAGCGAGGACCGTATCCCGGAGTTTGAGGAGTACGTGGACGTGGTGCAGATCGGTGCCCGCAACATGCAGAACTTCCAGCTGCTCAAGGCCGTTGGCAAGATGCACAAGCCCGTGCTGCTCAAGCGCGGCCTGTGCAACACCATTGAGGAGTGGATCATGAGCGCCGAGTACATCATGGCCGGCGGCAACGAGCAGGTCATCCTGTGCGAGCGCGGCATCCGTACCTTCGAGAAGTACACCCGCAACACCCTCGATCTCTCTGCAGTGCCCATCATCCACGAAAAGACCCACCTGCCCATCATCGTGGACCCCAGCCACGCCACCGGCAAGGCCAATCTGGTCGAGCCTATGATGATCGCTGCCGTGGCCGCCGGTGCCGACGGTCTGGAAGTGGAGGTCCACTACGACCCGCAGCACGCATGGAGCGACGGCGCACAGTGCCTGACCCCGGATTCCTTCGCACAGGCCATGGCAAAGTGCCGTCAGGTGGCATGGGCCATTGGCCGCGATATGTAACGGCCTATGCTGGTAACGATTCAGAACGCGCGTTCCGTGGGCGGCACCATCACTGCCCCACCCAGCAAGAGCATGGCCCACCGTGCTGTGCTCTGCGCGGCACTGGCCGAGGGCCGCAGCCACATCACGAACCTCGAATTCAGCAAGGACATCTCTGCCACGCTGGGCGCAGCGGCACAGCTGTGTGCCCGTGTGCGTACCGGCGCAGACGACGCTGTGGTGGAAGGGCTGGGGCATTTTGTGCCCCTTGCCGCGCCGGTGGACTGCTGCGAGAGCGGCAGCACCCTGCGCTTTCTCATCCCCATCGCCAGCCTGACCGGACAGGCAGTTTCCTTCACCGGCCGCGGGCGGCTGATGGAGCGGCCTCAGTCGGTGTATGAAGCTCTGTACCGGGAGCAGGGCCTGCGGTTTGAGCAGAGCGCTGCCGGGCTGACCGTGGAAGGGGCACTGACCCCCGGCGAATACTGCCTTGCAGGCAATGTATCCAGCCAGTTCATCAGCGGGCTGCTGTTTGCTCTGCCGCTGCTTTCCGGCAACAGCACGCTGCACCTCATCCCGCCGGTGGAGAGCCGCAGCTACATCGATATGACCCGCTCTGTGCAGGCAGCCTTCGGTGTGCAGAGCCATTGGCTGGACGAAAACACTCTTGCCATCCCGGGCGGGCAGCACTATCACCCCTGCGATTACACCGTGGAGGGCGATTACAGTCAGGCCGCGTTCCCGGCGGTGCTGGGTGCAGTGTGCGGCGACGTGACCATCACCGGCCTTGCCCCGGAGACGCTGCAGGGCGATGCCGCCATTCTGGACATCTTGCGCCGGTGCGGCGCGGTGTTTACCCGCACGGCAGAGGGCATCTCTTTTGAAAAGGCCCCCCTGCACGGGGTGGACATCGACCTTGCGGACTGCCCGGACCTTGGCCCTGTGCTTATGGTGCTGGGCCTGCTGTGCGAAGGCACTACAGTCATCCGCAACGCAGAGCGTTTACGCCTGAAGGAGAGTGACCGCATCGCTGCCATGGAGGCCGAGCTGCGTGCCTGCGGCGGCGTGCTGGAAAGCGAGGGCGGCACCATTACGGTGCACGGCTGCGCGAACAGGCTGCACGCTCCGGCGGGTGCTCTGCATGGGCACAATGACCACCGTGTGGTCATGAGCCTTTCGGTGCTGGCCCTGAGTACGGGCATCCCCCTGACCGTGGACGATGCCGAAGCCATTACAAAAAGCTGGCCGAATTTCTTTGAAGCCATCAAGCCCTTGGGCGCGGAGGTGGAATATGCTTGATAAAACAAAACGTTATCTCGTGGTAGGCCTTGGCCTGCTGGGCGGCAAATACGCGCTGGAACTGACAAAAGCCGGTTTCCATGTGGACGGCATCAACCGCAGCGAAGGGCATTTGCAGTACGCGCTAGAGCACGGCTATATCGCCAGCGGTAAGACCCACGATTTTGAGGACCTTGTGAGCAGCGCCGACCACATCATCTTTGGTCTGTACCCCACGGCCCTCATCGAGTGGTTCCGCACCTACGGCCATCTGCTCAAGCCCGGCTGCATCTTTACCGATGTTTCCGGCGTAAAGACCGGCCTTGTGGAGCCGGTGCAGGCCATGTGCCCGGCGGGCGTGGAGTTCATTGCCAGCCACCCGATGGCAGGCCGCGAGACTTCCAGCGTGGAGCACGCCGCCGAGGTGAACTTTGCCCCGGCCAACTTCATCATCACCCCCACGGAAAAGAACACGCCCGAAGCCATTCAGTGGGCAAAGGACCTGGCCGAAGTGCTGGGCTTCCACCACATCTGCACCCTGACGGTGCAGGAGCACGACAAGATGATCGGCTATGTGAGCCAGCTGTGCCATGCCATCGCCGTGAGCCTGATGTGCGCCAACGATAACTCTTCGCTGTGCGAGTACACCGGCGACTCCTTCCGTGACCTGACCCGCATTGCACGCATCAACGATAAAATGTGGGCAGAGCTGTTTTTGTGGAATAAGGAAAACCTCATCAGCGAGATCGACCAGTTCGATGCCGCTCTGCAGGAAATGCGCGCTGCTCTTGTGGCCGACGACCGGGATAAGCTGGAACAGATGTTCCGTCTTTCCACCCAGCGCCGCGCGGCGTTCGACAAAAAACTGCCCGAATAAACCGGAGGTGCTCCCATGCCCAAGCAGGAAGGCCAGAAATCCAAGCTTTTGACCCTTTTGCGCATTCTGGAACAAAAGACCGACGAAGAACACCTGCTCAATGTACCGCAGCTGGTAGAGCTGCTGGAACAGCAGGACATTCTTGCCGAGCGCAAAAGCATCTACAGCGATATCGACACCCTGCGCAGTCTGGGGTATGACATCCAGCTGCGGCGCGGGCGCGGCGGCGGCTACTGGCTGGCCAGCCGCACCTTTGAGCTTTCTGAGCTGAAGCTGCTGGTGGATGCCGTACAGGCCAGCAAGGTTGTGTCGGCACGCACCAGCAGTAAACTCATCCATAAACTGGAAGCCCTCTGCTCCGACTACGAAGGCACCCAGCTGCAGCGTCAGGTGTACGTGGACGGCCGCCCCAAAAGCGACAGCCACACCCTGCTTTACAGCATCGATGCGCTGCACAGCGCCATCAATGCGGGCAGAATGGTGCGGTTCCGCTACAAGGACGACGGCACCCGCACCGTCAGCCCGTGGCAGCTGGCATGGGAAAACGGCTGCTACTACCTTATCGCTTATCAGGACGAGAAAGAGCCTGCGGGCATCCGCAACTACCGCGTGGACCGCATGTCTTCCGTGACGGTGCTGGGCGATGCCCGCCGGGGCAAGGCCGAGTTCCGCCAGTTCGACCTGCCCGCCTATCTGCGCAAGCACTTCAACATGTTCGGCGGGCCGGAGCACCGGGTCACCCTGCGCTGCACCGCCGACCTGGAAAGCGCCATGCGCGACCGCTTTGGCAAAACGCCGCTGTTCGTGCCGGAGGAAGACGGTGCATATTTTCACTTTGATGTGCCGGTATGCGTCAGCCCCCAGTTCTACGGCTGGGTGTGCGGCTTTGGCGGCAAGGTGGAAGTAACGGCTCCCGCCGAGGTGCGCAAGGGGATACACGATATGGTGCAGGCCCTTGCGAAGCAGCACGATTAAAATGGCCTCCGCTTCGCTCTGGCCATCATCAGATGAAATGATATTTATAATCAGGTTCCGGAAAAATCTGCGGATTTTTCCGGAACCTTTTTTCACAGGGAAGGCCCGGACCGGGAGATGCAGCGTTTCCGGCAGGAAATAATTTCACGGCACCGTCCTGCCCTGTGGAGCCAGAGCGCCAGATGCTGCTTTCCGGTACGACTCCATCCGTGAAAAATGCAAACCCCGGCAGGCCGCAGCCTGCCGGGGTTTGCTGTTCCTATAAATAATTCTTCCGCTGAGCATGGCCAGAGCGAAGCGGAGGCCATTCTGAATCTCTCACTCTTCAAATTCCAGATCGCTGGGCAGGATCAGGTCCAGCTCGGCGGCAGGTTCTGCCACAAGGCGGCGGCTCTGGTGGAAGATGGCCTTTTCCAGCGTGTTGCGGGCAAGACGGCCGTTGCCGGCGGTGCGGCTGTCCAGCGCCTGACGGCGCTTGTAGTAGCCCAAAAGCGGGAAGGTACAGCCCTCGGCAAGGCGGTAGCCCTTGCCCTTTGCCAGCACGTTGGTGATGTCCAGCAGCTCGTCTGCCGTGTAGTCCGGGAACTCGATCTTGTTGGGGAAGCGGCTGGCAAGACCGCTGTTGGCAGTAAGGAACACCTCCATCTCCTTGGTGTAGCCCGCCAGAACGACCACCAGCTCGTCCCGGTGGTCCTCCATGCCCTTCACAAGGGTGTCGATGGCTTCGAGCCCAAAGCTGTCCTGCTCGCCGCGGTAGAGGCTGTAGGCTTCATCGATAAACAGCACACCGCCGAGGGCACTCTCGATGACGCTGTTTGTCAGCGGGGCGGTGTGGCCGGTGTAGCGGCCCACAAGGTCGGCACGGGTCACTTCCACCAGCTGACCGCCCTTCAGCGCGCCGATGGCCTTGAGGTACTTTGCCACCAGCCGGGCAATGGTGGTCTTGCCGGTGCCCGGGTTGCCGGTGAAGATCATGTGCATGGAAAGGCTGGTGGTCTTGAAGCCTGCCGCCGCGCGGCGCTGCTGCACCTGCAGGTTATCCGCCAGACCGAACACATACTCCTTGACCGCCCCAAGGCCCACAAGGCCGTTGAGTTCGGCGCGGATTTCATCTACAGCGCCCGTGTACTCGGCAGGCAGCAGGGCAGACAGCTCCTGCTCGGGCTGGTCGTTCAGGCAAAACCATACGCCCTCCGGCTTTGCGGTCAGGGTGACGGTGCCGGTAAGCTTTGCATCGGTCTGCAGGCAGTATTCACTCAGGGCACGGAACATTTTATTGCAGCATTCCGCAAGGCCCGCCGCACCCTTTTCCTTAGAGCACTGGGCGGCTACATAGTCCCGCACATCGGCCCCGGCAGAGAGGGTCAGCCCAAGGCGTGCGCTCACCTTCTGGGCCAGCGCATTCAGCTGCTGCGCCGCCAGCGCTGCAAGGTCCTCCCGGGCAAAGGCGCTGGTCTCGCACACATCGCCCACCGCTGCCACAAAGGGCGCACCGAACTTATCCGCCAGCGCGTCCCGGCCCTTGCGGGAAAAGAAGATGAGGTACTTGCCGCAGGGCGTGATACTGCTCACCGCGCCCGGTGCCAGCGCCGTGCCTGCATCCACAAGGATGCCCTCCTTGTTCACCAGATACCGGCTGGAAAGCGGTGCGCTGCCCTTCACAGCAAGGTCTGCAAGGGTCTTGAGGAAGGCCGCATGGCAGCTCTCGTAATGCTCAAAGATCACGATCTCCCCGGGGGCGTGCAGGGCCGCATACAGATCCTGCAAAAACAGCTTTTCCGCACCGGAATTGGGGTAGAGGGCAAGGTCCACCACCGCGGTTTTGTCGCTCTGCAAAAGGCCCCGCGCCGCCATGATGCGGGCGGTCTCTGCCAGCGCAAAATGCCGCCCCGTACCGGCTCCGCCGCACAGCAGGATCACATTGCGTGCTGCCGGGCGCTCGGTGCCCAGCACAAAGGGCCGGCGCATGGCGCGCACCACGCTGTCCACAAAGGCATCCTGCCCGAGAACGGTCTTTTTCACCTCGGCGGCAAGGCCCTCAAAGCTGCCAAGGTGCTCTGCGGTCACATCGGCAGTGCCCTTGGCAAGCAGGCCGTCCGCTTCCATATCCCGCAGCATCTGGCGGCTGTCCTCCAGAGCAGACTGCACCGCAGTGTCCTGTGTTTTCAGCTGGGCGTTCTGTTTTTTGAGCAGGGCATCCAGCTGCTTCTGGTTTTCCAGCAGAGCAGCGTTCAGGTCCGGCACGGCTGAGGTCCCGGATTTCTGTGGCTTTGCCTCCGGCTGGGCGGTGCCGCCAAAGCGCGGCCTGCCCCCTGCACCGAACACACCGTTCATAAGGTTTTCCCAATCGTCGGTATATGCCATGGTTTGCCCTCCGTTTTTGTCGTTTTCTTCCAGTATAGTGTACCCGGACAGCTTTTGCAATTCCCTCTTGCAAAAAAGACCGCCGGTGTTTACACTTATATCTGATAGGAAATCTGCAAGAAGGAATGAAGAAACTATGACCGTCAAAACGCCCGCCGAACTGAAAACGCTATACGAGAGCATCTCCTTTGACCTTCAAACCACCTACACCGGCCCGCTGGGGCAGGAATATGCTGTTTCCGGCACCCATCTGCGCCTGTGGGCACCCACGGCGCAGAGGGTGGAGGTCAGCCTTTACCGCAAAGGCAGCGGCGGTGAGCCCATAGGCACTCTGCCGCTGGAGCGGGGGCAGCAGGGGGTGTGGAGCATCTATCTGCCCGGCGACCAGCACGGACGATACTATACCTATACGGTCACAGTGGATGGCATTTCGCGCCAGACCGGCGACCCCTATGCCCGTGCGGCAGGCGTGAACGGCACCCGCAGCATGATCGTGGACCTTGCCCGCACCGCCCCCTCCGGGTGGGAGCGGGATGTGCGTCCGGTCATCCCGCCGGAGCAGCGCGCGGTGTGGGAGGTGAGCGTGCGCGACTTCTCGCAGGATGCTGCCAGCGGCGTGCGCCCGGCATGGCGGGGCAAGTTCATGGCCTTTACCCAGCAGGGCACCACCCTGCATGGGGACGGCATCCACCCCACCTGCCTGAATTATTTAAAGCGGCTTGGCGTGAAGTATGTGCAGCTGATGCCCATTTTTGATTTTGGCAGCGTGGACGAGGCAAAGCCGCTGCTGCGGCAGTACAACTGGGGCTATGACCCCACCAACTACAATGTGCCCGAAGGCAGCTATTCCACCGACCCCACCCGCGGCGAGGTGCGCATCCGGGAGTGCAGGGAAATGATCGCAGCCCTGCACGCGGCGGGCATCGGTGTGGTGATGGATGTGGTGTATAACCACATGTACCGCAATGAGAACCCGCTGAACGACACCGTGCCCTGCTACTTTTTCCGCCAGAACGAGGACGGCAGCTTTTCCAACGGCAGCGGCTGCGGCAACGAATTTGCCAGCGAGCGGCCCATGGCCCGGCGGTATATGATCGATTCCATCCTCTACTGGGCGCAGGAATACCACATCGACGGCTTCCGGTTCGACCTGATGGGTCTGTACGACGTGGAGACCATCAATGCGGTGCGCGCCGCGCTGGATACGCTGCCCGGCGGGCGGGATATCCTGATGTACGGCGAGCCGTGGCAGGGCGGCGGCAGCCAGCTGCACCGGTACGAGGCCAACAAGGCGAATCTGGCCATGCTGAACGAGCGCATCGGCATCTTCTGCGACGACACCCGCGACACCATCAAGGGCGGCTGCTTCAACGCCCGGGAGCCGGGCTATGTGGAGGGCAGGCCCGGCAGCTTCTGGGATATCGGCGGCGCGGTGGCGGCATGGTGCCGCAGCGACCGTCTGCCGCCCCACGCGCCCAGCCAGATCGTGAGCTATGTTTCCGCCCACGACAACTTCACCCTGTGGGACAAGCTGCTGCTGGTGCGGTACGAAAAGCCGGAGTTCACGGCGGCAGACGGCACAGCCCTTGCCCAGAACCGGCTGGCGGCGGGCATTTACCTGACCAGCTTCGGCCTGCCTTTCCTGCAGGCGGGCGAGGAGTTTGCCCGCACCAAAAAAGGGAAGGGCAACAGCTACCGCTCTTCGCCTGCGCTGAACCGGCTGGACTGGGAGCGGGCCGAAAAATACCATGCGCTGGTGGACTACTACCGCGGCCTGCTGGCTCTGCGGGCAAGGTTTCCGCGGCTTTCCAGCACCGACCCCCACGCGCCGGATGCCCTGTACTTTTTCTCACTGGAGCAGCCGCTGGTGGGCTGGCAGCTGCCCGCCCAGTGGGGCGACGGCGCAGCATGGCAGGCGCTGTGCGTGTTCTATAACCCCACCGAGACCAGCAAAGCCGTGCCGCTGCCGGTTGGGCGCTGGCAGATGCTGAGCGACGGCATCTCGTCCAGCCTGTGGCGCGGCCCGGCAAGAGTGTATGAGCACGAGGCCGTGCTGATGCCTTACAGTGCCACCATCTTTGGACAGATATAAAAACAGGAGCGGATGGAAAACTCTCATCCGCTCCTGTTTTCTATTTTGCTCAGCTGTTGGAAGCCGTCTTTTCGCCCAGTGTCACATTGACCGTCTGCATCTGGCCGTCACGCGCAATGGTGATGGAGAGGGTGTCGCCTGCTGCGTGCTTCTGCATCAGGGTGCCAAGGTCGTCCTTGGAGGCGATCTCGGTGCCGTCCACGCTCACGATGCGGTCTCCGGCTTGAAGACCCGCCTTCTCGGCAGGGCCGCCCTTGACCACCTCCACAACGTAAACGCCGTAGGCATTCACGCCCAGTTGAGAAGCAGTCTGTGCGTCGGTCACGGCCAGATAGGTGATGCCCAAATAAGGCCGTCCGGTCACATAGCCGTTCTCCAGCAGTTCCTGTGCCACCTTGATGGCATCGTTGATGGGGATGGCAAAGCCCAGACCCTCTGCATCGCTGGAAGAGGATTTTGCATTCACAATGCCGACCAGCTCACCGTTCATATTGAACAGGCCGCCGCCGGAGTTGCCGGGGCTGACCGAAGCATCCATCTGGATCAGGGACATGGTGTTCACAGAGCTGCTGCCCTGAATGGTGACGCTGCGGTTCAAAGCGCTGATCATGCCGCCGGTCACGGTGCCGCCCAGCTCACCCAGCGGGTTGCCCACAGCCATCACGCTCTGGCCCACCTTCAGGCTGTCGCTGTTGCCCACGGTGGCGGGGGTCAGGCCGTCAGCATCGATCTTGATGACCGCGATATCGCTGGTGGTATCTTCGCCCACAAGGGTGGCGGTGTAGTCCTTGTCACCAATGGTAACGGTGATGGTGGAAGCGCCGTCCACCACATGTGCACAGGTGAGGATGTAGCCGTCCGAGCTGATGATCACGCCGCTGCCGGCACCGCTCTCCACCTGATTCTGGCCGTACCACGACCACTGAGAGTAGACCACCTGCTCCGTAGTGATGACCACCACGCTGGGGCTGACCAGATCAGCCACCTGTTCAGTGGTCAGGCTGCTGCCGCTGCTGGATGCTGCGGTGATGGAACTATCCGAACCGGATGCACTGTCGGCCGTAGAGGAAGGTGCCACCTGCTGAATGACCACCTTGCCGCTGCCGCCAAACTTTGCCCCCACAAAGCCGCCCGCAAAGCCCATGGCTGCGGCCAGCACCAGCGCCACGGCGCTGCGTGCAACGCGCTTGCCATTGAACTTTTTCTTCTTTTTAGGGGGCTGCGCGTCCTGCGGCTGTACCGGATGTACCGGCGGCGTTGCACCGCCTGCGCCGTTGTCTGTCTGCGGGGCGGTGTAAGCGGTCTCCGGTTCCGGCTGCGGGTCGTTGTACTGGTTGGCGGTGTTCATGCCGCTGCTGCCCACATTGGGATAACCGGTATCTCCGCTTTCGTTTTTATCCTGAGAGGAATAATCATATTCCCATTTGTTCTCATTGTCCATGCTGATACTTCCTTTCCGTAAGGGATACGTCCACAGGAGCCCTGTTCCTTTGAACTGCTCCTATTGTAACCGTCAATTGTGAAAATCAATCGCGCGCGCCGTGAAGAAACTGTGAAAAAAAGACGCACTTTCCGCCCTTGACAGCGGCCTTTGCGCTTGCTATTGTAAAAGCGTAAATTCAGGAGGAACACACCATGGAACTGCACCGCACAGACGAGGGCTTTGCCCTCTATAAGGAAAAAACACAGATCGGCTTCTGCGCGCTCACGCCCGCCGCAAAGGGGGCTGCCATCACCGCGTTTGGCATCGAACCGCAGTGGCGGCGCAAAGGCTACGGCTCCTATCTATTAAAAGAAGCCTTGCGCGCCTACGCCGGATACGACCGCGAAAAGGCTACCGTATTTACCGCCCCGCTGCCCGCCGATGCCGCAGAGCTTGCGTTCTGGGCAAAGTTCGGCTTTGCGGCAGAAGGCAGGCAGCTGGTGCGCCGCCGCACGCCGGACCTGACCGCCGTCAAGTTCGTGCAGGACTTTCTGGCCGCGCGGCTGGCACAGCCGCGCCTTTGCATCGATGCTACCTGCGGCAACGGCGGCGACACGGCCTTCCTGTGCGGCATCACCGCGCCGGAAGGAAAGGTAATCGGCTTTGACGTGCAGGAAGCTGCCATTGCATCCACCCGGAAGCATCTGGAGCAGCTGGGCGTGCCTGCCGCCCGGTATGAGCTGCACTGCCAAAGCCACGCAGACCTTTTACAGATTGTGCAGCCCGGCACGGCAGATGCGGTGATGTTCAACTTTGGCTGGCTGCCCGGGGCCGACCACGCAGTGTTCTCCACCGCGCAGAGCAGCATCCCCGCCCTGCAGGCGGCTTTGGAAGCCGTGCGCCCCGGCGGCGTGGTGAGCGCCATCCTCTACAGCGGGCAGGTCATCGGCACGGATGAAAAGCAGACGGTGCTGGAATATCTCCGGGCACTTCCGCTCAAAAGTTTTACCGTTCTGGTGTGTGATTTTGCCAACTGGGCCGAAACCGCCCCTCTGCCCTGCATCATCCTGAAAAAATAACGAAAACACTTGCATTATGGAGCGTTTTCGGATAAAATAGGGTACGTATGTGTAAAAATATACTCCTTCCGTCATCGCTGCGCGATGCCACCTCCCTCTGAGAGGGAGGCTTTGGCAGGGCGAGAAGCTTTTCCTTTTCGCCAGAGGCTCCCTCATTGAGGGAGCTGTCACGGCATCAGCCGTGACTGAAGGAGTTCCATCCATTTCAGGAGAAATACTAGTTTATGACAAATCGTGAAGAAATCGAGCGCCGCCGGACGTTTGCGATCATCAGCCATCCCGACGCCGGTAAGACCACTCTGACCGAAAAGCTGCTGCTGTACGGCGGAGCCATCAATCAGGCAGGCTCCGTCAAGGGCAAGCAGAGCGCAAAGCACGCCGTGTCCGACTGGATGGACATTGAGAAGCAGCGCGGTATTTCCGTCACCTCTTCTGTCCTGCAGTTCAACTACGCGGGCAAGTGCGTGAACATTCTGGACACCCCGGGCCATCAGGACTTCTCGGAGGACACCTACCGCACCCTGATGGCGGCAGACTCTGCCGTCATGGTCATCGATGCCGCAAAGGGCGTTGAGGCCCAGACCATCAAGCTGTTCAAAGTGTGCACCCTGCGCCACATCCCCATCTTCACCTTCATCAACAAGATGGACCGCGAAGCCCGCGACCCCTTTGAGCTGATGGAGAACATTGAGGAGATTTTGGGCATCAAGACCTACCCCATGAACTGGCCCATCGGCTGCGGCAAGGAGTTCAAGGGCGTGTTCGACCGCAACACCCGCAAGGTGCTGGCATTTTCCAGCGACGGCCGCGCCAACGGCGTGAAGAAGGTGGATGAGACCGAGGCCGAGCTGGGCGATCCCGCACTGGACGAGCTGCTCACCCCGTATCTGCACCAGCAGCTGGTGGATGAAATCGAGCTGTTGGACGGCGCTGCCGAGGAATTTGACCTCGACAAAGTGCTGCGCGGCGAGCTGAGCCCTGTGTTCTTTGGTTCCGCTCTGACCAACTTCGGCGTGGAGCCCTTTCTGGAGAACTTCCTGCGGCTCACCCCCACCCCGCTGGCCCGCGTGGACAGCCTGACCGGCGAGACCGTGGACCCCTGCCGCGACGAGTTCTCTGCCTTCATCTTTAAAATTCAGGCCAACATGAACAAGGCCCACCGCGACCGCATCGCCTTTATGCGCATCTGCTCCGGCAAGTTCGAGCGCGGCATGGAGGCCTTCCATGTGCAGGAGGGCAAGAACATCAAGCTGGCCACCGGCACCCAGCTGATGGCGCAGGACCGCGCCATCGTGGACGAGGCCTACGCCGGCGACATCATCGGCCTGTTCGACCCGGGCATCTTCTCCATCGGCGACACGTTGTGCACCGGCAAAAAGAAGGTCCAGTTCGCAGGCATCCCCACCTTCTCGCCGGAGCACTTTGCCCGCATTGAGCAGAAGGACACCATGAAGCGCAAGCAGTTCGTGAAGGGCATGGAGCAGATCGCGCAGGAGGGTGCCATCCAGATCTTCCGCGAAGTGGGCGGCGGCATGGAAGAAGTGGTGGTCGGCGTGGTTGGCGTGCTGCAGCTGGAAGTGCTGGAGTACCGCCTGAACACCGAGTACAACGTGGAGATCCGGATGCAGCAGCTGCCCTTTGAACAGCTGCGCTGGGTGCAGAACGACCCCGACACCTACAACCTGCGGGATCTGGACCTGACCAGCGACACCAAGGCTGTGGAGGATATGAAGGGCAACCGCCTGCTGCTGTTCACCTCCGACTGGGCGGTGCGCTGGGCTGAGACCCACAACGAAACGCTGAAACTGAGCGAGTTCGGCAATATCTGAGTTGAAAGAGAGCTGCGGTGCGGGAATATCCCGCAGCTGCGGTTCTTTTTTCATAAAACGCAAAAAATACAACGAAGAATGCCAGCTACGGAATGCGCTGCTCCCATTGCGGGGAACACTGCTGGCATGGAGGGAAAATATATGCAAAACATCAATATTGGCAAAAGCGGCATTCAGGTGCCGTTTCTCGGCATGGGCACCTGGGCCATCGGCGGCGGCTCCTGGTGGGGCGACAACGACGACGCCCTTTCAGTCAAGGCCATCCAGACTGCTGTGGAGCA
Organism: Faecalibacterium sp. BIOML-A4; assembly: GCF_009679665.1. Classification (NCBI taxonomy): domain Bacteria; kingdom Bacillati; phylum Bacillota; class Clostridia; order Eubacteriales; family Oscillospiraceae; genus Faecalibacterium; species Faecalibacterium sp. BIOML-A4. Next base: position 49,819 of record NZ_WKZG01000012.1, on the reverse strand, counting down.
GGGCATCCAGTGGATCGACACCGCCCCCATCTACGGCCTGTACCACAGCGAGACCGTGGTGGGCGAGGCCATGAAGCACATCGACCGCGACAAGGTGGTGCTTTCCACCAAGTGCGGTCTGGAGTGGCGGCATGAAACACCGGTGCTGCACAAGGTCGTGGACGGCACCACCGTTTACCGCGACCTTTCTGCAAAGAGCATCATCGAGGATGTGGAGGACAGCCTGCGCCGCCTGCACACCGATCATCTGGATGTGCTGTACACCCACTGGCAGACCCCCGATTTCGGCATCTACCCACTGGAAGAGACGGTGGAAGCCATGATGAAGCTGAAGGAGCAGGGCAAGATCCGTGCCATCGGTGCATCCAACGTCACTGCGGACATCATCCGCGGCTACTGCAAGTACGGTCAGCTGGATGTCATTCAGGAAAAGTACAGCCTGCTCACCCGCCGTGTGGAAAAGCAGCTGCTGCCTACCTGCAAGGAGCTGGGCGTATCGGTGCAGGCATACTCTCCGCTGGAGCAGGGCCTGCTGACCGGCAAGGTGACCATGGACACCACCTATCCCGAGGGCAGCACCCGCAACTCGAACCCCAGCTTCCAGCCCGCCCGCCGGGCACAGGCGCTGGACATGCTGGCAAAGTGGGGCGACCTGACCGAGAAATACGACTGCTCTCTGGCACAGCTGGTGATCGCCCTGACCGCCCGCATGATCCCCGGCCTGCATGTGCTGTGCGGTGCCCGCACTCCGCAGCAGGTGATGGACAACGCTGGTGCGCTGAACATCAAACTGGACGGTGCCGATGCCGTCCGCATGAAGTGGGACGTGGACGCTATTTCCTGATGGTTTGACCATCAGAACAGCCTCCGCTTCGCTCTGGCCGTATTTAGAGGAATTCTTCTTTTATGTTTGGGTCCTGAAAAGCCTGCGGGCTTTTCAGGACCCTTTTTCACGCAAAAGATCGAAACCGGCAGATGATGCCGGTTTTCTTTATGACTCTTTCTGTGAAAATGCAATGCCGGACAGCCCGCAGGCCGTCCGGCATTGCTCTTATAAAAATAAAAATTCCGCTGTTTATGGCCAGAGCAAAGCGGAGGCCATTTAAAATCGTCAGCTGTTCTCCTTCCAGAACAATCCGCCGCTGGTCTGGAACAGCATCCACGGGTTCACGCTCTTGCTGCCAAGCTTGAAGTCCATGGTCAGCTCCTCGCCCAGCACGCCTACAGCCTGCCCCTTTTCCACCGTCTGCCCGGCAGAGACGGAAAGAGTCTGCAGCCCGTACAGGTAGCTGCGCATCCCGCAGCCATGGTCGATGACCACCGTGTTGCCGGTAAGGGCCAGCTCTGCGGCCAGCACCACCACGCCGTTTGCCGGGGCGCGGCAGGGCTCGCCGGGAATGGTATAAAGCTTTGTGGAGTTGGAACGGCTGCCCTGCCTGCCGTTCACCACCCTGACCTGACCGTAATCCACAAGGGTGGTGTAGCTTTCCACCGGGTTCACAAAGCCGCCCTGCCACATTTTTCCCCGCGCGGGCGCTTCGTACAGGCCCCAGACTGCATTGCGGAACTGGGTGTTTGCCGCATCCGATGCATCTGGTTCCGGCTCCACGTCCACCGTGCCAAAATCCTTGGGCAGCACGATGATGCTGCGGGTGATGGTCTCGCCATTCACGGTAATGTTCACCTCATGCCCGCCGGAGGAAGTGTTGTATGCCGCCGGGATGTAGGCCCGCCAGCCATCGGCTGCACGCACGCACTGCACATTGCCAAGGTCGGTCTCCACAGTGGGTGCTGCATCGCCGGTCATGCCGGAGATGCGCAGGCCCACAATGCCGCCCTGCTCCACCCGCTCGGCGGAAAGCTCCACCTCCGCGCTGGCCTGCAGGGTGAACCGGAAGGCATAACGATACCAGCCGGTGGGCTTTGCGGGCTTTTCCAGCCCCAGATTTCTGCGCACTGCGCCGGTGCTGCCGCCCTCAAATTGGGTGGCCATGCCGCCCTCCGGCACCCGCCAGACCGATAGCTCTGCCTTATATTCGCCGTTGGCCGGGAACAAAAAGCTTTGATAATCGCTCACACTGCCCACAAATACAATGCTGCCATAGGCGTTCTGGATGGTGAGGGTGGTGTAGCTGGCCCAGTCCGGCAGGGTGATGGCCGGGTGGGCCGTGTACAGCGTGCCCAGCTTCTGCACCGTGAGGGTGGCGGGGCTGGCAAACACCTTATCGAGCTTTCCGCCGATGAGCGGCACCTGCCAGCACCAGCCGTTGGGTTCCAGCGCTTCGGTGCCAAACTGCGCGGTGCTGTCCGGGCAGCCGCCCTCAGTGGTAAAGGCATAGCTCACGCCCATCACCGCGCCCAGAAAGATGCCTACGCCCAGCACCACACCCACGAGCCAAAGCAGAAAACGCTTCATGATACACTCCTTCTATGTAGCAAAAAGGGCGCACCGGCACAGCCTTTTGCAGACTGCCGGTGCGCCCGAAGGTTTACGGTTCGTGTTTTTTATTCTGCAGCATCCTCTGCAGGGGCAGCCTCTTCGGCAGCAGCCTCCGGCTCTACCGTTGCAGCATCGTCCTCGCCGAACAGCAGACGCTCGTACTCGTCCAGCTCCTTCTCACGGCGGTGCAGGTAAACAGCAACAGCAGCAAGGGCACCGGCAACAGCGGCCAGAACAGTGATCACAGCGACCAGACAAGATTTCTTCATAGGTTCAATACACTCCTTTTTTCGTTGAAACGATGTTTCAGCTTTCATTCCAGTGCTTGTTGGCTTTTATTATACCCGTTCCTGTCAAAAATTACAACCATTCAGGTCAAAAAGGCCAAAATTTCATACTATAAGCTTCCTGTATGCCTTGAATGCGCCGGGCAGCGTATACTCGGCCTGCAGGGCTTCCCGGCTTGCCCACACACAGCCTGCCGGAGCATCTTGGGCGGGCACATGCAGCAGGATGCCGTTCATATGCCACTCGATGTGGCTGAAGATGTGCTTTGCAGCGGGCAGCGCTTCCGGCGCGGCGGTGCCGGTATCCACTCCCATGGCCTGCAGGCGGGCAAGGACCTCTCCGGCTGCAAGGGCTTCACCCTCCCACAGTACCGGCTGCCACAGCCCGGCAAGCAGGCCCTTTTGGGGCCGCTGCTGCAAAAGGAAACCTGCCGGGCTTTCCAGCAGGGCCAGCGTCACAGGCTGCAGTCTGCGGGGCTTGGGCGCTGCTTTGCGGGGCAGCTCCAATGCAGTGCCCGCAGCACGGGCGGCGCACAGGTGGGCAAGCGGGCATTTTTCGCACAGGGGCGCACCGTTCGGCACGCAGACCAGCGCTCCCAGCTCCATAAGGGCCTGATTGTAGTCGCCGGGCGCATCCGGCGGCTGGTGCTCCATCACGCGGGCGGTGAACGCTTTTTTCACTGCCGGTTCCGTAACGGCAGCGGGGTCGTTGTACAAACGGGAGAACACCCGCAACACATTGCCGTCCACGGCGGGCACCGGGATGCCGAAGCTGATGGACGCAACGGCTCCCGCCGTGTAGTCCCCGATGCCGGGCAGGGCCCGCAGGGCATCATAGTCGGCGGGCAGCTGTCCGCCGTACTGCTCGCAGACGATGCGTGCAGCCTTTTGCAGGTTGCGCACCCGGCTGTAGTAGCCAAGACCCTCCCAGAGTTTGTGCAGCTTTTCCTCTTCGCAGGCGGCAAGGGCCGGAATGTCCGGCAGGGCGGCGAGGAAACGTTCGTAGTAGGGCAGTGCCGCCGAGACCCGGGTCTGCTGCAGCATGATCTCGCTGAGCCACACATGGTAGGGGCTGGGGTCGGTGCGGAAGGGCAGGATGCGGTGGTTTTTGTAAAACCAGTCCAGCAGGGCAGGAGAGATATTTTCCACTTGTTTTGTGCTCCTTGTTGAAAGTTAAGGGCGGGTCACTATTTATAATGCCCTCCGCGATGCTCTGGGCATAAATAGCGGAACTATATTTTATAGTCGTGTTTTTCGCGGCCTGCGGGCCGCTCCAAACACCTTTTCACAGATGGAGTCCCAACCGGCAGCAACTGCGCTATAGCAAAACCTGCCGCTAGCCGCACCGACCTTTCCCGTGAAAATGCAATCCCGGAAAGTCTGCAGACTTTCCGGGATTGCGCTATTTAAAATAATTCTTCCGCTGTCATTGCCAGAGCAACGCGGAGGCAATTCCCAATCGTTCTCAGAATCAGAAACCGTAAGCAGTGCGGGGGAAGGGCAGCACGTCACGGATGTTCTGGATGCCCGTGAGGTACATGATCATGCGCTCGAAGCCCAAGCCGTAGCCGGCGTGCTCCACGCCGCCGAACTTGCGCAGGTTCAGGTACCAGTCGTAGTTGGTCTTGTCCATGCCCAGCTCGTCCATGCGGGCCACCAGCTTGTCGTAGTTCTCTTCACGCTGGCTGCCGCCGATCAGCTCGCCGATGCCGGGCACCAGCATATCTGCGGCTGCCACGGTCTTGCCGTCCGGGTTCTGCTTCATGTAGAAGCTCTTGATCTCCTTCGGGTAGTCGGTGACGAACACAGGCTTCTTGAACACCACCTCGGTCAGGTAGCGCTCGTGCTCGGTCTGGATGTCCACGCCCCACTCCACAGGGAACTGGAACTTCTTGTTGTTCTTCTTCAGGATCTCGATGGCCTCGGTGTAGCTGATGCGGCCAAACTCGCAGTTTGCCACCAGTTCCAGACGCTCGATGAGGCCCTTGTCGATGAACTGGTTGAAGAAGGCCATTTCATCCGGGCAGTTGTCCAGCACGTAGCGGATGACGTACTTGGTCATGGCCTCGGCGGTGTCCATGTAGCCGGACAGGTCGCAGAATGCCATCTCCGGCTCGATCATCCAGAACTCGGCGGCGTGACGGGTGGTAAAGCTCTTCTCGGCACGGAAAGTGGGGCCGAAGGTGTACACCTTGCCGAATGCCATAGCCATGGCCTCGGCTTCCAGCTGGCCGGAAACGGTCAGGTTGACCGGCTTCTCGAAAAAGTCCTGGGTGTAATCCACGGTGCCGTCCTCGTTCTTGGGCACATTCTCAAGGTCGAGGGTGGTCACGCGGAACATCTCGCCTGCGCCCTCACAGTCGGAAGATGTGAGCAGCGGAGAGTGAGAGTAAACGAAGCCGTTCTCCTGGAAGAACTTGTGGATGGCATAGGCAGCGGCGCTACGCACGCGGAAAGCGGCGTTGAAGGTGTTGGTGCGGGGGCGCAGGGTGGGCATGGTGCGCAGATATTCCATGCTCATCTTCTTTTTCTGCAGCGGATACTCGTCCGCCGGGCAGTCGCCCAGGATCTCCACACTGTCGGCATTCAGCTCAAAGGGCTGCTTTGCCTGCGGGGTGAGCACCAGCTTGCCCTTGACGCGCAGGCTGCTGTACAGACCGGTGTGGATCACCTCATCGTAGTTTGCCAGCTTGCCTGCTTCCAGCACGACCTGCAGGGTCTTGAAGCAGCCGCCGTCCGACAGGGCGATAAAGCCGATGTTCTTGGAGTCGCGGATGTTCTTTGCCCAGCCGCAGACGGTGATCTCGGTGCCGTCGGCGGGGGTGTTTTTGAACAGCGAAACGATCTCAGTGCGTTCCATAGTGTTTGTTCTCCCTTTCGATATAAAATGAAAAAGACAGCTTTGTTCTCCCTGAAAGTTCAGGGCGAACAAGCTGTCTTGTAATGTCCGCGGTGCCACCTGAATTACCGGAAGTGTCCGGTCGCTCACGCGCTCAATAAAAGCGCTGCCCCTGTAACGCAGGGCCTGCGGCGCACCTACTAATGGCAGCTGCCATGTTCAGTTTGCTGCTCCCGGGTGTTCGTTCACGCGGCGTGCGGGCGCGGCTCTCAGCTGTGCCGCACTCTCTGGGCCGGACGGCCCGCGCTACTTTTCCCGATCTTTGCATTTGACCTTTAAAAAATAGCACTTTGGCGGCGTTTTGTCAAGCACCGCCCAGCAATGCGGCAGCAAGGCCCTTTGCCGCCAGCTGCCCGGCATAAAGAGCCTCGTTCAGGTTATTGCCGTGCCCGCCGATCTCAATGAGCAGGCTGCCGGTGGTCAGATCCTGATTGTAGAACCGGTAGCTGAACAGCACCGGCCGGGTAAAACCGGGGTACATTCCTTCCATGCTGCGCTCCCACGCAGCGGCAAAGCGCAGATTCTGCCGCCAGCCCGGCAGCTGAACGGTGGTGCCGTTGTCGCACCCGCAGATGATCATGACCTGTGCGGCCTGCCGCCCGTCCACCGTGCACACCGGGGCATAGCGGCTGCCGCTTTCCGTCTCGATGGCGTCCCGGTGGACATCCAGCACCACCTTGATGCTGGGATACCGGGCCAGATACTGCTGCACCACGGCCCGGCTGTTGGCATAGCTGCCGGTGTAGCTGGGGTAGTCGTTCAGGGTCTCGTCGTGCAGGGTGTTGATGCCTGCCGCATTGAGGGTATCGGCCACCACACGGCCCACCGCGCACATGTTCACGCTGCAGTCGGTGCTGCGGGCACCATCGCCGGGGGCAAACCACAGCCCGGCCGAAAGGCGGTAGTCCTCGGTGGCGTGAGTGTGCATCACCAGCACCTGCGGGTCGGGACTGTTCGGCTCAATGGCAAAGGGCAGCGGATTCTCGATCTCCGCCGCAATGTCTGCCGCCGTCTGCCGGGTATTGTTTTTGATGCTGCCCGCCCCGCAGGGAATGTACTTTTCGCCGCTGCCCTGCGGATAATTTTTTTCAATGACAGTACCCGCATCCGCCGGGCGGGCTTCCTCGCCCAGCAGCGGCACAAGGTAGTCCTCAATGTTCCCGGTCAGCGCCTGCACGGCCTGCGGCAGAGAGGATGCCGCCGCTTCCGGTGTGCTGTCCGGTGCGGCTTCCACCTGCACAGATGATGCGGGCTGCTCCTGTGCGGACTGCCGCCCCAGCCAGAAAAGAGTTTCGGCCATGGGCAGCGGTGCAGTAATGGCCGCAGCCAGCATCAGTGCCGCCGTGCGGGCAAAGATACACAGTGCGGCAAACAGAGCAGCCGCTTCCAGAAACGGCACGATATGCCCCTGCGCCCGGGCGGGCGGCAGTGCTTTGCTGCGCATAAAATAACCTCCCTTCCGGCCCACCGGTGTTACCCCGCCAGCCAGAACAGCTGCGCCACGCTGAGCCTTGGCTGCAAGGCCCGGTTGATGGCACCGGCCAGAAGAGCCGAGCCGTGGGCGATTACGCTGTCCAGCGCCCGGGGCGTGACCACAAGATCTGCTCCTTCGTCCGAATCCATCAAGGTGGGGATGCCCGCCGCGATCACCGGCACGCCCAGCGCTGCCGCGTCCAGATGCTTTGCATGATCCGCCTGCGCCGGGTACAGCCCGGTGTCGGAGAACTGCACGCTGCGGCCCAGCCGCGCGCCCTCGGCACTGCAAAGACTGTCCACGCAGATCAGGGCCGCCGGCCGCACCGCTTCCACCATGGCCCCGGCCAGCTGGCGCAGAGTCAGCCCGGTGGAGGCCGACACCCCCGGCGCAATGGCGGCCACCGGCCGGATGCCTTTTACCGGCAGCGTGTGCTGCGGCCCCATGGTGACTAAAATCTTCTGCGCCGTGCGCGGGCCGAGGGCATCCGCCGTGACCCGCCGGTTCCCGATGCCCAGCACCAGCACCGGCCCTTCCGGCGGCAGCAGGGCGCGCAGTTCTGCCGCACAGGTCTCGATCACCGCAGCGTCCCGCTCGTCCAGCACGCTGACGCTGGGCATTTCCAGCGTGACATACCGTCCGCGGGGCTTCGCCAGCCCTTCGCGCGCGATCTCCACCCGCGTTATTGTGACCCCGCCGCGCTTTGCTGTGGCAAGCCTTACCCCGGCAGGCAGCGCCCCCTGTGCTGCACCAAACATCTCGTCTGCCATATCGGTAAAACGCATTTTTCTGCTCCTCCTGCCTGTTTTGGGGCCAAATGCCCCCTCTGCATGCAGAAAGTATGGAAAAAATAAAACTTTTCTAAACAAAAATCAAAAAAACGCTTGCGCTGGTACGCGAAATATGGTATCATAGGGTGCGCTGTTATAGGTAGCCAAGGAGGTGGAACGAATGCCTAACATCAAATCTCAGAAGGACCGCGTCGTGCAGGCTGCTGCAGAGCAGGCTCACAACAAGGCCATTAAGACCAACCTGAAAACAGTCGTCAAGAAGGCAGACGCTGCCATCGATGCGAATGCCGCTGACAAGGACGCAACCGTCCTGGCTGCTGTTTCCGCGATCGACAAGGCTCGCGCTAAGGGTGTCATCAAAAAGAACACCGCCAGCCGCAAGATCAGCCGTATGGCAAAGCGTGCTAACAAGAACGCTTGATCGCTTTCTGATTGACGAACAAAACCTCTGTACCGGGTTCCCGGCACAGGGGTTTTTGTTTTGCCCGCTTTTCAGGGCACGGCAGCAGGCCGCTCAAAATCGCACAGGGTGGCAAAATCGAACCCCGGTGCCTGCTCCAGAAGCTGCTCCGGCGGCAGGCCGTCGGGCGGCTCGGCCAGCAGCGCCCACGCAGCCCATGCCGTGGGCACCGCCGCCGCAAGGGCCAGCCCCGGCAGCGCCAGTGCCGGGCATGTATGGAACGCACTGCCCGGCGGCAGGGCTGCCACCGCGCACAAGGCCTGTGCAGCCCAAAGCTCCCACAAAAGGGTCGTCCAGCGGTGCTTCATCCGCATCACCTCCTGTTTTGCACAGTTTACCGCAGTGCGGTGGAAAAACAGGGCGAAGGGTGGCGGACAAAGTGACAATGTTCTGGTGTATTTCTTCTTCAGTTCTGGTCGTGACTTTTGCCCACCCAGCTGCACACCACGCCGCACACAAGGCTGGTGGTAACACCGGCCGCAGCGGCGGTCAGCCCGCCGGTGAGGATGCCCACAGCACCTTCTTCCTGCAGCGCGGTGCGCACGCCCTTTGCCAGCAGATGGCCGAAACCCAGCAGAGGAACCGTGGCCCCGCACCCGGCAAACTCGGCCAGCGGGGCATACCACCCAATGGCCGAAAGCACCACGCCCGCCACCACATATCCGGTCAGGATGCGGGCCGGGGTCAGGCCGGTCAGGTCGATGAGCAGCTGTCCCGCCACGCAGATGGCCCCGCCCACACAGAAAGCCCAGAAATAGTTCATCTTACTTCTCCTTTTCCGGCGCACGCAGCTCCACCAGATGCGCCACCGCCGGGATGGTCTCCTTCTGCAAAAAGGTGGTCTGGCTCATCAGGGCCCCGGTGGCTGTGAACAGCACCCGCTTCTGGCTGCCCCGGCGCAGGCGCGGCAGGATGTGCCCGCACAGCACCGCCGCGCAGCAGCCCGGGCCGGAGCCGCCGCTCTTTACGCTCTGCTCGTTTGCGTCGAACAGGATGCACCCGCAGTCCACATGGTTTTTGATCAGCAAGCCTTCTGCGGCCAGCAGCTCCCGCAGCAGCTGACTGCCCACCTGCCCAAGGTCGCCGGTATAGATGCAGTCGAACTCCTGCGGTTCGGTGCCGGTATCCTTAAAATAGTGCAGCAGGGTGGAAGCCGCTGCCGGGGCCATGGCAGCCCCCATATTGTTGATGTCCTTTACCTGATAATCCTGCACACGGCCAAAGGTGGCAGCGGCAATGCCAACGCCTTCGCCCTGCGGCTGCAAAAGGCAGCATCCAGCAGCGGTGGCAGTCCACTGGGCCGTGGGCGTGCGCACCGCGCCGTAGCTCAGCGGCGTGCGGAACTGCCGCTCTGCTGCGCAGAAGTGGCTGGAAGCCATGGCCAGCAGATTGCGCGCAGCACCGCCCTCGCACAGAGCAGCGCCCAGCGCAAGGCCCTCGGCCATGGTGCTGCAGGCCCCGAACAATCCGGCAAAGGGCACGCCCAGCTCCCGCATGGCATAGCTGGATGCCGTGCACTGGGCCTGCAGATCCCCGGCAAGGGCCAGCTGCACCTTTTCCTGCGGAAGCGCCGCCTTTTGCAGGCACAGCCGCGCGGCACGCAGCTGCAGGTATTTTTCCGCAGCTTCCCAGCTGGACTGGCCAAAGCGGTTGTCTGCGCTCAGCTCGTCGAACTCTGCCGCCAGCGGGCCTTCGCTCTCTTTTTTGCCGCCCACCGCTGCACCCGCAGCGATCACCGGCAGTGTCTGGAACAGCAGGGTATCCCCGCACCGGACCGTCATAGGCAAAATTTCTCCTTCGTGGAAAATAGATGAAAAACGTTCCATAAAATGTTGTATAATAACATCATGCTGCAATCTTATGGCACACTTGCCCGTGTTTATAACAGCACAGGCACACCCGCCATGCCCAGCACCCACAGCACCGCGCCGTACACCACCGCCGCCAGCGTGCCGTACACGATCACCGGCCCGGCAATGGTGAACATCTTGGCCCCGGTACCCAGCACCCGGCCCTCGGCCTTGAACTCGATGGCCGCGCTGACCACCGCATTGGCAAAGCCTGTGATGGGCACCAGCGACCCGGCCCCGGCCTTTGCGGCCAGCTTCTGGTACCAGCCCAGCGTGGTAAGCACCGCCGAGAGCACGATCAGGCTGCAGCTGGTCAGGGTGCCGGCAAGGTCGGCTTCCACGCCCATGGCAAGATAGCTCTGGCGCAGCACTTCGCCCAGCAGGCAGATGCCGCCGCCCACGCCAAAAGCCCACAGGCAGTCCAGCCCCAAGGGCGAGTGCGGCCCGATGCGCCGCACCCGGCGCGCATATTCCTGTGCTGTCATTTTCATATTGTTTCCCCTCCGGGCATAGCTTGCCCATAGGAAGCAAACTCTATGCACATCCACCGGAAAGAAGGTATTCCAGATGAACCTGTCTGTCCATCCTCATCACCGCCGCCATCTGCGGCCCGCCGTGCGGCGCGTGCTCACCGTTACCGTCGTGGCCTGCATTGCCGTGGGCGGGGCCTCGTTCGTGCTGCACAGCCGTTCCGCTGTGCCTGCCGCCTCGGCAACTTCCACGTCCAGCGCCTCGGCAGCATCAGAGGCAGAAAGCAGTCTGCTGACCGCCCGGCAGGCGCAGGCCATTCTGGATGATCCCCGCATGGTGCTGGTGAACCACACGAACAAAATGCCGGACGATCATACCTTTACCACCAAGGCGTGCGGCTCGGCCACCGCTGTGAATAAGACCCTGCAGACCGAAGCCGCCGATGCGTTCCTCGCCATGCAGGCCGCCGCCGCAAAGGACGGCGTGACCATCTGGATGCAGAGCGGCTACCGCAGCGTGGACTACCAGAAGAACCTCTACGACCAAAAGACCCAGTATTTCCGCAATAAGGGCCTGAGCGAAGCCGAAGCGAAAAAGCAGGCGGCAAATATCGTGAACCCGCCGGGCTACTCGGAGCACAACTGCGGCCTTGCTGCCGACCTGAACAGCCCGGAGCACACCGACCTGACCGAGGGCTTTGAAAACACCGAGGCCTTCCGCTGGCTGAGCGCCCATGCCGTGGAATACGGCTTCATCCTGCGGTACCCCAAAAACGCAGAAGCCGTTACCGAGATCACCTACGAGCCGTGGCACTGGCGCTATGTGGGGCCGGAAAATGCGGCCCTGATCCAGCAGAGCGGCCTGTGCTTTGAGGATGCCGTTGCCGTGCTGCAGAAGCTTGCTGCAGGGGAAAAGATCACCGGTTAAAAATCCGTAAAACCGAGGGGCTTTTCGTTGCATTTTGCACACAGTTATGGTAAGATAACAATAGTCTGCCCTGATGCAGGACCGCTTTGGGCAGCTGCAAAAATGTTTTGAACAAAAGAAGGAATATTTTATGATAAATCGCACAAAAATCTTTACAATTGCTCTCACCGGCGCGCTGGCTGCTGTCGCTCTTACCGGCTGCGGCGGTTCCGCCAGCTCTTCGGCCGCTCCCTCCTCCGTTTCCACCGCTGCTGCGGAATCTCCCGCTTCCAGCGCCGCCGCATCCGCTGTTGTGGACAATGCTGCCGAGAACGGCTCTGATGCACTGGACGGTGTTTTCAATGCTCTGCTGGAAGCCGACCCCATCTCCAACCAGTTCGAGATCGCAGCTATGAACATTGAGTACGATTTCGGCCTGAAGGCTGAGGACGTGGTGAGCTACAAGGGCGTGAAGAGCAACGACAACGGCGATGCCGGTCTGGTGCTGGTGCTCGAAGCTGCCGACGGCAAGGCCGAGGACGTAGCCAACCAGCTGGCTTCCTACCAGCAGGATCAGGTGGCCTTCTACGGCAACTACGCCGAGTTTGCTCAGGCGCAGGATAACGTGGAGAACGCTGTTATCGCCTTCAAGGGCAACACCATTGTCATGGTGATCGCATCCAACGAGTGCACTGCCGATCTGGACAGCGCCGTGGACAGCGCACTGGCAGACTGAATCTGGATCCACCCAAGGCCGGTGCCATTTGCGGCATCGGCTTTTTTCGGCTAAAAGGAGGCTGACGCTTTGGTTTTCAGCACCATCATCTTTCTGTTCCGGTTTCTGCCCATCACGCTGGCGCTGTATTACCTTGCGCCCGCAAAGCTCAAGAACACCGTGCTGTTCCTCTGCAGTCTGGTGTTCTACTGCTGGGGCGAGGTACGGTTTTTCCCGGTCATGGTGGCCCTCATCCTCATCAACTACATCAGCGGCCTGTGCATCGAGCACTTCGACCAAAAGCCGGCCCTGCGCAGGACATTTCTGCTGGTGGCCCTCATTGGCAGCCTTGGGATGCTGTTCTACTTCAAATACGCAAACTTTGTGCTGCGCAGCGCAAACGCCCTGCTGGGCACCGCCTTTGCCGAGATCCAGGGCATTGGCACTCTGCCGCTGGGCATCAGCTTTTACACCTTCCAGACCCTTTCCTACTCCATCGATGTTTACCGCCGGGATGTAAAGGCAGAGCGTAATATCATCGACTTTGGTGCCTATGTGGTCATGTTCCCTCAGCTGATCGCCGGCCCCATCGTGAAATACCGCGATGTCTCGAACCAGCTGCACGTATACCGGCACCGCTACAGCCTGCAGCAGATCGAAGAGGGCATGACCCTGTTCACCTTTGGCCTTGCCAAAAAGGTGCTGCTGGCGGATGCCATCGGTGCTTTGTGGACAGACATCATCGGCGTTGCGGACAGCCCTTCCACCACCTTTGTGGGCCTTGCCAATGCATCCACCCCGCTGGTGTGGCTGGGCATCATCGCCTATAGCCTGCAGCTCTACTTTGACTTTTCCGGCTACTCCATGATGGGCATTGGCATGGGCAAGATGCTGGGCTTCGACTTCCCCGCAAACTTCAACTACCCTTATATCTCCGCATCCATCACCGAGTTCTGGCGGCGCTGGCACATGACCCTTTCCGGCTGGTTCCGGGAGTATGTGTATATCCCTCTCGGCGGCAACCGCAAGGGCCTGAAGCGCCAGATCTTCAACCTGTTCGTGGTGGAGCTGCTCACCGGCATCTGGCACGGCGCGAACTGGAACTTTATCTGCTGGGGCCTGTACTACTTTGTGCTGCTGGCTGTAGAAAAGCTGTTCCTGCTGCCCCACCTGCAAAAGGGCAGAGTGTGGCCCCACATCTACACCCTGTTCCTCGTGGTGGTGGGCTGGGCCATGTTCGTGGGCAACGATACGGGCGTAAGCTTCGGTCTGCTGTTCCACAAGCTGTTCGTTCCTTCCGGCGGTGTTTCGCCGCTGTACTTCCTGCGCAACTACGGTGTGCTGCTGGTGGTCAGCATCCTCTGCTGCACCCCGTTCATTGAAAAGATTTGGAACCTGCTCAAAAAGAATGCCGTCACCCGCTGTGCCGCCATTCTGGCGCTGCTGGTGGTCTCCACCGCCTATGTGGTGGGCAGTACCAACAGCCCGTTCCTCTATTTCAACTTTTAAGGAGGCGTGAAGATGGACAAGCATTCCAAAAAATCTTCCTCGCTCCTGCACTACCCGGTGCTGGTGGTGTTCAGCCTGTTCTTTCTTGGTCTGTTCGCACTGGACCTTATTACACCGGACCGCGCCTACAGCGAGATGGAAAACACCACCCTTTCCCAGCGCCCGGCGCTGACCCAGCTTTCCGCCAAGGGGCTGAACAGCTACTTTACCGCCTACACAAAGTACGTGAAGGATCAGGTGTTCGGCCGCGATGAGTGGATCAGCCTGCAGAGCGTGGTGGAGACCACCCTGCTGCAGAAGGAGCAGAACGGCGGCATCCTGCTGGGCAAAGAGCACATGATGTTCCCCCGCACCTTCAGCCTGCTGGACAGCGAGAACCGCACCCTGCCCAAGAACACCGCCGCCGTGGAAGCACTGTGCCAGCGCCACCCGGGTAAGGTGGATGTGCTACTGGCCCCGGCAGCATCGGTCATTTACCCGGAAAACGTGCCTGCAAACGCGCCGCTGCTGGACGAGGATGCCTATCTCGACCAGCTTTCCGCCGCCGTACAGGCCGCCGGAGGGCGCTTTGTGGATGTGCGGCAGACCCTTGCCGAACACAAGGACGAATATATCTACTACCGCACCGACCATCACTGGACGAGCCTTGGCGCTTATTACGCCTACCAGCAGCTGTGCGGTACGCTGAGCCTGACCCCCTTCGACCCCGCCGCGCACACGGCTCTGACCGCCGAAAATTTCTACGGCACCCACTACTCCAAGGCCCGCACATGGAATGCCGTGCCGGATACTATCACCTACTACGACCTGCCGAACAGCCTGACCATCTATAATGTCACCGCTGCAGGCCAGCCCGCAGACGGCCAGACCACCGGCCTGTACGACACGGACAAGCTGAACGTGTACGATAAGTACGCCATGTTCCTGCATGGCAACAACGGCCTGAGCCGCATTGAGGGCGACGGTACCGGGCGCATTCTGGTGATCAAGGACAGCTACGCCAACTGCTTTGCACCGTATCTGACGGCAAACTACGCCCAGATCGATGTGGTGGACTTCCGCAACTACAACTACGGTCTGGATCAGCTGATCGCGGATAACGATTATGACCAGATCCTTGTGCTCTACAGTTTTGACAGCTTCAAGAGCGACCCGTACCTCTACCGTGCCGGTGTGGCCGGGTAAACATGGCAGCGCCTTTTCCGCAAAGGAAAGGGCGCTGTTGTTTTATGTCAAATTATTGCAGTCTTTTTTCACAAATTTTTCCAGTTCTTTTCGGAAGTCTCTCCAGTTTTTGCGCACTCTGCCCATTCACCCCTTGCAAAAAATCAACGGGTGTTGTACAATGGCGATATAGAGCAGTTGCTCTTCATCGATGGTTCGATCTGGTGTGAACAGTGCATAGAATGTGCTGATACGATCTTTGATTCAAAGGAGTGTTATTATGGAAAACAAGATCATGATGCCTGCTTCCTACAACGTTCTTTCCTGCGAAGAGATGACCTACACCGAGGGCGGTGCTACCTTTACGGAAGCTCTGCTGAACTGGATTCCGCCCATTGGCTGGTACATGGGTGTTACCGCCATGCGCAACTACCGCAAGAGCCACCCCAACGACTGGCTGGATACCGGTCTGGATGCTCTGAGCCGCGATATGGATTCCAGTGCGCAGAACATGCTGCGTGATCTGGGACGCATCGTCTGGGTCACCGCGACCAGCGCTACCGGCGTTGGTTTTCTGGTCAATGCTGCCATCGTCCTGCTCTGACCCTGCTCATAAGATCCGTCCGGAGAGACCAAAGACCCCTTTACCCGCGGCCTTTTCCGCCAGAGAGGGCCGCGGGCTTTTCATCAAGCAGAAATAAGAAATCGGCTGCCTGAGCACTGTATACCGTCTGAACGGTCTTTTGCCTGCAGAGAACAGCACTGCTTTCCTTTTCCTGCAAGCAACTACTCGCGTCATGCGGCGGCGCGCCCTGCTTTATGAGAACGATCTCCAAGCGCATATCCCGGTTTATTTTTGGGTTTTAAACAGTGCGATCTTGCACTGTCTGGATAGCTTTGATTCAAAGGAGTGTTATTATGGAAAACAAAATCATGATGCCTGCTTCCTACAACGTTCTGTCCTGCGAAGAAATGACCTACACCGAAGGCGGTGCTACCGTCGGTCAGGCTGTCGCTGCATGGCTGTGGCCCGGCTACGCTACGGTTATCGGCATCAACACCTGCCGTGAAGCACGCAAGAAGGATCACGACAACTGGGTATCCAACGTCTGGAGCGATATCAAAGCCGACTGCAAGGGCAATGTGACCAATACCTTCTACCATGCCGGCATGATCTTCTGGAATGCTGCATCGACCATCAGCAGCTTTGGCCTTTCTGCCGTTATGTCTCTGGGCATCATCTACTTCTAATTTTCAGGAGTACACCAAAGGGCTTTTTGCGGCGGCTCTTCAACGGAAGAGCCGCCGCTTTTTTTATCAAACCTAAAAAAGGAGTTTTGCTTTATGACGAACGCCATTACTTATCCTGCTGCATACAATGTTTTGTCCTGCGAAGAAATGACCTACACCGAGGGCGGCGTAGGTGTTGTGGAAGCCGCCATGGCATGGTTCCCGCTGTACGGCTGGTACAAGGCTGTTTCTGCCATCCACGATTACCGCAAGGCAAATATCAACTCCAACTGGGTGGAAAACGGCATGAACGCTCTGGTTGCCCATGCTGAAAAAAGCCCCACGAACACCATCCATGACATCGGCTGCAGCTTCTGGTTCATTGGTTCCTGCGCAACCATCATCGGCCTTGTGCCCAACGCCCTGTTGATCTTCGGCAACTAAGTCCCGGTCTCTGTTCTGAAAAAGCAAAAGCGGCGGCACCTCCCGTTTGGGAAGTGCCGCCGCTTTTTATGTTATGCGGTTTTCAGTCTCAGTTGTTGAACATGTCCTTCAGCTTTTTGAAGAAGCCCTTGCGCTTTTCATAGTTTTCTTCTTTCAGGGTGCCCTCGAACTTCTTCAGGGCCTCCCGCTGGGTCTTGTTCAGCTTCTTGGGGATCTCCACCTCGCACTTGACGTACATATCACCGCGGCCGCGGCCATTCAGGTACTGGATGCCCTTGCCGCGCAGGCGGAAGGTGGTGCCGCTCTGGGTGCCCTCGGGCACGGTGTACTCCACCTTGCCGTCAATGGAGGGCACCTGCACGGTGTCGCCCAGCACGGCCTGACTGTAAGTGATGGGCACTGTGACCCACACATCGTAGCCGTCGCGCTGGAACACCTCGCTGGGGCGCACCGTGACCATGACGATCACATCACCGGAAGGACCGCCGTTTGCACCGGCATCGCCCATGCCGCGCAGTGCAAAGCTCTGGTCGTCGTCGATGCCCATGGGGATGGACACCTCCAGCGTCTTTTTAGCAGCCACCTTGCCGCTGCCATGGCAGACCTTGCAGGGATTCTTGACCAGCTTGCCCTTGCCGCCACAGCGGGAGCAGGGCTGCTGGGTCTGCATCACACCAAAGGGGGTGCGCTGCTGACGGATCACGAAGCCGCGGCCGCCACAGTCCGGGCAGGTCTCGGGGCTGGAACCGGCGGCACAGCCGCTGCCGTGGCACTCGGTGCACTCCTGCTGGCGGGTGATGGTGATGTTCTTCTTGCAGCCGTGCACGGCCTCGTCAAAGCTCAGGGTGATGCGCACGCGGATATCCTGACCCTTGCGCGGTGCGTTGGGGTTCGCCTGACGGGACGAACCGCCAAAGCCGCCGAAGCCGCCGCCAAAGATATCGCCGAAAATGTCGCCCAGATCCACGCCGTCGCCGCCAAAACCGCCAAAGCCGCCCGCACCGGGGCCGCCGCCGTTCTGTGCTGCATAGGCAGGGTCAACACCTGCAAAGCCGTACTGGTCGTACAGCTGGCGCTTCTTCGGGTCCGAAAGCACCTCGTTTGCTTCGTTTACTTCCTTGAACTTTTCCTCGGCATCCTTATCGCCGGGGTTATAGTCCGGGTGGTATTTCATTGCAAGCTTGCGGTATGCCTTTTTGATCTCGGCATCGGTCGCAGTCTTGGATACCCCCAGCACTTCGTAGTAATCACGCTTTTCCTGTGCCATATCCACTCACCTCTCCGGGAACGTTTGATCCGGGAAACGCCCCGGTTGGTTCCTCGCTCTATAACCAGCAAGAGCCGCTCCGGCAAAACCGGAGCGGCTTTTGCTATTCCACGCGTGCGTCCGCCGGTTTGGCCGGGCACACACTGCTGTGTTTTTTATCAGACTTCCTTGAAGTCGGCATCCACAACGCCGTCATCACCCGGCTTCTGCTGGTTGTTTGCACCTGCGTCGGGGCCGGGCTGTGCACCGGCGGCCTGCTGTGCGGCAGCGGCTGCCTGATACATCTTCTCGAACACCTGGCTCAGAGCTTCCTGCTTTGCCTTGATGTCGTCCACGTTGCCGGACTGAACAGCGGTCTTCAGGTCGGCCAGCTTGCTCTCGGCCTCGCTCTTCACGTCGGCGGGCAGCTTGTCGCCGTTCTCCTTCAGCATCTTCTCGGTCTGGAACACCATCTGGTCGGCACCGTTGCGGATATCGACCTCTTCACGCTTCTTCTTATCGTCGGCAGCAAACTGCTCAGCTTCCTTCACAGCCTTGTCGATGTCCTCCTTGGACATGTTGGTGGAAGCGGTAATGGTGATGTTCTGCTCCTTGCCGGTGCCCAGATCCTTTGCGCTGACCTTCACGATGCCGTTTGCATCGATATCGAAGGTAACTTCGATCTGAGGCACACCACGGGGAGCCGGAGCGATGCCGTCCAGATGGAAGACACCCAGGCTCTTGTTGTCGCGTGCGAACTCACGCTCGCCCTGCAGAACGTTGACCTCAACAGAGGGCTGGTTGTCTGCAGCGGTGGAGAACACCTGACTCTTGTGGGTGGGGATGGTGGTATTGCGGTCAATGATCTTGGTGCACACGCCGCCCAGAGTTTCAATGCCCAGGCTCAGCGGGGTGACATCCAGCAGCAGCAGGCCCTTGACATCGCCCTGCAGCACGCCGCCCTGAATGGCAGCACCCACGGCCACGCACTCATCGGGGTTGATGCCCTTGAAGGGCTCGCAGTTCAGTTCCTTCTTGACTGCATCGTAGACAGCGGGGATACGGGTGGAACCACCGACCATCAGGACCTTCTTCAGGTCAGAGGGACGCAGGCCTGCATCCTGCAGAGCCTTGCGGACGGGGCCCATGGTGCGATCGACCAGATCAGCGGTCAGCTCGTTGAACTTTGCGCGGGTCAGGGTCATATCCAAGTGCTTGGGGCCGGTAGCATCGGCAGTGATGAAGGGCAGGTTGATCTGGCTGCTCATTGCGCTGGACAGTTCGATCTTTGCCTTCTCGGCAGCTTCCTTCAAACGCTGCGCAGCCATCTTGTCCTTGCGCAGGTCGATGCCGTTCTCGGTCTGGAAGGCATCTGCCATCCAGTTGATGATGCGCTCATCGAAGTCATCGCCGCCCAGATGGGTATCACCGTTGGTGGCCAGAACTTCGGTAACGCCGTCGCCCATCTCGATGATGGACACATCGAAGGTGCCGCCGCCCAGATCGTAGACCATGATCTTCTGGTCTTCTTCCTTATCGATGCCATATGCCAGAGAAGCGGCAGTAGGCTCGTTGATGATACGCTTGACGTTCAGGCCTGCAATGGTGCCTGCGTCCTTGGTAGCCTGACGCTGGCTGTCGTTGAAGTATGCAGGAACGGTAATGACAGCCTCGGTAACAGGCTCGCCCAGATAAGCCTCGGCATCAGCCTTCAGCTTCTGCAGGATCATAGCGCTGACCTGCTGGGGAGTGTACTCCTTGCCGTTCAGGGTCACCTTGTGGTCGGTGCCCATGAAGCGCTTGATGGAAGCAACGGTGTTCTCAGGGTTGGTGATGGCCTGACGCTTTGCGACCTGACCCACCAGACGATCGCCGGTCTTGGTAAAGCCGACCACAGACGGGGTGGTGCGTGCACCCTCAGAGTTTGCGATAACAACGGGCTCGCCGCCCTCCATGACAGCCACGCAGCTGTTGGTAGTACCAAGGTCGATACCAATGATCTTACTCATAATGAAAACTCCTCTCGAAAGAACAAATCTTATTGTTTATGTGATGCTCAAATGTTTGTAAGCGGATGTTATATTCAAAACCCTTTCGGGTTTCTGCTTTGTTATTCGGCCACTACAACGGTCGCATGGCGGACGATCTTATCGCCCAGCTTGTAGCCCTTCTGGTAGACCGTGATGACGGTGCCGCTCTCCTGTCCGTCCGGGGCGGGGATCTGCTGCACCGCGTTCATGAAGTTGGGGTCAAAGGGCTTGCCCAGCGCCTCGATCTCCTCCACATGGAGGGCATCCAGCGCCTTGGCGGCCTTGTCCAGCGTCATGGTCACGCCCTTTTTGTAGTTCTCGTCGGTGGTGGGGGCGTTGGCTGCCATCTCCAGCGTATCCAGAATGGGAATGATCTGGTTCACCGCAAAGGAAATGCCATCGTTGAACTTCTGGTCGGCTTCGCGGGTGGAGCGCTTGCGGTAGTTCTCGTACTCCGCTGCCATGCGCAGCAGCTGGTCTTTGGCCTGTGCAGCGTTGGCTTCGGCCGCGTCCAGCTTTGCCTTTACGGCTTCCAGCTCGCGGGCCTTCTTGTTGAACCAGCCGCCATCCTTCTTCTTGTCATCCTTCGGGTCGGCAGCTTCGGCAGCAGGTTCCTGTTCGGGTGCTGCCTGCTGGGCCTTTTCCTCGGGAGCCGTTTCGGGCTGCTCAGCTTCCTGAGCCGGAGCCGTCTTTTTTGCTTCTTCGCTCATTCCAGATCCTCCTTATAGATCACAGTCCGCCGCGGTACGGCAGCCTGTGGGGTGTCTTTTCGTTTGCCGCTCATGCCCTCGCCCAGCTGGTCTGCAAAGTAATGCAGCAGCGGCATCAGTTTCTGGAAGGGCATCCGGGTGGGGCCGATCAATGCAATGGAGCCCCACAGGCCTCCGCCCACCAGATACCGGTCGCTCACGATGCACAGGCCCGGGATCTGCGGTTCCAGATCCTCGCCCAGCAGCACGCTCTCACTGCGTTCTGCCGGAGGTGCGATCAGGCCAGCGGCCTGCTCCTCGTCGTTCAGCAGTGTGAGGATGTCGCCCACCTTGCCGTCCAGCTGGGGCCAGTCCAGCAGATACTGCTCGCCGCCCAGAAATACGTGGGGCTTGACGGAATCCTGCAGGATGGCCGCCGCCGCGCTGATGACAGGCACCAGCTCCGGGTCGATCTGGCTGCACAGCTCTGCCAGCAGCCGGGTGGAAAGATCCACCGGCGCTACAAAGGTAAGGTTGCGGTTCAGCAGTGCGGCAAGCGCCGCTGCATTCTCGCGGGAAAGGCCGGTGCGCACCCGTGCCACACGGGTACGAACGTAACCGGCCGTGGTAACGGCCAGCACAGCCGCTGCGCTGCGGCCCACCTGAACCACTTCATAGTGGGCGATGCACAGATCCTCGGCACACGGGGTGCTGATGGCGGCGGTGCAGCCGCTGATGGCGGCCAGCGCCTTGGCGGCACCTGCGGCCAGCTTTTCCGGCTCATGGTCGAGGCTTGCGAACACCGCATCCACACGGGCGCGGGTCACACGATCCAGCGGCTGATCGTCGGTCAGCAGATTATCAAGGTAGTAACGGTAGCCCTTGGCGCTGGGCACACGGCCCGCGCTGGTGTGGGGCTGCTCCAGCAGGCCCAGCTTTGTCAGCGCCGCCATCTCATTGCGAAGCGTTGCGCTGGAAACCGCCATGTCAAAGTAGTTTGCCAGCACGCTGCTGCCAACAGGCTCGCCTTCGAGACCATACAGCGCCACGATCGCCTGCAAGACTCGCTGCTTGCGTGCATCCATCGTCATAGCGCCTGCCTCCTTTTTGCGTTTGCTTTGTTTGTTTAGCACTCCTTGTTCCTGAGTGCTAAGACCATTATAGCCAATTTTCCGGTGCTGTCAAGCCCCTTGGAAAAATGTTTTAAAAGATTCATAATTCTGTCATAAACGAAAAAAGCGCCCTCCTTATTATAAGGAAAGCGCTCCGGCATGTTCTTTACTCTTCCATCTGCCTTGCCAGAAATGCCGCTGCCACATTCACGGCCTTGAGCTGGGCGGCATC
This sequence comes from Faecalibacterium sp. BIOML-A4, assembly GCF_009679665.1. Lineage (NCBI taxonomy): Bacteria > Bacillati > Bacillota > Clostridia > Eubacteriales > Oscillospiraceae > Faecalibacterium > Faecalibacterium sp. BIOML-A4. The sequence goes on along the minus strand of NZ_WKZG01000012.1, from coordinate 27,870 downwards.
CGGCGTGGCCGTGCGGTCTTCGGTCAGCAGGGCCACCACGCCGGTCACATCGCCTGCCGCAATGATGGGTGCGGCGCACAGCAGCGCCCGGGGCGAGCCTTCGCAGGGCAGGATGCACTTTTCGGCAATGCCCTCGCTCTGGTACAGCCTGCGGCCATCCATCAGCTTTTCCAGCGGCTGGCTGATGCTGCGGTCGGCCAGCTCCCGCCGACCGCTGCCGCTCACCGTAAGGATGCGGTCACGGTCGGCCACCAGTGCGGTCAGCGCAAAGCTTTTGCTGAGCACCTCGGTATACTGGGCCGCTACTGTGTTCATCTCGCCAATGGGCGAATACTTTTTAAAGATCACCTCGCCGTCGCCCGTGGTGAAGATCTCCAGCGGGTCGCCGCGGCGGATGCGCTGGGTGCGGCGGATCTCCTTGGGGATCACCACCCGGCCCAGCTCGTCGATGCGGCGCACGATTCCTGTTGCTTTCATGTTTTTGCTCCTCCGTTTCCTTAAAAATGCCTGCAGCACTAGTATCTGTCAGGCCGGGCCATTTATACCTGCTGCCCCCGCGCAAAAAGACCTGCACGGAAAGCTGCCTCTTCGTTGCGTTTCCGGCAGGGTTCTGCTACAATGATACAAAAAGCCGTTTTCATAAGCACAGCACCCCGCTTATGAAGACAGATCCTAAAATTCTACTGAGAAAGGCAGGTGTCCGGATGCCGAACATCCTCATTCTGGGCGGCGGTGCCGCCGGTCTTGCAGCCGCGCTGGCGGCGGCACAAAGTGCCCCCGCTGCACAGGTCATTGTGCTGGAGCGCAACCCGAAGCCGGGCAAAAAGCTGCTTGCCACCGGCAATGGCCGCTGCAATCTGGATAACACCGGCATTGCACCGGAGCTGTATTTCACTGCCGACCCGGCAGCACTTCGTCCGCTGCTGGATGCCGTAAATACCGCCGACCCGCTGCGCTGGTTCCGTGCGCTGGGGCTTTACACCCGCACCGACGAGGCGGGCCGGGTGTATCCGTACTCCAATCAGGCGGCGGACGTGCTGGCCCTGCTGGAGCACCACCTTGCGCAGCACCATGTGCAGCTGCGCACCGGCTGCACCGTGCGCACCCTGAACCAGAGCCGCAGCGGCTACGCCGTGCAGTTCGAGACGGCAGAGGGCTCTGCCGAAACGCTGCGCGCCGATGCCGTCATCTGCGCCATGGGCGGCGAAGCAGGGCCGCAGTTCGGCACCGACGGCTTTGGCACCCGGTTCGCCGCCCAGTGCGGCGGCAGGGTGGAGCCGCTGTACCCCTGCCTGACCGCCCTGCAGTGCGCAAAGCCCCGCAAAGCGCTGGCTGGCATCCGTGCCAAGGCAGCAGCATCCCTGCTGGACGGTGCCCGTGTGCTTGCCTGCGAGAACGGCGAGGTACAGTTCACCGATTACGGCCTTTCCGGCATCTGCATCATGCAGCTGTCCGGCCTGCTGGCCCCGGGCCGCGGCCCCAAGGCTCCTGCTGTGGAGCTGGACCTCTTCCCGGCAGTGGACGAAACCGCACTTGCCAGCCTGTTTGCGGCCCACGCCGCCCAGACGGCAGGGGGCAGCGCCGCTGACTTCTGGCTGGGCCTGCTGAACCAGAAGCTGGGCCGTACTGTGTGGTCTGCCGCCGGGCTGCAGGACAGCGACGCGCCTGCCGTGCTCACCGCCGCACAGTGGCAGAAGCTGGCCCACACCGCCAAGCACTGGCGCTTTGAGGGGCTGACCCCCTGCAGCTGGAAGCAGGCCCAGACCACCGGCGGCGGGCTGGCCCTGCGGGAGGTGGATCAGCACTTCCAGTTCAAGGGCTGTCCGGGCCTTTACTTTGTGGGCGAAACGCTGGACTGCGCAGGCAGCTGCGGCGGTTTTAATCTGCACTGGGCGTTCGGCTCCGGCCTTGTGGCCGGGCGCAGCGCTGCAGGCCATGCTGCAGCAGGCCGTGCTCTGCCAAAAGCCTCCGCGCCCGCAAAGAGCAGGAAAAAGCCGCACAGGTAAAAATGAGCTTTAAATTTTCAACAAAAGCTTGACATCTTGTGCAGATCGCATTATCATAAAGACAATAAAGGTTTGTTCAGAGGATCGAGCAGAACAAGCAAGGGGAGAGTCGAAAGGCCCTTTTGTTTGTCCTGCTCTTTTTCTTTTATTCGGCAAACGGAGCGATCAGGAGGTTTTTATGCTGGATGTAGCAATTATCGGCTGCGGTGTCATTGGTGCGGCAGCCGCCTATGAGCTGTCCCATTACCCGCTGCAGACCGCCATTTTCGAGGCTGAAAATGACGTGGCAGACTGCACCACCAAGGCCAACAGTGCCATTCTGCACGCTGGCTACGACCCCGAACCGGGCACCCGGATGGCGCGGCTCAACGTGGAGGGGTCCGCACTGGCCAAGGAGATCTGCGCCCGGCTGGATGTGCCGTACCTGCAGTGCGGCAGTCTGGTGCTGGCCCTCAGCCCGGAAGAGCTGCCCCACCTGCAGAAACTGTATGAGAACGGCATCGCCAACGGTGTGCCGGGCATCCGGCTGCTTTCCGCAGAGGAAACGTTTGCCATGGAACCGAATCTGGCCCCCACTGTCGTTGGCGCGCTGTATGCGCCCAGCGCCGCCATCGTCAGCCCGTGGGAGTTTGCGCTGGCAATGGCAGAAGTGGCTGTGCGCAACGGCGTGGAGCTGCACCGCAGCTGCCCTGTGACCCACATCGAAAAGACCGCCGGCGGCTGGGCACTGACCACCCCCTCCGGAATTGTGGAAACGCGCTATATCATCAATGCGGCAGGCATCTCGGCGCAGGCCGTGCACGATATGGCCGCACCCCACAAATTTACCATCCAGCCCACCCGGGGCGAATACTACCTGCTGGATAAATCCGAGGGCAGCCGTGTGCACCACGTCATCTTCCAGTGCCCCAACGAAAACGGCAAGGGCGTTCTGGTGGCCCCCACCGTCCACGGCAACCTGATCGTCGGCCCGAACGCCGCCCCCGTGGAAGGGGACGATACCGCCTGCACCGCCGCCGGGCTGGCCTTCGTCAGCGCCGCAGCGCGCCGCAGCGTGCCGAACATCCGCTTCAGCGAGTCCATCCGCAATTTTGCGGGTGTCCGTGCCAATGTAGACACGGGCGACTTCGTTATCGGCGAAGCGGAAGGCGCACCCGGCTTCATCGATCTGGCGGGCATGAAATCGCCCGGCCTTTCCAGTGCACCGGCCGTTGCCAGAGAAGCCGTCAAAATTCTGGAAGCTCACGGCGATCTGCCCGCCCCCAAGGCGGATTACAGGGATGGCCGCACCCGGGTGCGCTTCAAGGAGCTTCCGCCCGAAGAAAAAGCCCGGCTCATTGCAAAGGAACCCGCCTATGGCCGCGTGATCTGCCGCTGCGAGACGATCACCGAGGGCGAAATTCTGGACGCTCTGCACGAAGAGATCCCCGCCACCACCATTGACGGTGTCAAGCGCCGCTGCGGTGCCGGTATGGGCCGCTGTCAGGGCGGCTTTTGCGGGCCGCGCGTGCTGGAACTGATCAGCAAAACGCTGGGCATCAGTCCGCTGGACGTGCTGCAGGATAAGGCCGGCACCAACGTCTTACTGTGCGAAACCAAGCAGGAGGGAGAGCACCATGATTGATCTGGTCATCGTCGGCGGCGGCCCTGCAGGCCTTGCCGCAGCTTACAGCGCATGGCAGCATGGTCTGCGCGATATCCTTATCTTAGAGCGCGACAACGAGCTGGGCGGCATCCTGAACCAGTGCATCCACAACGGCTTCGGCCTGCACCGCTTTGGCGAGCAGCTCACCGGCCCGGAATACGCAGGCCGCTGCATTGAACTGCTGCGCTCCACCGGTGTCCGGGTGGAGCTGGGCACGATGGTGCTGGAAGTCACCCCGGACAAAAAGATCCACTGCGTCAGCCGGGAAAAGGGCTATCAGATTTTGGAAGCCAGAAGCATCATCCTCTGCATGGGCTGCCGGGAGCGCACCCGCGGTGCCATCGGCATCCCGGGCACTCGCCCCGCCGGCATCTACACCGCCGGTGCTGCCCAGCGCTATGTCAACATGGAGGGCTATCTGGTAGGCAAGCGGGTGCTCATCCTCGGCAGCGGCGACATCGGCCTGATCATGGCCCGCCGCATGACGCTGGAAGGTGCCAAAGTACTGGCCTGCGTGGAGGTCATGCCGTATTCCGGCGGCCTGACCCGCAACATCGTGCAGTGCCTGCAGGACTTCGACATCCCCCTGTATCTGTCCCATACCATCGTGGATATTCAGGCCAAGCCCCGCGTGGAAAAGGCCACCGTTGCCAAGGTGGACGAAAACCGCCGCCCCATCCCGGGCACCGAGATGGAATTTGATGTGGACACCATCCTGCTCAGCGTCGGCCTGATCCCGGAAAATGAGCTGACCCGGCAGGCGGGCATCCCCATGGACCCCCACACCAAAGGCGCAGTGGTCTACGAGAATATGGAGACCGGCATCCCCGGCGTGTTCGCCTGCGGCAACGTGGTGCACGTGCATGATCTGGTGGACTTCGTTTCCGGCGAAAGCGACCTTGCCGGTGCTTCTGCGGCGGCCTATGTTTTAAAGGGCGAAGCCTCCGATACGGTTGTGCTTGACCTTGTGCCGGGCAATGGCGTGGGCTACACCGTGCCGCAGCGGGTGCGCCCCGCTGATGTGGACAGGAGCGTGAACATTTCCTTCCGTGTGCGGCAGAACTACGGCCCCAGCCAGATCACCGTGACCTGCGGCGGCAGGCAGTTGGCCCGGTTCAAGCGCCAGCGCATGGCTCCCGGCGAGATGGAGCACATCGCACTGCCCAAAGTCCTGCTGGAAAAAGCAGACGGCCCGCTGACCGTTGCGGTAGAGGAGGTTATTGCAGAATGAGCAGCATCAAAGAAGTCATTTGCATCTGCTGTCCCTGCGGCTGCCACTTGCAGGTAGACCCGGAAAATGATTATAATGTAACTGGAAACGCCTGCCCCAACGGTGCCGCCTACGGCAGGGAAGAGCTGACCCACCCCACCCGCATCCTCACCAGCACCGTGCGGGCGGAGGGCGGGCTGTACCCGCGCTGCCCGGTAAAGACTGCGCAGGCCGTGCCTAAAGAGAAGATGACCGAGGTCATGGCTGCGCTGGACCGCGTCACCCTGCACGCCCCCGTCCGCACCGGACAGGTGGTGCTGGCAGATGTGTGCGGCACCGGCGTGGATGTCGTGGCAACGCGAAATCTGTGATACACACTCCTGAAACGATACGGAGGTAGCAAAAGCATGAGTACAAAATATGTTCTGGCGTTGGATCAGGGAACCACCAGCAGCCGTGCCATCCTGTTCGACAATGAGCAGAATATCATTGCGGTGCAGCAGCGCGAGTTTGAGCAGATCTATCCGCAGCAGGGCTGGGTGGAGCACAACCCCATGGAGATCTGGTCCACCCAGTATGGGGTCATGAACGAGGTGGTGGCCCAGAGCGGTGTCGATGTCCACGACATTGCCGCCATTGGCATCACCAACCAGCGGGAGACCACCATCCTGTGGGAAAAGGCCACCGGCCGCCCCATCTACAATGCCATCGTCTGGCAGTGCCGCCGCACGGCTCCGCTGGTGGATGAACTGCTGCAGCAGCCCGGCATGGCAGACTACATCCGGGAGAACACCGGCCTGATGCCTGATGCCTATTTCTCCGCAACGAAGATCAAGTGGATCCTGGACAATGTGCCCGGTGCGCGGGAGCGCGCCGAGGCAGGGGAGATCCTGTTCGGCACTGTGGACACATGGCTGGTCTGGAAGCTGACCGGCGGCAGAGTGCATGTCACCGACCGCACCAACGCCAGCCGCACCATGCTGTATAACATCCGCACGCTGGACTGGGACGACACCCTGCTCAAGGCACTGGATATCCCGCGCTGCATCCTGCCCCGCGTGACGGATTCCAGCGAGGTCTACGGCACCACCGATCTGTGCGGTGTGCAGATCCCGGTGGCCGGCATTGCCGGTGACCAGCAGGCTGCGCTGTTCGGACAGAGCTGCTTTGGCAAGGGCGAGGCCAAGAACACCTACGGCACCGGCTGCTTTTTGCTGATGAACACCGGCGACACCATCTGCCGCAGCCGGAACGGCCTGATCTCTACCATTGCCATCAGCCTGAACGGTAAGGTGGAGTATGCGCTGGAGGGCAGCGTCTTTGTGGGCGGTGCCGTCATCCAGTGGGTGCGCGACGGCCTGCGCATGATCCAGGAGAGCCGCGATGCGGAATACTATGCCCAGAAAGTGCCGGATAACGGCGGCATTTACATCGTGCCGGCCTTTACTGGTCTGGGTGCACCGTACTGGGATATGTACGCCCGCGGTGCCATTGTGGGCATCACCCGCGGCACCACCCAGAACCACATCATCCGCGCGGCAGAGGAGTCCATTGCCTACCAGAGCGCCGATCTCGTGGCTGCTATGGAAAAGGACACCGGCGTGCCCATCACCTCGCTGAAGGTGGACGGCGGCGCCTCCCGTGACCAGTTCCTGATGCAGTTCCAGGCCGATATCCTAAACAAGACCGTGCTGCGCCCGGCCATCCGGGAGACGACTGCTCTGGGCGCTGCCTATCTGGCAGGCCTTGCCACCGGCGTATGGAAGGACCGGGACGAGATCCGCAGCCTGTGGCACTGCAATATGACCTTTGCCCCGCAGATGGACGAGACCGAACGCACCCGCCTGCTGGCCGGCTGGCACAAGGCTGTGGGCCGCAGCTGCGACTGGGCAGAGCATTGATCGTTTTCGCCCAGCTTTATGGCTCACGCACAAAATATTTTTTAATTGTTTATTTTCTATTGACATTTTGTTACAAAACGCTATACTAGAAGCATCCCAAGAGAAGTGAGATGGGGATGCACTGTATCGTCCAGATGCAGTGTGTCCCCATTTTTATTACGGAAAAATCAGATTCAAAAAGGAGGTCCCCCATATGAACGAGAAAAAACTTTCAAGGCCGCTGATCAGTCTCATCGTCAGCATCGCGCTCATCATCGTAGGCATTGCCGGTTCTTTCATTTTACAGACGAACTCCGGCAAAACGACCATCCGGAACGTTACCATTGAATCCGAATCCGGTCATACCCTTGCGATGGATGTTTATATTCCGGAAAACGCCACCGCTGAAACGCCTGCGCCCGCTATTTTTGTACAGCATGGCGGAAACAACAACAAAGAAGAAATGCAGCACTACTGCATTGAGCTCGCCCGCCGCGGCTATGTTGCGATCGGCGTGGATATGTACGGCATGGGCGAAAGCGAACCTCTGCCGGACTCCGAATGGCTCACCCAGGGCCGCGGCCTTTATGATGCGGTACGCTACGGCGTGACTCTGCCCTACGTTGATACCGACCGAGTTTCGCTGCTGGGCTACTCCCGCGGTGGCAAGGCAGCTGGCGAAGCACTGCAGTGCGATAACGACAGTCTGAATGTTGTCAAGGCCATTTTCCTGATCCACAGCGATCCCATCGTGCGTAACAGCGAGGGCTACACCGATGTTTACGGTGCCCGAGATGTCGCAGTTCTCGCAGACAAGAACGACGAGTTCTTCTTCTCGGAAAAAGCTAATGATAACGGTACCTATTCCAACGACGCCAACAAGTATGCAGCCAACCTTTCCAGCCCGGCAGAATATGTGATCAACAACAGTGCACAGTCCTTCCTGTATTTCGGTATCGACCCCGCAACCACCAGTGAACAGCGCGTGGCAGAGACCGTTTATGAGCAGGATTACGGCGGAAAGACCGGAAGCCGCCAGATCTTTGTTTCTAACGAGACGCATATGGCTGGTTGGTGGTCCCCGCTGGTCATGAACCGTGTGTTGACCTTCTTTAACCGTGTTATGCCCACTGGCACTGCTCTGAGCGCCAGCAGCTACACCTATACCATCTGGAACATCTTCAAGATCATCGCCCTGTCCGGTCTGCTGCTGTTTGCCGGGTCTCTGATGGTTTGGCTGGTCAGCTCCGTCAAGACATTCCAGTGTGCCGACAATGGCGAGCAGGACCTTCGCCCAGTTGGCGATAAGAACGCAGTTGCATGGTTCTGGGGCATCCAGATCATCAGTGCCGTCCTGTCCATCCTCATGATTCGATTCCTGAACAAGCAGGGACTGGCATCTTACCGTGATGCACTTTTCCACTCGGCCAACCCTGCGTACCACGGCCTGATCTCTCTGCTGTGCGGCGCACTGACTCTTGTTCTGTGCACGGTGTGGTACATGGCCTACGGCAAAAAACACGGTTTCTCCTTCCGGAATACCGGCATCGCTATTTCCGGGCATGCACTCCTCAAATCCATCGGCGCGGCCCTGCTTGCAGTCTTTGCCCTGATCCTGATGGTTTTTGCCGTCGACTATTTTGTGGATGTGAACTTCCTGATCGTTTACTGGGGCTTTATGAAGTTTGGAGCCAACCGCATCCCGGGTATGCTCCTTGTTGTACCCATGTATCTCGTGTACTACATTGTCATGTCCATCAGCGTCAACAGTTTTAACTTTAGCACGGCGCTCGGCAAAAACAAGCTGCTTTCTAACCTTCTGATCAGCTTTATCGCATCGGTTCCCACTCTGTTCATCCTCTGCTACGTTTACGGCATCTTCAAGGCTACCGGCTCGAACCCGATGTTCGGCGGTCTGGCTTCTGCCGCAACTGCAGTGTATGCGCTGCCCGGCTTCATCTTTGTTGCGATCCTGATTTGTCGTCTCCTGTACCAGCACACGGGCAATCCCTACCTTGGCGGCATCTTCTGCGGCGTTCTTGCAGCTGTCAGCGAGTGGGGCATCTGCGAGATTCGCGTGCACACCCCCGGAACACAGTACGCTGGCACTGCTCTAGTCTACGCACTGATCGCGATCGGCTTTGTAGTTACCATAGCATGCGCTGTACTGCTGAAGAAAAATAATGCAGCCGTGCAGGCACATAAATAATGCCTCTTTAATCCTCTTTACAAACCCCTCAATTTTTTATAAACTTGGTTTACGCATGGTGCGGCCCTTTTAGAGTTTTCTGAAAGGGCCGTATCTTCTGATTGCTCCCTATCTCTGTAAATCTGGCTCGAAAGGAGTCTTACCCAATGCATCCTCTTGCTGAAACCCTGCTGGACGAACCGGTGATCGCCGCTGTGAAAACGGACGAAGCCCTGACTGCTGCGCTGGCTTCGCCCTGCAGCGCCGTTTTTCTGCTGGCGAGCACCCTGCTCACCGTAGACGGTCTGGTGCACCGCATACATGATGCCGGAAAACTGGCCGTGGTTCACATCGACCTTGTGGACGGCCTTTCGTCGCGGGAGATCGCGGTGGACTCCCTCAACGCCCTGTGCCACCCGGACGGCATCATCTCCACCCGCCCGACCCTGATCCGCCGGGCGCGCCACCGCGGCCTGCTGACCGTCCAGCGGGCATTCATTCTGGATTCCCTCTCGCTGACCAGCCTGTCCGGCCAGCTGGAGCAGGGCAAGCCGGATTTTGTCGAGATCCTGCCCGGCATCATGCCCCGGGTCATCGCCGAGATCAGCGCCCGCACACAGGTGCCTGTCATTGCAGGCGGCCTGCTGCGGGACAAAGCCGACGTCATGGCCGCCATGCGCGCAGGTGCCGCCGCAGTTTCCACCTCTGCGCCCTCCCTGTGGGATATCTGAGCCAGAGCAAGATCCCAGCTGAAGTACGAAAAGCATAATAGTATCCTGGTGTTTTATTGGATATGCCCGCCCACCGATGGAGCCGGATCTCCACGGTGAGCGGGCATTTTTTCGTTTTCGTTCGATTCAAGGGAATCTATTCAGCCTGCGGATTTTCCAATCCTACGACCTCGCGTGGCTCATTCTTTACGCCAAAAATCAGGTGTCCGCCCTCGGTATTAGCAAATGCCGAAACGGATTTCAGCCAGCTGCGCGGCTTTTTCTCTTCAAGACGTTCCTTGTAATCCACATGGGAGGCTTCAATGTAATGGTCGAGGGGGAAAGGCATGGTATCACCTGCAATTCAGTTCAATATCGTTCAAGCGTATTATACCGGTTTTTATCAGTACATTCCACCACTTTATGCAGTCACATGGGTGGCATTCTCTTTCACCGAATTGATCGTATTCATCAGTTCACTGCCTGTTTTGCCATCAAACAGGCGGGTAAACAGGATGGGTTGGTCAAAGGGTGGTTTCATCAGCACCGCTTTGCTTTCCACATAACCGTTCTGCTCGATGTAATGAATGACCTTCTGCACGAACGCGATCTGCTTCGCATTCAGCGATTCGTCATTGATAAATTTTGAAAATGCCTGCATGGCAGCATCGTGGTCCAGCTTTGCCACTTTACGCACCAGCAGACCAAAGGGTGTATCCCGAAACTCCCGTGCATAGTCCTCTTTGCTGCCCAGCTCACAGGTGAAGATATGTTCCAGCTCGGTATAGTCGCCCCGGGAAAGCGGAATGTTCTGGGTCAGCTTGTGGATGGCCAGCGTATCGCTGCGGTGCTCCATGATGTAGCGGTTCACACGTTCCCGGTACTCGCCGAAATCGTAGCCGGAATCCAGCGCTTTGCCCTCGGTCTGTTCCAGTACCGGGTCGGCAAGGGCCGTGTAGACAGGCTTTTGCCCCTCGCCGCCCTCCACCAGAAACTTGATGAGCTCCCGCAGCTCCTGCCGCATTTCCTCAAAGCGGAGCAGATCATGCGAGGTCAAAAATTCGTCTGTCTGCACCTCCCGGATGAGGGGCAGCTTTGCCTGCACCTGCGGGATGGTAGCCTTCCCTTCCAGCAATGCCGCTGTGCTGCGCAGCTGTTTCTGGGCGCGGCTCAGCCCCGGCAGACCTTCCAGTTCACAGAGCAGCAAGCCATACACAAAGTTATCGAACCGCTTGGCGGCCTCGTCCTTATCGTCCAGCGAGATGAGCGGTGCCACCTCTTTCATCAGAGTACCCTTGTCCGTTTCGGTCAGGCTGACAAAGGCTTCCGGCTTTTGATAGTGTTCCACGGCCTGTCGGTGCAGCCGCACGGATACCAGCTCTGGATTCAGCGCTCCCACTTCGGCACGGCAGGTCTCCGTTAAGATCTTGCGCCAGTTCTGGTAACTTTCGTCCGCATAGGCTCCATCCTGCAGCGCGGCGGCGATCCGCACCTGCTTGCAGAAAATGCTCTCGGACAGGCTTTTGGTGTCCGCGCTCTCGTAGCCGTTGGGTTTCTGACGGAAAAATTCAAAGTTGCCGCAGTAGTCAAAAATCAGAAACCGTCGTTTGCCCGTATATTCGCCGTCGATGGCATCCACGCAGGCAAGGGATGGGCAGAGCCGCGTACCACGGCCGATCATCTGCCAGAACTTCGTTTTGCTGCGCACTTTTTTGAAGAACACCAGATTCGCGCACTCCGGCACATCGATGCCCGTGTCCATCATATCAACCGAGACCGCAATAAACGGCGGCTTGCCCGGCTGTTTGAAGTCGTCAATGATGGACTGTGCATAGGCGTCGTCGCAGACCACCCGCTGGATGAATCCCGGGTACTGGGTCTCCAGCTGCGGGTAGAGCTTGCCAAAGCGTTCCCGGATAAACTCCGCGTGGCGCTTGTTCTGGGCAAAGATAATGGTTTTGCCGATGCGGTCGCCGCCTGCCGTCTGGATGCCGCGTTCCATCAGGTCTTGCAGCACCGTGTCCACGGTGTTGGCGTTGAAGATGAACTTGTTCAGCTTTTCGGATGGGATGAAGGTGGGCAGGGTGTCGTCCTCGGCAAAATCGTCCTCGTAGCGGGCCTTATCCTCCGGTGAAAGCTGGTCGTAGTGGATGCCCTCTTCTGTGAATTTCGTCTTGACCTCGTAGTTGTAGTAAGGCACCAGCACATGGTCGGTGTAGACCGCCGTGTCGTAATCGTAGGCGTAGGTGGGGATGCCGTGCTCCATCTCGAAAAAGTCGTAGGTGTTTCGGTCTACATCGGTTTTCGGGGTGGCGGTCAGACCCACCAGAACGGCATCGAAATAATCAAAAATGGCGCGGTATTTCTTGAAAATGCTGCGGTGGCTCTCGTCCACGATGATAAGGTCAAAATGCGCAGGGGAAAACAGCGGCACGCCGTCCTTGGTCTTGGCGTTGTCGATGGCGTTGAGCATGGTGGGATAGGTGGAAAACACGATGCGCGCGGCCTTATCGTCCTTGGAGGAGCATAGATTGCACAACGACTGGTCCGGCAGATACTTTTTGAAGTCGTCCTTTGCCTGCTTGACCAGCGCAGTGCGGTCCGCCAGAAAGAGCACGTTGGTCACATGACCGCCCCGGCTCATCACATCGGTCAGGCTGGATGCGGTGCGGGTCTTGCCTGTGCCCGTTGCCATGACCAGCAGATTGCGCCGGAAGCCCTGCGTAATATGGGCGCAGACAGCCCGGATGGCGTTTTTCTGATAGTAGCGGTCGGTGATTTTATCGTCAATTTCGATGGTGTCCAGCGGTTTTTTCTCGGTGCGGCGGTTCATCAGCTTCTGCAGATCGTCCTTGCAGAACACCCCGCTCACGGCACGCTGCGGGCCGCTCTGCTCATCCCAGAAATAGGTGGTGTAGCCGTTGGTGGTAAACAGCATCGGACGGCGGCCAAACTTCTGCTCCAGACAGTCTGCATAAAGCTGAGCCTGCTTGCGCCCGATGTTGGGGTCTTTGGTGCTGCGCTTGGCTTCAATGACCGCCAGCGGCAAGCCGTCTTTGCCCATCAGCACATAGTCTGCATAACCCTTCTGCCCCAGCACGCCGTTCATGTTGTCCACTTCGTACTCGGTGCGCACATCGGCATCCGGCCCGGTGAATTTCCAGCCCATGGCCTTGAGGTCGATGTCGATGATCTTCTGCCGCGTCTCGGCTTCGGTCAGGTCTGCGGCGGTGAAACTGCGGCTCTGCTGGTTCTGCTGTTTGCTGGCCGTGTACGCCGTCGAAAGGCTTTCCACCTGCTTGCGCAATGCTTCCAGTTCGGCATCCTTCTGGGTCAGCAGGCTTTCCTGCTCCCGGATCTTCTTTTCGTCCAGCGCTACCTTTTCGCCGGGGATGGCTGTTTCATCAAAGGAGCGCTCCACATAGTCCGTGCCGTAGCAGTAATCCACCCATTGGATGAAGTCGAACAGCCCCCGCAGGCTGAACACTGCATCCGCCGCCGACACACTATGCCCTGTATGTACCGCCAGATTGCCCGCCTTCACGATGCTGGGCAGCACGCTCCACACATTGCGGTCCACTGCGAACCGGAAACTCGGCTCGTGCAGCAGGGATTGCAGGTTGTCCTTGTAGGGCATCGTGATGGTTTTATCTGCCGCATACACCCACTTCACCGCCAGCTCCAACGCCTTCCGGCACCCCACCGCGCACATCGCCGGGGAGGTGGAGAACACTTTCTCGGCCTCGATGGCAGAATTGGCGAAGAGGGAATATTCGGGGCGGGTGGAGAGATAGGAGAAGTTGGACATGGGAGGCTCCTTTCGAATTTTTACATTTTAAAAATCAGTTCTCTTAATTACTTTTTGTATAGATTACATATTCACATGTAAGTTCATCGTGATTTGCTCCTCTGGTATCATCGGAAATAGCTATTATTTGAGTAGCCGCATAGTTTCCAAAAATATTTTTCCAAATAATGATATCTCCAATGTTCGGGGTTCTGCATCTAGATGAGAAATCATATTCTCCTGTTAATTTTTCCTTTGATAAAGTACATGGAGCTTTTATTCTTGCTATTGAATCAATATTCGATGGGTCACTATATGCGTGAATACTTCGATTACTTGCCTTGCTCCATTCTGTTGTAAACAAATATTCATCTTTCCCTATTGTGAACTTTCCATCGTTATTTGAATAATCAAATGTAAATGATCCTTGCTCGGCTTCACAAGCATAAACTTTCGTTGTCGAACTCAATGCAACGACATTATTTCCCATTTCCAAGTTTTCTTCTTGAAGTAAATCGGTAGCTCGAACCCATCCAATACCCGGATATTCACGTATCGCAGCATTTACCGCTGTAACAACATTTGCTTTTAAATCTCCTATATCCGAATATCCTTTTACCAGTTTTTTTGCGTTCCTGACTCTATCACGAAATGCCTTGAACTTTTCAATATTAGCATGTTCACATTTTTCATTTGGCAATTTTTCAGGATGCAGATTGACAAACGCCATCACTGGAATGCCTTTCTGCTGTGCATAATTATATTCTTTTTCTGTATATCCTACTCCGTCGTCATCTAAAGAGCCGTATCTCCCGCCGATAATCAAAATATAATAGTCACAATCATCCAGCATTTTCTCGATATATTCCATCTGGCTCATATTACTCGCCGGAAATTGTTCCATTCCAACTGGAATACAATTGTTATCAAGCAGGCACTGAGTTACTGCCGCCCGTTCTTCTTTCAGGTCTTCATATGTAGAACTAATAAATACTTGATATTTCTTTTTCATAATTGTTTTTGCACTTTCCCTCCTCTTCTCAACATTTGGCATAATCATGGACAGTTGTGATTGCTTCAGCTTTTCATTGACGGAGTTCATCGCTTTATCGAAATTTTCGTTCTCAATTTCATCTAGATAAATCTCAAAAATTTCTTTCGTTTTTTCCAATCCATCCCTGCATTTTTGAGTTTTTTCATTCTGATCATCAAAATCAAAATATGGAATAAACTCTGTTCTTTGAAACCGTTTCATTTGCGTGCTTTCCTGTCCATAGCATCTGGACAGAAAAAGTTCAGCGCGTATTTGCCATTCAACAAATTCTTTTGAATCCGCTGTTAAATCTGGCGTTTTCAGAAGCTCATCTATTTTATCTATAAGTGATTTCAACTTAGGATAATAATTCATCTTCATTTACCTCACCCAAAATATTCCTGCATCAGCGCCTTTTTCATCAGTTCCAGCTTTTCAAGGCTCTGCGGCTCACTCCTTCCGTCACGGCTAACGCCGTGCCACCTCCCTCAAAGAGGGAGGCTTTTGCCTTGCGGCCACGTTAAGGCTCCCTCTTTGAGGGGGCTGTCGCCGTCAGGCGACTGGGGGAGTTACCCAAAATATTCTTGCATCAGTGCCTTTTTCATCAATTCCAACTTTTCAAGGCTCTGCTGTACGGTCTGCTTCTGCTGGTCTACACGCTCCGCAAAGGCGGCAAAGTCGTTTTGTAATTCGATTGGTGGCTTTAAAACCGGAAAGTTCTTTATAATTCCGATATTTAGATTGGGCTGGTTTCCACCTTTTGCCATATCACGAAGTTTATCATATGACAGAATCATATATCGCCACAGATAATTTTGATTAAACTGTTCACAAGGCAAAATGCAAGCACACGCTTGATTAGTCGCGCATTCAATAGAGGTATATCCTGTCATACCACGAGTTTTTCCCTGACCATACATTGCAATCAAAACTGTATTCGGAGGTATAATTTTTGCGGACGAGTTATCAAGTCCAGCTTGCGTTATTTTTTCATCAGTATTACAAATGACATTGTTTTGCAATTCCGTTGTTTTCACCCATCGGATACTACCATTGTTCCAAAACTCCGAGACATTTCTATTCGGTGTACCACCACTCACCACAGAAGTGAAACTTTTTACAGGAACATACGGATAAAGAACACTGTTATGCACAACTCCAAACATCTCCACAAACCGCGCCTTTACCAGCCCGTCCAGTTTAGCAAGCTGCTGTTTGCGAAAATTCACAAGCTGTTCAACTTTGCACAGAGTTTGAGCAATTTTGTTTTGCTCTGAAATATTCGGAATTTCTATTGATAATGTTTCTAGCTTGCTCACAGCAAGACCGGGCTGTGCCGCACCTGTTGCATACTGACCCAAATTCATGGCGTTCAGTGCATAATAAAGCCAATGCACATTCATTTCGATTTTTGGTTGTACAACGACTGCGTGCTCTGTTGCATGAAACTTTCCAGAGGCTAAATTAACATTTCCGCACAACGCCCCCTGTCTGCCAATCAACGGAAACTCTCCATCGTGCGTATAATCTGCAACATATCCACGAATGCCATTTCCTCCGAAACAAGGATACAATCCCTTGTTATATTCAGGTGAAATATCATTCGCTGATACGAATTTTCCTGCCTTTAAGAGACAAACCTCTCCCAACTTCGCCATCACACCATCTCCTCCAACTCTGCCAGACCCTTGGTAATCTCCATTTCCAGCTCATGCAGGTCGGCAAGGATTTCCATGGTCGATGGGTACTCCACCGGCACATACTCCGTCTCTTTGTACTTATTGATGGACAAATCGTACCCATTGGCGGCAATTTCTTCTTTGGGCACAAAGAAACTCTGCTCGGTGCGCTTGCGGTCAGTTTCGGCATCGAGGTTCTGAAACCGGGCGATGATGTCCGGGATGTCGTTTTCCTTCACCTCGGTGCGCTTGTCGTCCAGCGAGAAACCGTCGGCTTTCATATCGTAGAACCACACCCTGTCAGTGCCGCCCGCGCCGGTCTTGGTAAACACCAGCACCGCCGTGGACACGCCTGCGTAGGGCTTGAACACGCCGGAGGGCATGGAAATGACCGCCCGCAGCTGGTGGTTTTCTATCAGTTCTTTCCGGATGCTCTGGTGCGCCTTGCTGGAACCGAACAGCACGCCGTCCGGCACGATGCAGGCGCAGCGTCCGCCGGTTTTGAGCATCCGCAGGAAGAGCGCAAGGAACAGAAGCTCCGTCTTTTTGGTGTTGGTGACGGCTTTCAGGTCGTCGTTGATGCTCTCGGCATCCACAGTGCCCTTGAACGGCGGGTTCGCCAGACAGATGGTGTACTTGCTGCAAATGGAGTTTTGCTTCGACACGCTGTCCTTGTAGTCGATCTCCGGGTTCGTGATGGAGTGGAGCATCAGGTTCATGGCCGAAATGCGCAGCATGGTGCGGTCCATGTCAAAGCCGGTGAACATCGGCCCGGCAAAATGCTGCCACTGTTCCGGAGTCATATCGTCCCCATAGTACTTGCGAACATATTTTGCGCTGGACACCAGAAAACCTGCCGTACCGCAGGCCGGGTCACAGATGAAATCGTCCGGCGTGGGCTGCACCAGCTCCACCATCATATCAATGATATGCAGAGGCGTGCGGAACTGGCCGTTCCGACCCGCCGTTGCCAGTTTTCCCAGCATATACTCGTACAGGTCGCCCTGCATATCAAGGTCGGCGATGTCGTGGGTGTAAAGATCTTCCAGCCCGGTGATGATCTTTTGCAGCACCTGCGGCGTGGGGATCAGGAACATGGCATCGTCCATATACCGCGCAAAGGCGGTGTTGCCCTCGTCCGGGCGGGTGGGGTCGTCTGTGATCTCCACCAGTTCGCCGTTTGCGTCAAAGTCCGGCAGACGGCCATACTTCATCTTTTTGATGGCAGGGAACACCCGCTGCTGCATGGTCAGGAAAATTTCGCGGGAATCTTTATCCTTGAAGCGGCTCCACCGCATAGACTGTCCTGCTTCGCTGGCCGGGAAGATGTGCTCCATCTTTTCGCCCGCCATGTTCTCAAAATCTTCGGTGGCAAGCTCTTTCTCGTCCAGTGACCGGATGAACATGAGATAGGTCAGCTGTTCAATGACGGTCAGCGGATTGGTGATGCCTCCTGCCCAGATGTCCGTCCAGATCTTGTCTACCTTATTTTTAATGGCTCCTGTTACCATGCGTTCCTCCTGAATGTTTGCCAATCGCAAACGCTTTGCATCTCGAATTTTTGGTGATAATATCACAATTTTATTATAGCAGTGTACGATTATATTTTCAATGTAGAGCGTTTAGCAGACGTGCTTTCTTGATCGCAAGGCAAGAAATTAGTGGAACGTTAAAACAGCAATTTGCGATATGCAATTCAACGCTATTGCTGTTGCATGAAGAAGTTGAATTGCTATAAAACGGTAAAGTGGATTTTATCTGCGTTACCGTTTTTTCACATCTGGACTCCAACATGCTTTTGTGCTATTCAGCGATTCCATCGCGCAGCCTGCGCTCTGCTTACCAACTGATGATCTCCGGCGGTGATGTGAAAGCCGTACAGGGAACAACACTTGTGCAGGCTGCCCCGGTTGAAGCAGAACCGACCATCTCCGTGTCGGCACTTTTGGAGCTTCTGAAGGACGCAGACCCCTCTGTAAAAGCGCAGTTCCGCTTGGCTTTGCTGACCTGAATTGCAAAAAATAGCACGAATTGCAGAGTAATTCACAGACTTACTCCATCTGACACGAAAAATGCGGACCGTGCAAAAACCGTGCAGAGACCGTGCAAATGGCGTATAAAAAGAAAATCCCACGAGGAATCTTACGATTCTTCGTGGGATTTTGGTGCGCTCGAGGGAACTCGAATCCCTGGCCCTCTGATTAAAAGAATCCAAGGCGCATCATTCGTCAAATTTCAAAAGTTCGAAGAAGCGTTATTTTTATCGTATCATCGCAAAACACGCCTTTGCACACACCGCATTGTCTGCATACAGTGTAATGCTTTGCAACCGTTATCCAGATATTCAGGTGTGCAAAAAGTGTGCAAAAATGTGCAGACGGGCAAAACAAAGCCCAATGGACAAATCAATCACCGGTTTTATGGCAGGGTTTAGGACATCCGAACAGACACCGTTTGATATAGAAATGAGGTTCACCATGAACAAACTGCTTTCCTGCCGCTTCAATATGGACACCAACCGGGTGGAAGCCCGGTTCGAGGATGGCACCACTCTTGCCATCGACTGCATCGCCGTGGAGGACGAGTACGGCAGCACCCCGGCACAGCGGGCAGAGCTGGACTGGCTGCTGTATAATAAGCCCTTGGAGTACGCCCAGCTTGTGCTGGGTGGAGAGATAGAGCGTTATCTGTCGCTTGGCTGCGACCATGGCAGACTGGAAGATTGATTACTTCGAAAGGCCATTGCCATTTGAGTACCAATTGAATATACTATAAACAGGAGAGCGGACGTCACTCCGCTGGTGTGGCTGACACCTAAAATCCGATCTGATGCAAGACGTAAGGGCTTGAGGCTGGCGGGCAGCGATAAAACCCGAAAGCGATGCAGGACATAGGAGCCTGAGGTTGGCGGACAACGATAAAATCAGTCACAAGGGACATCGGACAGCACCACGGTGTTGTAGATGCCCCTTTTATTTCTGCTCAACTCGCTACCGATAGCAGACCTATTCCATTATCTTCCATAAATTCAGTTTTTGTCAAGACTATCACAATTTCAAGATTTTTCAGATGTTTTGTTAATTTTTCTGATTTTAGGTGTATAATCAGTACAAACAAGAAACTGCACTCTCATGCATATTTCTGCAATCACCTTATCTGGAGGTCTAATATGGATTCTGAAAAGATTGCTACAAATCATGTTGAACTTGCCATAAGCAAAACGGGTCACTTGGTTTCTCACATCAATTCCAATGATAAAGAGCCCTCATGGGATGGAGATGTAGAAGTCTATAAAAAGTCCGGCCACGTTCATGCAAAAGCTGACTTGATTTTAAAAGTACCTGTTCAGGTCAAAGGTCATATTAAACCAAATCTAAAGAAAAAGAGCATAAAGTATTCTATCCAATATTCTGATTTAAGAAACTATCTTTATGTTGGAGGAACCATCTTTTTTGTCGTGTATTTCGATAAGGAAGATGAGCATTATACTATATACTATGTTGGACTTCTTCCGTTCGACCTCAAAAAAATGCTCAAGGACTATAAAGGAGATTTCTCTAAATGCAAAAGCATTGAATTAAAAGTTTTTCCGACCAAAAAAGAAGATATCGATGATATCTTCCTTAATTTCGCGCATCACATGAATAGGCAACGCGCCGCTATCAATAGCGCGCTCTTATCCTTCGATTCAGACTTACCCACCAACACTATTTCTCTAGGCTATTCTACTAGTGCAGCAAAACATTACGATTTGCCCCTTGATTATTTTTTTGACCACGAAACTTACATTTATGCTGTTCTCCCTCAAAAAGTCGAACTGCCCATTGCTCATCTTGACCGTATTGAGTTATTTTCGTTTACACGAGATGCTCCTATCAGCATTGATTCTAAAGTTTATTTTGAGAGTTATACTGTCACACGTTCTAAATCATCTACGGTCATTCGTTTTGGTAAGGGAATACAGATGAGTTTCAGTACAGCGCAATCCTTGCCTACAAAATTCAATTTTACTTTATCCGGAACACTATCAGAGCGTATCAAAGATGCAGAGTTTATGGTTGCTGCCCTTTCTGCCCATCACTATGAAATCAATGGTGGAAAAATCGCTTTCAGTGAAGCTGATTGTGCCAATCTTCCTACACTTCAAAAAAAGCTTTCCTTTCTTCTAGATGTGAAAAAGACGCTAGAGGCAGTTCATGCAACAGCCGACCTCGACTGTTCTTCCCTTTCTGTCACAGACAATACTAATCTTAGCATCTTGAGAGCTGCACTAATCGACAAAGAACCAATCAAGATGTGTTCAAGCCAATCGCTTCTTCGAAGCTGCCATATTGCTAATCTAGAACTTCTTTTATGGGTTGTTCCGACTGAAGAAAATAGTGAATACCATAACATCTATGATTTTAACTATGTACCACTGATATATCGCGAGTTTGACAAAAATGATAAAGAATATCCATCCACTCACTTCGTCATGTTAAATAAAGATGCAATGTTGAAGTACTGCAATATCGACTATAACGCGCTACTTGATGCCGTTCAGCACGTTCCTTTTTCCGAAGATTATTCTCATTCGCTCAATGCACTTCTTCTTGAAATGCTTAAAGCATACGATGAAAGTAAAAATAGTCGCATTGAGCTACTATCCACTGCGACTACCCTCGCGCTTTGGATTAAGGATTCTGATCCATATACAGAGCATCCGATTGCTATTCTCAACTATCTTCAGTCCGTCAAACGCTCTCGCATATTGACTTCGACTGAACAAGCCGAAATTCTTTCTCTTATTGAAGTAGCCCAAGACAATGAGTCTATTTACGTTGGTGCATATCTACTATTAGATAATCCTGTTGCGGCTAAAATTCACTTTGATAAGCTACCTGAAGAATCACAGAAGTTCTTTGAATCTTGTCCCATCTATCATTTTATGCCAAATGGACAACCTACCATTTCTGCTCTGACAGAAGGGTAACAAGTGATGCCCACCCGCCCATGGTTTTTCCATGAGTGAGTGGGCATCGTTTTGTTAATCGAGATTTTTCGGCAAGCGGTCATACAGAACCACCGTGTCTTGCGTTTCGATATGTACACGCTCTTTCTTCAGGAGCGTTCGAGAACGTTGGTTTGCACGGTAGTCACGGCCGCTTTCTTCAAAAGCAGAACAACACAGAAAGTCACATACCGCATTGCCGGAGGGAGATTCCCGGATAATGAACACAAAGGCAGTTGGTTCGATCTGGCTGGAAATCAGGTAGTCCGCTTTGATTTTGGTCACGAACGGATAGAACTGGGGCATATAGGAAAACAAATCAAACTCCTGTTCCAGTATTTCTTTCAACCGCACCAGTGCCAGCAGACGCGGTTTCACATACTCCTGATAGAGTGTACCCTTCTTTACCTTGTCGTAGGTGATCTTGCCGGATAGAATCATATCCACTGTTTTGCGCGGGCTATACCGGGGAAGGGCAATATCTTTCAGGTAGTGGAACCCAGCAAGGTGAGGGAAGTCCTCTGGTGAAAATGTCAGCTTGATCTCGTGCAGTTCACCCTTATAGCCGTAGGTGAAAACATAGTGGTACTCAGTCAGTTCTTTCCAGACTTCTGCTGCCCGATACAAAATATCTTGCTGTTCGTCCTGCACATTTTCACCTTCCCTCAAAAAAATAGAAGCCCTGCCGAAAGGCAAGGCTCCTATTAAGCGTTTTCTTTCGATTCATCGAATCTATTCGGCTTGTGGTTATCGCTCAACCCACGGTCTGGCTCCACAATCGGCTGATACCGAACCAGTCCACTGCTTCATCGCCACCGATAGCTGGTCAATGCCGCTATCCTCTAGCTTTATTATACCACAAAAGGACGTAAGTTCAAGTGCTTAAATTTAAAAGCACTCAATCATATTATATGCTAAAGGGGTTTGGCCATTGCAATGTTTGCAAACGTCATACACCACCCTTGCCATCGACTGCATCGCCGTCGAGGATGAGTACGGCAACACTCCGGCACAGCGGGCAGAGCTGGACTGGCTGCTCTACAACAAGCCCTTGGAGTACGCTCAGCTTGTGCTGGGTGGAGGGACGGAGCATTATCTTTCCCTTGGCTGTGACCACGGCAGACCGGAAGATTAAGCCCTTATCCCTTATAAAGAACACGATGCCCACCGACCTATGGTTTTCGCCATAAGCTGGTGGGCATCTGTTGTTCTGGCTTATAATTCACTGATGGTTGCAGTAATGGGCTGCATGAGGATTCGCCTGACCGGGGTATATACTGCCAGCACCACAGCCGCCAGCACGACTGCGACAATCACGGCAAGACAGCCCCACGGCACCTGCCACGCTGCACCGAAATAATGGGTGATGAGCCGGGTATACAGCATCCGGTTCAGCACAAGACCCAGTGCAATGCCCACCACAAGACCAGACACCGCATAGGTGCCAGCTTCGGCAGAGATCATGCGTTTCAGCTGTGCATCATCCATCCCGATGGCACGCAGGATGCCATACTGCTTCATTCGTGCCGACACGCTCATGGAAATGCTGTTGATGATGTTCAGAATGGTGATTCCTGCAATCACGATGAGAAACGCATAGACCACCAGATGGAACGCCCAGTAGGTGCTTTGTATCATCCGATTTCCTTCGATTCGATTGGAAAAAACAACCTGCTTGTTTAACGTGTCGCTCAGCAGGGTGTGTATTTGTGCAATGGCTGCGTCTGCTGTGGTATCTTTTAGTTGAATATCGATCACCGCATAGCGGTTTTGCCCGGTCAGCTGATGGAAGGTTTCTTCGGTGCAGATAACAATCGGGGAATCGGTACTACTGAACGGGCTGTCGTTCAATACACCCACGACTGTGAGCTTTGCATCCTCCAGCTGGATGGTATCACCCACGGTCAGGGAGTTGCTTTTGTCGAATACCGTCAGCACAGGATATGTGCCATCCTCCGGCTCCTGCGGAAGGGTTCCGCCAATCAGGTCTTTTTTCGCCCAGCCAAACTGTATCGTATCGTATGAAATCAGGTCGATGGACCCCTGTTTTCCCTGATATTCCGCCGGGAGGGGGCAATACATCCGCCCGAATGCGTGTTTGACTTCCGGCAGAGCTTCCAGCTGCTCCACCAGCACCGGGTCAAGGACATTTTGCCCGGATGTTTCAGCCACCGATAAGTCCGGTGCATAGGACTGCAACGGATTCAGCGCAAATCCAACCCATCGAAGCAAAACCGAAAAGCTCAAAAACAGGAGAATGCTTAACGCAAAGGAACCTGTCATCAGAAGCAAGTTCTTTTTGGACGAGGTTGCATGACTCACGCCCAAAGAAAGCTCTGCACGACTTCCAAACAACCGAGCATGACACGGAGAATCCGCTGCATTCTCCACCGCATTCCCAGTTGCTGCTGTGATCGGAGAAGCTTTTGCCGCCCGCCGTGCCGGAGAAGATGCCGCGAACCAAACCGTGATAAGTCCCAGCGCGGAACCACAGATAATACCGACCGGGCTGATGCCAAGCACTGGTAAAGAGCTGAACTCCTCGCCGATAAATCCACGCAGAAAGGAACACAATCCCCATGTGGAAACGATTCCCAGCGCACATCCTGCTGGAACAGCAGTTTTACACCAGAAAAGAGCTTCCAGCCGGACAAGCATCCGAACCTGATTTTTTTCTGCCCCAAGACAGCGCAGCATTCCATAATAGCTGGTACGCTGAGCTACATTGCTGTTGATGCTGCCTGTGATCATAAAAATTCCGGCAAGGACGACCATGCCAGCCAACACAGCCGCTACCGCATATAAGCCTACAATATAATCGTTGTTGCTGCTTGCGTTCAACGCCATCAGGTAAGTATTTTCGGAGATTTTTTCTTCTGAAATTCCGTACTTGTTTTCGATGTTCACAATGGACTGCCGCAAATTGGTACGTGGCTTGAACTGGATGAAATACTGTGTTTCAAAGGATTCTTCTCCCTGTGCGGCAATCTGAGAAAATGTACTGCGGTTCATCACCAGCACAACAGCATCATACTGGTTCGCATCGGAGGTATCCTCATTGAAACCTGCGACAGTAAGCGAAATGGTCTGTCCATCCGGGAGCGTCAGCGGAATCGCTGTACCGACCGTGACATCCAGCCAATCCCGGATGTTTGCTGTCACGAGCACTTCGCCATCCGCCGGGGCAGTGCTACACTGCATTCCCGGAAAGATTTGAAGGATCGCATCATCTGCTCCTACCAGTGCGGCACGTTTATCTCCGGCAAAGTAGTTTTCCGTAAGGGAAGCGTTGATGTCGCTATACGCCGAAAATGCAGCAACATCCTCCTGTGCGGCAAGCTCTGCGGCTGTTTCAGGGGAGATGTCCTTTACCATGATATGCCAGTTTCCGTTTTTGTTCAGCTGGTTTGAGGTTTCCATACGAATCGCCATATCTGCCATACTGAACACCGCCGTGACCAGAAACACCGCAAGGACGATGCACAAAATCGTCATGCGGTTCTGCCGTCTGCGTACCTTGGCAGAAATCGGGATCAGGCTCAGATAGCTTTTCATTTCTGTACTTCTCATTCCCGGCACCTCCCAAAATCGGTCAGGCAGCCGTCCGATACCTGCAACACCCGGTCTGCCGTCTGCGCAATGCTGCGGTTGTGGGTGATCATCAGGATGGTCTGCTCGTATTTCCGGGATGTTTCTTTTAGCAGGGCAATGACCTCGCTGCTGTTCTGGGTGTCCAGATTGCCGGTCGGCTCATCCGCCAAAATCAGGGAAGGGCGGGTCATCAGGGCGCGGCCGATGGCTACCCGTTGCTGCTGCCCACCGGAAAGCTGGCTTGGCAGATGCTTTCGACGGTCTTTCAGATTCAGCACGGTCAGCAGCTCTTCCAGATATGCCCTGTCCGGCTTTTGGTAGTCCAGCAGCACCGGGAACAGGATGTTCTGTTCTACGGTCAGTTCCGGGATGAGGTTGAATGCCTGAAAGATAAAACCGATATTGCGGCGGCGGAAGATCGTCAGCTCCCGGTCTTTCATGGCAAAAACATCCTTGCCATCAATCAGCACCTTGCCGGAAGTCGGCGTATCCAGTCCGCCAATCAGATTGAGCAGGGTGCTTTTGCCGGAGCCGGATTCGCCAACGACCGCCACATATTCGCCTTTCGGCACTGAAAAGCTAACATCTTTCAGCGCATGGACAGCAGTTTCTCCGCTGCCGTAGGTCTTGCAGAGATGGTTGACTTCTAATAGTTCCATAGTGTATCCCTCACTTTGCAGGTTCCTTCGATTCAGACGGATTATCTCTGTCTGTGCAGAAAAGGATAACACGTCAACCTTACTGCAAGCCTACACGCAGCCTACAATTTTGTAGGAATCGGAAAATTCAGAGTAAAGGTCGTGCCCTTTCCCAGCTCGCTGTCTACTTCAATGGTGCCGTGATGGGCTTCCACAACGGCTTTTGCCAACGGAAGACCCAGCCCGATGCCCTGTGTATCCTGTGAAAAGCGGCTGCGATAAAACCGTTTGAAGATATGGTACAAATCTTCCGGGTGGATACCGCTGCCGTTGTCGCGCACTTTGATCTGAACCATGGACGGCAGTGCATTCCACTCTACCTGAATCGTATCTCCGCTCTTTGTGTGGTCAAGGGCATTCTTTACAAGATTGTCCACAGCTTCCTGCATCCAGTCACGGTCGCACCAAAGTGTAACCGCCTCTGAGCCGGACAGAACAAGCTTTTTCTGTTCCTGCTCTGCACGATAGCTATACTGCCGCGCGATATCCTGCACCATTTCAGCAACATTTTCGTTTTTCTTCTCCAAGACGACCGAACCGGCATCCAGCCGGGTGATTTTGAGCAGATTCTGCACCAGCGTTTCGATGCGGTCCAACTCCTGTTCGGACAGGTCTGCAAACTCTTTGACCTCCGACGGCGAAACAGCTTCGTCCTGAAGCAGACCGTTGTAGATATTCAACGCCGCCAGCGGTGTTTTGAGCTGGTGCGAAATATCTGCAATGGTATTTTTCAAAAAACGCTTCTCCCGTTGCTCGTTGTCTGCGTGTGCGCTCAGAACTGCCGCCAATGCATTAACGGAGTGAAACAGACGGTAAAGTTCTCCCTCCCGGTCGCAGCCCAGTCGTGCATCCGGGTTGCCATCCAGACAGCTTTGGATTTGCTGGACTGCCTGTTCCAGAAGCGCGCTCTGCCTTTGGAAATAGCGAAAAAGCACACCCCAGAGACAGCCGCCCAGCAGAAGAAAAACCAACAGTAACACGAAAGAAAACACATGCGTCGTATGCCATACGATGCCCTGCGTGAGAGCCAATGCCACCGCCCAGACCGCCAGCACGGCTTGGAACAAATTTCGGATCTCCTGGTTTGCGAATACTTTCATACGGCACCTTTACCCATTCCATTTATAGCCCATGCCGCGGACAGTCAGCAACATCTGCGGTTTGCCGGGGTCGTCCTCGATCTTCATCCGCAGCCGCCGGATGTACACTGTTAAGGCACTGCTGTCAATGTAATCCCCATCGCAGTCCCACAGTGCATCCAGAATTTGTTCCTTGGATAGCACGGCATTCGGATGCTGCATAAAGAAGCAGAGCAGCTTGTACTCTGCGCCGGTCAGTTCCAGCAATGCTCCGTTTTTGTATGTCTGCCCCTGCAACAGCCGAACGGTGATGCTGCCCGATTCCAGTACGGGTTCTCCTGCGCTGGACGCATTTGCACGGCGAAGCAGTGCATTGACCCGCGACAACAGGACACCCAGCTTGAACGGCTTGGTCAGGTAATCATCCCCGCCCAGTTCCAGTCCCATGATGATATTCATTTCCTCATCCGAAGCGGTCAGGAACAGAATCGGCACGTTGGATGTGCGCCGCACCTTCTGGCAGAAATCGAAGCCAGAGCCATCCGGCAGAGAAACATCCAGCACCAGCAGGTCATATTTTCTGTCTGACCACAGCACCTCGGCTTCTGCCAGCGTCCGGGCTGTATCCAGTGCAAAGCCCTGTTTCTTGAATGCAAAAGTCAGCCCACTGATCAGGCTCAGATCATCTTCCAAAAGGAACAGTTTTCTCATGATTCCCTCTCTTTTCCGCGTTTTGTGTGTCCTACAGGTTCAAAAGCATTATAAGTTTTTTCTGCGAACATTACAATGTGCGAAACGGAAATTGTTTCTTGCCGTGTGTTAAATATAAGTCCTACTATCACTGCTTTACTGCAATAAAATTTGCAAAACCATCTTGACGTGCCTTGCAATCCATGATACCCTTTATCGCAAATCCCACCAATTTTGTAGAAAAGTACAGAGCGGCGAGGATTTATTCCCCATGAAGATTTTTACCGTCCCGCAACACACCCGATTCATTTTGCCGCCGATTCACCCGACAAAATCCATCGCTGCGCTGCGTGGGCGGTATTTTTCTTTTTCACAAATAAAATCTTATGTAGTTGTTCAATCTTCCAAAATTTGTTTTTAGTTGTTGACTGTACAACCGTAAAGTGTTATTCTTGTGCTTGAAAGAAGCAGGTTGTAGTGTCCGCACTGCGTCCGGCTTTCTTCATACTGTACCTTGAATCTTACATAAGCCGTCTGAACGAGATACTGCGCCATGACCTCACGCTTTCTGTGGGCGAGCCGGACAACGCCGCTGCAAAACAGGGGCAGGAACTGCGTTCGGTGTGAACGGTGACCATGAGCAGGAGCTTTGCCTTTTCACATGTTTTGCTCTGCAAAATCTTC